>NZ_JBHXQN010000001.1:0-170444 GCF_042717785.1 Streptomyces sp. NPDC058619
TGCTGTCGCGAGGGTGTCCAGGTCCGTCTTCACACACTGACATTGGACGCCCTCGTCCTATGTCCGCAGGCCATCCCTTGGACTCACTCATCTAGTCTCCTGGCATGTACGCCACCGAAACGGCCCGCGGCCGCATACGGGTCTGGACCGCGCTCCCGTCCCCCAGCGGGGCATGGCTCGCCTTCGGCACGGTCCTCGCGGTCATGGTCCCTCTGTGGCTGCTGACCGTCCTGGTCACCGAGGTCTCGGAGCACGTGGAACGCTGCTCGCACGGCATGATCGGCCCCGGCGGCGCCTTCCGCGTGGAGGGCACGGTCTTCCCGTACGACGACACGTGCGTCTACCCGGACGGTACGGAGCTGTCGGCGATCGGCGCCCTGGCGTACGCGTGGTGGTTCTTCCAGGCCGTCCTGCTCCTGCTGCTGATCGGCGCGTTCGCCCTGGAGTTCGCGCACCTGCGCCGCCCGGGCTCCCGGCGCCGCTTCGGCGTCCTGACCGCCGTCTCGGGCGCGCTGCTGGTGGTGGCGTACGCGCTGGCCTCCCCGCCGGTCCTGTCCTGCCGGCTCTCCGAGACCGCCGCGCGGACGGCGTTCCCGCCGCAGACGACCTGCTCGGGCGCGCTCGGCACGCGGGACCTGGTCCCCGGCTGGCTGCCCGTGCTGATCACGGTCCTGCTGGTGACCCTCGCGGCCTCGGCGACGGGAACGGCCTGGCGCCGCCCGGCCGGCCGGGGCCGGTCCTAGGGGGGGCTCACGTCACCGACCGGCGGCGTGGCGAGCTCGAACCACACCGCCTTCCCGATCCCGCACTCCCTCGGGTACGCCCCCCAGCTCCCCGCCAGCGCCGCCACGATCCCCAGACCCCGCCCGGACTCCGCCAGCGGCCGGGGCTCCCGCGGGACGGGCAGCTCCCGCCCGGCGTCGAGCACCTCCACCCGCAGCCGCTCCCCGTCGAACCGGCACCGCACCCAGATCTCCCGGCCGGGGACGCGGGCGTGCCAGCAGGCGTTGGCCATCAGCTCGCTGAGGAGCAGGACGGCCGTCTCGGCGGTCTCGTCCGGCAGCTTCCACTCCCGGGCCTGGGCGGCGAGACGGGCACGGGCGCGGGGGACGCTGATGGGCGCGCGGGGGTAGCGCCACTCGATGGGGTGATCCATGGTCCATACGGTGGCGGCCGGGGTAGGGGCCGGGCGAGCAACAGCGCGTAGACGGGGGTTGTTTGTACACGCGCGGTACCGGCGGCAAGAGGGGGGAGGGACCGATGACCGAGGCATGGCGATACGGCGGCAACCAGGTCAGGCTGTGGCGCACGGAGGCGGGCAGGAGCCGGGAGGAACTGGCGGCCGAGTCGAACTACGACCCGGAGACGGTCAAGTCGATGGAACTGGGCCGCAGGCGGCCGACGATGCAGCTGCTCCAGACGGCGGACCAGATGTTCGGCGCGGGCGGGAAGCTGGTGGCGGTCGCCGAGTACATGAAGCCGGAGCCGTTCCCGAAACGGTCCGAGGAGTTCATGGCGGCGGAGGCGGAGTGCTTCGCCTTCAACAACTACGAACCGCTGCTCATCCCGGGCCTGCTCCAGAGCCAGGAGTACATGGAGGCGCTGATGGGAGACAGCTCCCCGCCGATGGACACGGAGACGATAGAAGAGCGCGTCGGCAAGCGTCTCAAACGCCAGGAGGTCATGGCCCATCGGATCCGGACGATCTACGGTTTCATCATCGGCGAGGCCGCCATGCGCACGGAAGTCGGCGGCACGGAGGTCATGCGACGCCAACTGCACCACCTGTTGAAGCTCAGCGAGCTTCGCAACGTCTTCATTCAAGTCCTCCCCATCGGGCGGGCCTGTGGAGCGGCCCTTCTGGGGCCGCTCGTGCTGATGGAGACCCCTGAACATCAGCTGTGGGCCTGGGCGGACGGCCAGGAAACGACGGCGATGTACTCCCACCGGGACAAGGTCAGCGCCCTCACGCAGACACATGGCATGATCCGGATGAACGCCCTCGGCGCGGCTGATTCGGCGGAGTGCATCAAGAAGCTCGCGGAGGAACTATGAGCAGCGATCTAGCGTGGTTCAAGTCCAGTTACAGCGACGACCAGGGCAGCGCCTGCATCGAAGTCGCCCTGGACTGGCGCAAGTCCACGTACAGCGACAGCCAGGGCGCCAACTGCGTCGAGGTCGCCGCCTGCCCCCACACCGTCCACGTCCGGGACTCGAAGCTCGGTGCGGCCGGTCCCCGGTTTTCCGTGCCGGCGGACGCCTGGGGCGTGTTCCTCGGCGGGGTCGCCACCCGTTCGGGGGATTGATTACCGTAACGGTGGCCTGACAGCTCCCTGAACCGCTACCAACAGAGCGGGGAAGGGGGACGGTTGAACACGAACACCCACGAGCGGGACCGGGTCCGGCGCAGTGAGAACGGGCCGTTCCTGCTCGCGCAGGTACTGGCGGACACCCTCGTGACCATCGGCCGGCAGCGGCAGTCCGATGCGCGCGAGGGCCGCCCGGCCGTGTGCCGGCGCTGCGGCGAGGCCGCGTACTGGCACCGGACCGTGCACGGCCGGTGGGTCCTGATCGAGCCCGGCGAGGCGCCCTGCCATCTCGTCCCGGAGGGCAAGCGCTGGCGCATCGCGGGGGACGGCACCGCCCTCAACCTGGGCCGGGCGATCCCCTCGGACACCTGCCGGGTCAGCCACTTCGACGTGTGCGCTCAGGCCGTCGCCTCCCGGGCGGGGGCCGCGACGGCGCTGTAGGTGCGGCCCCCGGCCTCGTAGTCGCCGAGCGGGGTCATGCCGAAGCCGTCGACGTGGACCCGCCAGGACGGCGCGTTGTCCGCCTCGATGAAGGCGACGACGGCCTCGGCGCACGGTCATGGCCGGCGCGTCGGCTTCGGTGGCGTGTCGGTAGCGCATGCGGCTGACACTGCGCCCCGCCAGAGGTTTGCTGAGGCGCCTCCCTGCAAACTCCGGCCAACCGACCTAAAGGGACACCGGCGCGCATTGTTCGCGCACCTACTGATCTAGCCGCACGCGGGCCGAGCTCACCGGTGGTCGTAGACGGTGACGCCCACGTCGCGCGCGCACAGCGCGCCGGTGACGAGGGGCTCGACGCACGCCCAGGTGCCGCCGGCCAGACCGGTGCCGATGCGTGGCATGTGGACGCTCGCGCCGAGCTCCTCGGCGTGGCCGGCGAGCGCGGTGAGGCAGCGCTCCAGCGCGTCGTAGCGGATCGGGGGGCCGCCGCTGCCGGTGCGCATGCCGCGCTGGCCGACCATGTTCGCCACCCAGACGTCGGGCCTGACCCGCACCACCTGCACGGCGCCCAGCCCGAAGTCGTTGTCGCTGCGGGACCGGTGCCAGGCCCGGTACGCGGCCTCCGGCTCGGGCCAGCGCCGCGAGACGGCGAGCACGAAGCCCTTGCCCCAGCCGCCGAGGTCGTTGCAGACGTGGGCGATGACCTTGGGGCCCTTGGCCTGGGGGCTCGTCGCGTCCCCAGCGATGATCTTGAGCGGCTTCATGGGGTGCAACCGTAGGCGGGAGGACCGACAGCGGCGCTTGCGGGCCGGGTCCGTTGCGCCAGGACGCCCGGACCGCTTTAATGAATGAGCAGTCATTTATTAATCCGCCACGGCGCCTCGTCGGCGGCACTGGAGGTACGGACCCATGGCCGGACGCCCCCGCGGCATCGACGACACGGCGATCCTGCGCGCAGCCGTGCGCGTCATGGGCCGGACCGGGCCCGCGCGCCTGACGCTCGGCGCGGTCGCGGACGAGGTCGGGCTGGTGCCCGGGACGCTCTCACAGCGGTTCGGGTCCAAGCGTGGCCTGCTGCTGGCCGTCGCCGAGCACGGCGTACGGGAGCTCGCCGAGCTGCCCGCGCGGGTCCGGGCCGAGCACCCTTCGCCACTGGCCGCATTGGCGGCCCTGACCGCCGGGGCCTGGGACGGGGTGACGACCGCGGAGGAGTACGCGCACCACCTGGCGTTCCTGTGCGCCGACCTCGCCGACCCGGAGTTCCGGCGCCTCGCCCTCGCCTCCCAGCAGGCCGAGGAGGCGGCCGTACGCACCCTGCTGGACGAGGCCGCGGCCGCCGGCGAGCTGCGCCCGGGCACCGATCCGGCCCGGCTGGCCCCTGCGGTCCGGGCGGCCGTCACCGGGGCCGGGCTGCTGTGGGCCGTGGACCGCGAGGGCACCTTCGCGGGGCGCCGGCGCGCCGCGCTCGACGCGGCCCTCGCCCCGCACCGACGAGAGGAAACACCGTGACCGCCACAAGCACCGCGCACCCGCCGAACGTCCGGCGGCGCGCCTTCCGTACGGCCGTCACCATCGGCGTCAGCCTGGACGGCTTCATCGCCCGCGAGGACGGCGACATCGACTGGCTCACCACCCGCGGCGAGGAGGCCGGGGACACCGGCTACGACGCGTTCATGGCCGGGATCGACACGCTGGCCATGGGCCGCAAGACCTATGAGAAGGTGCTGACCTTCGGGTTCTGGCCGTTCGAAGGCAAGCGGGTGCTTGTCCTGAGCACGACGCTGACCGACGGTGACCCGCGGGTCACCGTCCACCGCTCCCTGGACGCACTGCTGGACGCGCTGACCGCCGCGGGCGCCCGCAGCGTCTACGTGGACGGCGGCCGGCTCGTACGGACCTTCCTGCGGGAGGGCCTGCTGGACGAGCTGATGATCACCACCGCGCCCGTCCTGATCGGCTCCGGAATTCCGCTGTTCGGCGAACTCGGCGGCCGGGACGTCGCCCTCACGCTGCGTTCCACGCGGGCCCTGGGCGCGGGCTTCACCCAGGCCACGTACGCACTCTGAGCCGGTCGGACCCGAGGGGGCGCGGGGCGGACCCGAAGGGGGTGTCGAGCGGCGGAGGTGACGAGCGCAACACGCTTCGCGGCGCGCCGCCCCGCCCCACCCGTTCCGCAGGCCGGAGCGCGGACCCGGCCCCGGATTCCAAGGGTGGACCTCACCCCGACCCACCCATTGCCCGAAACGGGATATTTCACCCTCCGGCCTTCCCTCGGAATGCCGGGGACAGGCCGCACCGGGGGCCCGTAAGCTCCCGTCATGCAGGTGATCCAGTCAACGAAACTCGCCAATGTCTGCTACGAGATCCGCGGACCCGTCCTCGAAGAGGCGATGCGGCTCGAAGCGGCAGGTCATCGCATCCTCAAGCTCAACACCGGCAACCCCGCGGCCTTCGGCTTCGAGTGCCCGCCGGAGATCCTTGAGGACATGCTCCGCAACCTGGGCACGGCCCACGGGTACGGGGACGCGAAGGGGCTGCTCTCCGCGCGCCGCGCGGTCATGCAGCACTACCAGACCAAGGGCATCGCACTGGACGTCGAGGACGTCTACCTCGGCAACGGCGTCTCCGAGCTGATCCAGATGTCGATGCAGGCGCTGCTCGACGACGGCGACGAGGTACTGGTTCCGGCGCCGGACTACCCGCTGTGGACGGCCTCGGTCTCCCTCGCGGGCGGTACGGCCGTGCACTACCGCTGCGACGAGCAGTCCGACTGGATGCCGGACCTCGCCGACATCGAGCGCAAGATCACCGACCGCACGCGCGCGATCGTGATCATCAACCCGAACAACCCGACCGGCGCCGTCTACGACGACGAGATGCTGCGCGGGCTCACGGACATCGCCCGCCGCCACAACCTGATCGTCTGCTCGGACGAGATCTACGACCGGATCCTGTACGACGGCACCACCCACACGAACACGGCCGCGATCGCGCCCGACCTGCTGACGCTCACCTTCAACGGGCTCTCCAAGAACTACCGCGTCGCCGGGTTCCGGTCCGGCTGGATGGCGGTCTGCGGCCCGAAGAAGCACGCGGCCTCGTACATCGAGGGCCTCACGATCCTGGCGAACATGCGGCTGTGCGCGAACATGCCCTCGCAGCACGCCGTGGCCACCGCACTGGGCGGCCGGCAGTCGATCGAGGACCTGGTCCTGCCGGGCGGCCGCATCCTGGAGCAGCGCAACGTCGCGTACGACCTGCTGACGCAGATCCCGGGCGTCACCTGCGTGAAGCCGAAGGGCGCGCTGTACGCGTTCCCGCGCCTGGACCCGTCCGTCTACAAGATCAAGGACGACCGGCAGATGGTCCTGGACCTGCTGCGGGCCGAGAAGATCATGGTCGTGCACGGTACGGGCTTCAACTGGCCCGACCCGGACCACTTCCGGATCGTGACGCTGCCGAACGCGAAGGACCTGGCGGACGCCGTGACGCGCATCGGGAACTTCCTGGACGGCTACAGCCAGCCGTAGGAGGACCCGGCGGGGCCGGGCAGGAGCCCGGTCCGGCCGGTCCCGCACGGGGCGTGCCCACATGTCAGGATCGAACTCAACTTTAGACGCGTTCCAATGTAGGATGGTCCCCTGACTCACGCAGGAGGCGTCCTCATGTACGAACCGAGCCGCACCAAGTCGGTCGTCCGCATGGGCGGCAACCGCGCCGGATACCCGCGGAGCAGCCGTGGCGAGGCGCTGGACATCCAGCTCGCCGGCCACCTCTCCGCCCTCCTGGCCGTGACGGACGAGCTCGGCCTCGACGAGGCCGCCGCCCGCATCGCCGGCCAGGTGGAGCGGCTGCGCGGAGCCCAGTCGGCCCGCGCCGCCCTGCCCGGGACCCCGGACACCGCCGCCGCCCTGCACCAGCGCGCCCACGACCTCGCCGCCCGCGCCCTGCTCGTCGCCGCGTCCCGCGCCGACACCACGGTCGCGATCCTCGCCGCCGAGCGCATAGACGCCCACGCCGCCGCCCTGGAGTCCCTGGACCTGGCCGGCGCCCACTGACGGCCCCGGTCCGGGGCCGCGGAGGCTCCGGACCGGGCGCCATAACCTTGCGGGGCCGCTTCGCGGTATCCCGCACACACCCTCGCCCCCGCTCAGGGGCCGGCCGGGGTCGCTGGCGCGTCCGGGGTGAACGTCGCCTCCGCCGCCCCGCACCACGGGACCGACTCCGGGGGCCAGACCGGGCCCAGGGCCTCCGCGTGTTCCGTCGCCGCCGGTGCCACCCCCGGGATCCGGACCAGGGACCGGGCCGTGCGCCCGCCCGGCCGGGCCTGCGCGGAGTCGCGGAACTCCACCGTCACCACGTACGCCCCCGGCCCTCCGGGACGGCCCGCCGCGTCCACCGCTGCCACCACCCGCCGGCTTGCCGGATCGATTCGGCACCCGGTGACCCGTACGTCCTCCAGGGCGGCCCGCGGCGGCGACGCCGCGGGCGGTCCTCCGCCGCTGGCCCACACGTACAGCGCCAGCGGGGCGAACACCAGCAGCCCGGCCAGCGTCACCAGCCCGACCAGCCAGCCCTGCCACTTCAACGCGCTCACGCCCATGCGACGATCCTCCCGGGCCGCCGCCCCTCCCACCAGCACCCGCGGGCCCACACAGCATTTCGAAGTGGGACCGCCTGGACACCTGACGTTCATTCGACCCGCCGTGGAATGTGGGTTTCCGCGAGCACGCTGCACCCGTGAGACGCATCCTAGGAATCCTCCTGGGCCTCCTCCTGATCGGCGGCGTGGCAGCCGTCGTCCTCGCCAAGGGGCAGGACCCAGAACCCACGGCAACGAAGACCGTGCGCGGCGTCATCGGGTCGGAGAAGTCCGAGTTCTTCCGCGACCCCGGCGTCGTCAAAGCCCTCGCCGCACAGGGCTACACCGTGAAGGCCGAAACCTCCGGCTCCTGGGCGATGGACCAACTCGCCCTCAAGGAATACGACTTCGCCTTCCCCAGCAGCAGCGAGCCGGCCAAGGAGATCGCGGCCGCGGCGGGCGTGAAGGGCGCCCAGGAGGCGAAGCCCTTCTACTCGCCGCTCGTCGTCATCGCCCGCGCCAACGCCGCCGAGGTCCTCACCGCGGGCGGCCTCGCCAAGCGGACCGGCAAGAACTCCGGGACTCTCCTCATGGGTCCCTTCCTCAAGGCCGCCGGCGAGGACCGCACCTGGCAGCAGCTGACCGGCGCCGCCGCCCACGCCGAGCTGACCGGCACGGTGTTCGTCAAGACCACCGACCCGGCCACGTCGAACTCCGGCGCGCTCTTCCTGGCCGCCGCGTCCACCGTGGCGAACGGCGGCAACCTCGTCGCCGACGACGCCGCCATCGACCGCACCGCGCCCCTGATGCACAAGCTGATCTCCGTCCAGGGCGCCCTGGAGCCCAGCACCGACGCCCCGTTCCGTGCCTTCATCAGCGGCAGCGGCGAACCGCTCATCCTCGTGTACGAGTCCCAGGTCGCGGCCATGCTCCTGCAAGGGCAGCAGCCCCAGGACATGGTCGTGCTCTACCCGGACACCACCGTCAACACCGCGCACACCTTCGTGCCGATCAGCGACGCCGCCCGGGACCTCGGCACCCTCCTCGCCACCGATCCCGGCCTGCGCGACCTGGCCCTGCGCCACGGGTTCCGCCCCCAGGACGGCGTGCCCGCGTTCACCGCGGCCACCGCACAGCACACCGACTACCTCAACCCGGGACTGACCGGCATCCGCCAGGTCGGCACCCCGACCGTCAAGAACCTGATGGCGCTGGCCGCGCGCGCCAAGGGCCAGGGGGACACACCGTGACACTGACACCGCCCGAGGACGCCCCGCTGCTCCTCACCGCACCCGAGCCCGTCGCCCCCGTCCGCCGGGAACAGGCCGCCGGCCTCGTCCCGCTCCAGGACGGCGTCCGCGAGGAGATGGCCCGCAGGGCCGGGGAGTACGTCGGCTCGCTCGCCGGGATCGACGCCCGCTCCCCCGAGTTCGCGGAGCGGATCGCCGAGATCGCCGGGCTCGGATCCGCCGACGTCCGCTCTGCCGCCCAGCAGTCCAACCGGATGCTGGAGCGCACCGTACGCTCCCTCGGCTCCTCCGGGGCGGGCGGCGACGCCCAGGCCCGCGTGGCCGGCTCCCTCGTCGAACTGCGGCGCACCGTCGAGGACCTCGACCCGCGGGACACGCCCGCCAAGGGGGTGCGGGGGCTCCTCGCGAAGCTGCCCGGCGGCAACCGGTTCCGCGACCACGTCGCCCGGTACGCCTCCTCGCAGGCCACCCTCCACGCGATCGTGGGCGCGCTCCGCAGCGGCCAGGACGAACTGCGCCGCGACAACGCCGCCCTGCACACCGAACGGGCCCGCCTGTGGGAGACCATGGGCCGGCTCCAGGAGTACGCGGTCCTCACCGAGGCCCTGGACGCGGCCGTCGTCCAGCGGATCGCCGAGGCGGAGGCGACCGACCCGCGGCAGGCCGACGCGCTGCGCGCGGACGTCCTCTTCCCGGTCCGGCAGAAGCACCAGGACCTGCTGACGCAGCTGGCGGTCTGCGCGCAGGGCTACCTCGCGATGGACCTGGTCCGCCGCACCAACGAGGAGCTGGTCAAGGGCGTCGACCGGGCCGCGACGACCACCGTGTCCGCGCTGCGGATCGCGGTGATGCTGGCCTCGGCGCTCGACCGCCAGCGCCAGGTGATCGACCAGGTCAACGCGCTGAAGGGCACCACCGAGGACCTGATCCGGGGCAATGCCGAGATGCTGTCGACGCAGAGCGGCGAGATCCAGCGGATCGCGGCCGACCCGGCGGTGGGGGCCCAGACGCTGCGCGCGGCGTTCGCCCAGATCTACACGACGCTCGACGCGATTGACTCCTTCAAGGTGCAGGCCACCGAGAACATGGCGGCCACCGTGGAGTCCCTGGCGGGCGAACTGCAGCAGGCCTCCGCCCGCATCGCGCGCACCCGCACCGCGGACGCCCTCGACGGCGGTGCGCGATGAACCCGCTCCGGCCGGGCGGCCGGCTCCGCCGGGCCCCGCTGGCCCGCGTCCTCGCGCTGGTCGCCCTCGTGGCGGCGAGCGCCTGCACCCCCTCCTCCCCCGCCGGGCCCGCCGGACCGGAGGGGCCCGGCGGCTCGAAGCCCACCGCGTACAAGGAGGGCACCCTGCGGGTCCTGGCCTCCAGCGAGCTGGCCGACATGCAGCCGGTGCTCGACCGGGCGAAGAAGGCCACCGGGGTCACGGTGAAGCTGACCTGGTCCGGGACGCTCGACGCCGCCGAGCAGGTCGCCTCTGGGAAGGCGGACGCCGCGTACGACGCCATCTGGCTCTCCTCCAACGACTACCTGCGGCTGCGCCCCGAGGCGGCCGGGAAGCTCGCCAACGAGACCCCCGTGATGTCCTCGCCCGTCGCCCTCGGCGTGAAGCCGCAGGCGCTGGCCCGGCTCGGCTGGCAGCCCGGCGACGTCACGTGGTCGGCGGTCCACGAGGCGGTGGCCGCGGGGAAGCTGACGTACGGGATGACCGACCCGGTGCGCTCCAACTCCGGCTTCTCCGCGCTGGTGTCGGTGGCCTCCGGCCTGTCGGGGGCGCAGGCCGCGCTGACCGACGCGGACGTGAAGGCGGCCGCGCCCCGGCTGAAGGAGTTCTTCGCCGGGCAGAAGCTGACCTCGGGCTCCTCCGGCTGGCTCGCCACGGCCTACGCGAAGCGCGGGGACGTGGACGCGCTGGTCAACTACGAGTCCGTGCTGCTGTCCGCGAACCGGGACGCGCAGGCAGGTCTGACGGTGATCCGGCCGCGCGACGGCGTGGTCACCGCCCACTACCCGCTGACGCTGCTGACCGCGGCCCCCGCCGGGGCCCGCGAGTCGGGGCGGGCACTGACGGAGTGGCTGCGCGGCCCCGAGGCGCAGCAGGCGATCACCGAGCGGACGTTGCGGCGGCCGGTGGCGGCCGGGGTGGCGCCGGCGGCGGGCCTGGACGCGGAGAAGCGGCGGGAGCTGCCGTTCCCCGGGTCGCGGTCGGTGGCCGACGGGCTGCTGGCGAGTTACGAGAACGAGCTGCGGCGGCCCTCGCGGACGGTGTACGTGCTGGACACCTCGGGTTCGATGGCCGAGGAGGACCGGATCGGGCAGCTGAAGGCGGCGCTCACGGAGCTGACGGGCAGCGGGAGTTCGGCGCCCGGACAACGGTTCCGGGACCGCGAGGAGGTGACGCTGCTGCCCTTCGGCGACAAGGTGAAGAAGGTGCTGACGCACGTCGTGGAGCCGGGCGACCCGGGAGCCTCCCTGGACGCGATCAGGGCGGACGTACGGGCCTTGGAGCCGGCGGGGGGCACGGCCGTGTACGGCAGCCTGAAGGCGGCCTACCAGCACCTGGGGCGGGAGAACGCGGACGCGTTCACCTCGATCGTGCTGATGACGGACGGGCGCAGCGGGGACAAGGCGAAGGACTTCGACGCCTTCTACGCCTCGCTGCCCGAGGCCGGCAAGCGCACGCCGGTCTTCGCGGTGCTGTTCGGCGACTCGGACCGCGCGGAGCTCGCCCACATCACCGAGCTGACCGGCGGGCGGCTCTTCGACGCCACCGACGGCAACGGCTCGCTGGACGGGGCCTTCGAGGAGATCCGTGGCTATCAGTAGGGCGCTCCGCTTCCTGGAGTCGAAGAAGAACCTGGCGGGCTCCGCCTGCGGTGTCGCCGGGGTGGGCCTCGCCCTGGCCGGCGCGGCCGGCGCGTACTGGCCGCTGGTCGTCGCCGGGCTGTACGGGGCGGGCGCGCTGATCGCCCCGCCCGAGCGGGTCGCCCCGCCGGCGGTCCCGGACCCGGCCGAGCAGCTGGGCGTCGTACGGGAGGACCTGGGGCGGCTGCGGGAGTACCTGGCGGAGGTGGAGCTGCCGCAGGCTGCGGACGGGGCGCTGGCCGGGCTGCTGGAGCTGTACGCGGCGCTGCTCGACCCGCGGTGGGCGGCCGACGTGCTGGCCGCCGACCCGGAGGCGGCGCACGCGCTGGCGCGGGCGGTCCGCACGGACGTCCCGGAGTGCGTGGACACCTACCACCGGACGCGGTGGTGGACGCGGCTGTCACCGGGCGGCGAGTCCCCCGAACTGCACCTGGAGCGGCAGCTGGCGGTGCTCGTCGCGGAGGCGGAACGCGTAACGGCGGACCTCCACGAGATGGAGGTCCGCCGTCAGCAAACGCACACGACGTACCTGGAGGACCGGGGTCGCTCCTGATCGGCGGGTGCGGCGGCGGGAACCGCTTGGTCGGGGGTTCCCACGTTCATCGGCCCCGGGATCGGGGCGGGCGGGTCAGCCCAGGCGCTCGACGAGCGCGTGGTACTGGTCCCACAGTTCCTTGGGGGTGTGGTCGCCGTAGGTGTTGAGGTGCTCGGGGACCAGGGCGGCCTCGTCGCGCCAGATCTCCTTGTCGACCGTGAGGAGGAACTCCAGGTCGGCGGCGGGCAGGTCCAGGCCGTCGGTGTCGAGGGACGCGACCGTCGGCAGGATGCCGATGGGCGTCTCGACGCCCTCGGCGGTGCCGTCGAGGCGCTCGACGATCCACTTCAGGACGCGGCTGTTCTCGCCGAAGCCGGGCCACACGAACTTGCCCGCGTCGTTCTTGCGGAACCAGTTCACGTAGTAGATCTTCGGGAGCTTGGACTGGTCCTTGTCAGCGCCGACCTTGACCCAGTGGCCCATGTAGTCGCCCATGTTGTAGCCGCAGAACGGCAGCATGGCGAAGGGGTCGCGGCGCAGCTCGCCGACCTTGCCCTCGGCGGCGGCGGTCTTCTCGGAGGCGATGTTCGAGCCGATGAAGACGCCGTGGTTCCAGTCGAAGGACTCGGTGACCAGCGGGACGGCGGAGGCGCGGCGGCCGCCGAAGAGGATCGCGGAGATCGGGACGCCCTTGGGGTCCTCCCACTCGGGGGCGATCGTCGGGCACTGGGAGGCCGGGACGGCGAAGCGGGCGTTCGGGTGGGCCGCCGGGGTCTGCGACTCCGGGGTCCAGTCGTTGCCCTTCCAGTCGGTCAGGTGGGCGGGCGTGTCCTCGGTCATGCCCTCCCACCAGACGTCGCCGTCGTCGGTGAGCGCGACGTTGGTGAAGACGGTGTTCGCGTACATCGTCTTCATGGCGTTGGCGTTGGTGTGCTCGCCGGTGCCGGGCGCGACGCCGAAGAAGCCGGCCTCGGGGTTGATCGCGTAGAGGCGGCCGTCCTCGCCGAAGCGCATCCAGGCGATGTCGTCACCGACGGTCTCGACGGTCCAGCCGGGGATCGTGGGCTCCAGCATGGCGAGGTTGGTCTTGCCGCAGGCGGAGGGGAAGGCGGCGGCGATGTACTTGGCCTCGACCTGGCCGGAGGCGGAGGGCGGCGGGGTCAGCTTGAGGATCAGCATGTGCTCGGCGAGCCAGCCCTCGTCGCGGGCCATGACGGACGCGATGCGCAGGGCGTAGCACTTCTTGCCGAGCAGGGCGTTGCCGCCGTAGCCGGAACCGTAGGACCAGATCTCGCGGGTCTCCGGGAAGTGCGAGATGTACTTGGTGGTGTTGCACGGCCACGGGACGTCGGCCTGGCCCTCGGCGAGCGGGGCGCCCAGGGTGTGCACGGCCTTGACGAAGAAGCCGTCGGTGCCGAGCTCGTCCAGGACGGCCTTGCCCATGCGGGTCATGGTGCGCATGGCGACCGCGACGTAGGCGGAGTCGGTGATCTCGACGCCGATCGCGGAGAGCTCGGAGCCGAGGGGGCCCATGCAGAAGGGGACGACGTACAGCGTCCGGCCCTTCATGGAGCCGCGGAAGATCCCCTGCTCGCCCGAGAAGACGGCCTTCATCTCGGCCGGGGCCTTCCAGTGGTTCGTGGGGCCCGCGTCCTCCTCCTTCTCGGAGCAGATGAAGGTCCGGTCCTCGACGCGCGCGACGTCGGAGGGGTCGGAGGCGGCGTAGTAGGAGTTCGGGCGCTTCGTCTCGTCGAGCTTCTTGAACGTGCCCTGCGTGACGAGCTCCCCGCACAGGCGCTCGTACTCGGCCTCGGAGCCGTCGCACCAGACGACGCGGTCCGGCTGGGTGAGGGCAGCGATCTCGTCCACCCAGGAGATCAGTCCTTGGTGGGTCGTCGGGATGGTGGGAGCCGCGTTGTCGCGCGCCACGATTGCTCCTTGTTGAGGGGTTTGTTTGGTGTTTGCCCCGTGGGGGCTGCGACCCGGACGCTTCGCGCTCCGCTCATCCGGTGCCGACCGCACTCATCTGATCATCCGGTGGATGTGCGCATATGTCCAGAGGGCCTCTCACGTGAGCATCGCCACGTCCGTCAATCTTCCGTAAAGAGGACTGACGGAAACCTACGGACCCGTAGGTAACATGTGGACCATGACTTCTGACGCCGCCGCCGGACCGGCCGCCGAGGCCGTCCAGGCCTCCCGGGCCGCCGAGCCCTCCCCCCGGGCCGCCGAACCCTCCCCGATCGTCCAGGCCCTGGAAACCGCCGAAGCCGCCCTGGAGGCCAAGCCGCTGATGCGCGGCTGGCTGCACACCGGGATGTTCCCGGCCGTGGTGGTCGCCGGTCTGGTGCTGATGGCGTTCACGGACTCGACCGAGGCGCGCGTGGCCTGCGGCGTCTACGTCCTCACGGCCTGCCTGCTCTTCGGCGTCAGCGCCGTCTACCACCGCGGTACGTGGGGGCCGCGCGGCGAGGCCATCCTGCGGCGCCTCGACCACGCCAACATCTTCCTGATCATCGCGGGCACCTACACCCCCCTGACCGTCCTGCTGCTCCCGCCCTCCACCGGGCGGACCCTGCTGTGGGCGGTGTGGATCGCGGCCGCCGCCGGCATCGCCTTCCGGGTCTTCTGGGTCGGCGCCCCGCGCTGGCTCTACACCCCCTGCTACATCGCCATGGGCTGGGCGGCGGTCTTCTTCCTGCCCGACTTCATGCGCACCGGCGGCATCGCCGTGCTCGTCCTGGTGATCGTCGGCGGCCTGCTGTACAGCGTGGGCGGGGTCATCTACGGCATGAAGCGCCCCAACCCCTCACCGCGCTTCTTCGGCTTCCACGAGGTCTTCCACTCGCTGACGCTGGCGGCCTTCGTGGCCCACTACGTCGGCATCTCGTTGGCCGCCTACCAGCACTGACGGCCGCCTGCGACAGCGGCGGTTCCCGGCTCCGCCCCCGGCACCCGTGCCGGGGGCGGAGCCGTTCCCGTACGGCCGGCCGGGCGGGCGCGGCCGGCGCGGTACGGGTGGGCTCGGGGCCGGTGGGCTCGGTGCTGGTGGGCTCGGTGCTGGTGGGCTCGGTGCTGGTGGGCTCGGGGCCGGTGGGCTCGGTGCCGTCACACGCCCCGGGAGGCCTCCGCCCCCACCTGCTCGGCGAGTTCGTCCGGATCCGTCGTGGGCAGCGCGCAGACGAAGTGCCGGCACACGTACGCGGTGGGCAGGCCCCCCACGAGCGTGCGCTCGGCCAGCAGGGGAAACTCCCCGCCGCTGCCGTCCGCCGCGCGCGGCATGCCCGTCGCCACGACCGCCCCGGGAGCCGTCCCCAGCAGCGCGACCCGGTGCAGCTCCGCCCGCGCCGGGTCCTCCAGGGGGCCGACCACCGCCACCTCGCGCGGCCCGTCGAGCAGCGCCTCGGCCACCGCCAGCCCGTGCCCGATGAAGCGCGGGGCGCGCGGACCGAGCGCGTGCACCACCCCGAGCGCCCTCTCGGCCGCCGTCCGGTGCGCCTGCGAACCGGTGTGCGCGGCGTACGAGAGCAACGCCCCGGCCGCCGCCGTCCATCCCGACGGCGTCGCCGTGTCGGTGGGGTCCTGCGGCCGCCTGATCAGCTGCTCCGCGTCGTGCGCGGTGTCGTACAGCGACCCGTCCTCGGCGGCGAACAGGTCCAGCACCAGGTCGACGAGGAAGCCCGCGAACTCCAGCCACACCCCCTCGCCGGTCACCGAGGCCAGCGCGAGGAACCCCTCCGCGACGTCGCCGTAGTCCTCCAGCACCCCGGCGTTCGCGCCGACGCGGCCGTCCTTGCTGGTCCGCGCCAGCCGGGCGCGGCCCGAGCTCACGTCGAAGTGGACCCGCACCAGCAGGTCGGCGGCCTCCGTCGCCCGCTCCACCAGGTCGGGCCGGTCGAAGTAGGCCCCGCACTCGGCGAGCGCGGCGACGGCCAGCCCGTTCCAGGCCGCCACGACCTTGTCGTCCCGCCCGGGCGCCGGGCGTTGCGACCGCGCGGCGAGCAGCCGCTCCCGGATGGAGGCGATCCGCCGGGCCTGCGCCGCGGGACCGTCCTGGGGCAGCTGGAGCACGGAGGCGCCGTGCTCGAAGGTGCCCTCCTCGGTCACCCCGAAGCAGGCGGCGGCCAGGTCCGCGTCGTCCTCCCCGAGCACCTCCCGCAACTGGGCGGGCGTCCACGCGTAGTACGCACCCTCGACGTGCTCGCCGGTCAGCGGGTCCGCGCTGTCGGCGTCGAGCGCGGAGGCGAACCCGCCGTGCTCGGTGCGCAGCTCCCGGACCATGAAGTCGGCGGTCTCCAGGGCCACCCGCCGCGCGAGGTCGGACCCGGTGGCCCGCCACAGGTGCGCGTACACCCGGCACAGCAGGGCGTTGTCGTACAGCATCTTCTCGAAGTGCGGGACGACCCACTCCCGGTCCACCGCGTACCGCGCGAACCCGCCGCCGAGCTGGTCGTAGATGCCGCCCCGGGCCATCGCCTCGCACGTGTCGGCGGCCATCTGCAGCGCGCCCTCGGCCCCGGTGCGCGCGTGGTGGCGCAGCAGGAACTCCAGCACCATGGACGGCGGGAACTTCGGCGCCCCGCCGAACCCGCCGTGCACTGAGTCGTACTCCCGCGTCAGCCCGAGCAGCGCCTGCGCCAGCTCCCCGGCCCCCGGGGTCCCGGCCTTGCCGTAGTCCAACTGCCGCCCGGCCAGGTCCCGTACGATCCGCCGCGCGACCTCCGCGACCTCCTCGGGCCGCCCTACCCAGGCGGCCCGCACGCCTTCGAGGACCTGCGTGAAGGAGGGCATCCCGTGGCGGGGCTCGGGCGGGAAGTAGGTCCCGAAGTAGAACGGCTCGGCGTCGGCGGTCAGGAACACCGTCATGGGCCAGCCGCCCTGCCCGGTGGCGGCCTGGACGGCCTCCATGTAGACGGCGTCGACGTCGGGCCGCTCCTCGCGGTCCACCTTGACGTTGACGAAGTGCTCGTTCATGTAGGCGGCGGTCAGCTCGTCCTCGAAGGACTCGTGCGCCATGACGTGGCACCAGTGACAGCTCGAATATCCGACGCTCAGCAGCACGGGCACCCCGCGCTCGCGGGCCTCCGCGAAGGCCTCGGGGGACCAGGGCCACCAGTCAACCGGATTGTCGGCGTGCTGGAGGAGGTAGGGGGACGTCTCGTCAGCAAGGCGGTTCGACATGGGCTCATCCTCGCTCACACGGGCGACGGGAGCTGTCCGCGGCACGGCCGGCCCAGCCTCCCGCCAGGCCCGGCGCTGTCGGCGAGGCCCGCACGGGCCCTGCCTCGCCCGCCCGAAATCGGGCGCCACGGACCGGATCGTGGAGGTGGACCAGTACGCCAAGGCCGGCATCCCCTTCTACTGGCGGGTCGAGCAGGCCGCCACCGGCGTGCCGATCGTCTACACCCACGTCCTCGACCCCGCCACCAAGGCCTACCGGGACGGGGAACTGTTCACCGGCGCGATCAGGACCGCCGCGCCCTTCTCCGTCACCGTGGACCTGGGAACCGTCTGACCGCGCCGGAAGCCCGTCGAGGGGCGCCCGGTCAGGGGCGCAGCAATGGGGTCAGGGCGCGGGTCCAGGTGGCTCGGGCTTCGGGCCAGGTCGTGGGGCAGGTCGCGCGGGCCGGGGTCGCGAGGTCGGTGTGCCGGGCGGGGGCCTCGCCGTAGACGGCGCAGCGGTGGGACTCCGCGCGCTCGGCGGGCGGGGCGTGTTCGTCGTCCGGGTCGGGGGCGGGGCCGGCCGCGGCGGCGAGGTCGTAGGCGCGGGCCGCCGTCAGGAGGGTGTCCGCGCCCGCCCGGCCGCCGCGGAGCAGCATCAGGCGGGCGAAGCGGTCGGCGGCGTCCTCCTCGGCGCGGTCCCCTTCGGCGGGGAGGCCCAGTGCGTCCAGGAGGGCGTGGCCGGCTTCGTGGTGGACCGTCTCGCGGACGATCTCGGCGAGTTCCGCGTCCCGGTTCTTGTCCGAGTTCCCGTTCGGGTGTGGGGCGTCGGCGGCCGCGAGGAGGGCGCGTTCCTCGGTCAGGTCGTCGTAGCAGAGCTCGATGCGGCGGGTCTTCGGGTCGTAGCCGCTGCCCTCGCCGTCGCAGGAGCGGGCGACGACGGCGACCTCGTGGGGCAGGGCGAGGTAGGCGTTGAGGTCGGCGAGGGCCGGTTCGACGATCCGCCCGTTTCGGAGGAAGAGGTGGTGCGCGCGGTCGGCGGCGGCCGGTTCCCCGTAGCGCAGCGTGAAACCCGTAGCCGTCTGTTGCGGCGCCGGGCCGGCGCATCCGGACGCCGCCGGCAGTAGCGCCGCGGCGCACAGCGCCAGGGTCCCCCACCGTCGGCTCATGGGGTCAGGGTAGGCCGCCGGGGCGGGCGACGGGCCGTCAGTTCCACTCCTGAACGTGCCGATTGGCTCTGATCTCGCTCAGATTTCCTCGCGTTGGCGTTCCTCACCCACGACACTTGGGAATCGACTCGACCGGAACTCTCGGAGGGGGACGCCGATGCGGGACAGCCATCGCGGTGAGGCCGAGCTGCTGTTGGGACGGGCCGTGGACGAGGAGGTCCGGCGGGGCTCGGGAGCGGCGGGCGCGCCGGTCGACAGGACCGCGCTGCTGGCCCGCGGCAGGGAGACGCTGGACGCGTTGTCCGCGAGCGCGGCGCCGGAGTACGAGGCGTACGTACGGGCCCTGGACGAGGCGGCGGCCGGGGACGAGTCCCTGGGGCAGGCCTTCCGGCGGGGCAACGCGTCGACGGCGCTGCTGGCGGTGGCCGTTGCGGCGGCCGCCGCGGTCGGGACCGATCTCGCGCTCGGGGTCGCGGTCGGCGCCTCGCTGACCGCGGGGGCCGTCGTGGGCGTCGCCGGGGCGGCGGCCACCGTGGCCAGGGTGACGGCGGTGCACGTGCCGGCCGCGAACCGGCGGGCCGGGGAGCTGGGCCGGCCGGGTGGCGCCGAGCAGCTGCGGCTGCAGTGGCTGAGGGCGTTGGAGGTGCGCGGGATACGGCCGTTCCTGGAGCAGCAGCGCGCGGTGACCGCGGCGGCGCGCGCGCCCCGGACGGCCCCGCGCCCGGCGCCGGCGCCGCTGCGCGGGACGGACCGCAGCGCGGAGGCCCGGCGGCGCAGCGTGCTGGAGCAGTCGTTCGGGCAGCTCCCGGAGCCGGCGGGGCTGTTCGCGGGGCGGCGGGCGGAGCTGACGCGCGTCGCGCAGTGGGTGCGGGCGGCGCGGGCCAGTACGGAGACCCGGCCGGTGGTCGTGGTGCTGCACGGCGAGCCGGGGGTGGGGCGTACGGCGCTGGCGCTGCGGGCGGCGCACGCACTGCGGGACCAGTTCCGCGGTGCGTGCGTGGTGGACCTGCGGGGCGGCGGATCGGAGGTTCCGCTGTCGACGCGGGAGGCGCTGCTGCACCTGCTGAACCGGCTGGGCGCGCCCCGGGAGCAGCTCCTGTTCCGCGAGGGGGCTTCGGCGGAGCAGCAGGTGCGGCGGCTCGCCGAGCTGTACCACCAGTACCTGCGGGGGCTGCCGGTGACGGTGGTGCTGGACGACGCCGTGGACGCGGAGCAGGTACGGCTGCTGGTGCCGGAGCGGTCGGAGAGCCTGGTGCTGGTGACGGCGCGGGAGCCGCTGGCGCTGCCGGCCGGGCTGTCGGCGTGGGTGCACCAGCTGCCGGTGGAGCGGCTGGCGGAGGCGGAGGCGCAGGAGCTGGTCCGGTCCGCGGCCGCGGAGCCGGGGCCCGCGCGGCCCGCACGGTCCCCGGAGCCCGGCCGGGTCAACGGCCGCCCACCCGGCTCCGGCAGCACGACGGGCTCCGGCACGACGAGCCCCGGCAGCACGACGGCCTCCGGCACGACGAGCCCCGCGCCCACCCCCACCCCCGCCCCCGCCCACACCCACACCGTCGACCCGGCGGCCGCCGCCGCCGCGGTGCGGCTGGGCGGCGGGCTCCCGCTGGCCCTGCGCATGCTGGCCCCGCTGGCCCGCGCCGGCCGGGTGCCGGCCGCCGAGGGCCCCGGCGCGCCGGACGGCGGGCATCCGGTGGAGCGCGCCCTGCGGGCCGCCGACGCCCGCCTCGCCGAACCGGCCCGGCAGTTGCTGCGGCTGCTGCCGCTGGCCGGGCGGGCCTCCCTGGGCGGGGCCGCGGCCGCCGCGCTGGCGGACGTACCGGAGCAGGCGGCGCTGCGCACGCTGGAGGAGCTGTGGGAGGCGGGGCTGATCGAGCGGGTGCGCGGCCAGCGGTTCCGGATGCACGACGCGGTACGGGCGTACGCGGCGGCCCGGCCGGCCTCGGACGAGGAGCGGGCGCGGGCCTCGGCGGCCCACGAGCGGCTGATCCGCAACTACGCGCAGCTCGCGGACTCGGTGATCCGGATGGTCGACGGCAAGATGTCGACGCGGGCGAACCACTTCGGCGGGCACGGATTCACCTCGCTGGACGCGGCGCTGCGCTGGCTGGACGACGAGTCGAGCGTGATCACGGCGGCCCTGCGGCACACGGAGGGCGTGGACCAGCAGGCGGTGCTGGACCTGCTGGGCGCACTGTGCGACTTCTGCCTGCTGCGCGGTGACCTGTACCGGCTCGGGGAGATCGACGAGCTGACGCGGGCGGTGGCCGCGGGCCACTCCGGCGGCTCCGGGGAGCAGCCGGGGCGGCTGGTCCGGTCGGTGCAGTGGCGTACGGGCATCGCCGCGCGCCAGCTCGGCGAGCTGGACAAGGCCAAGACCACGCTGACCTCGGTGGTGGACCAGTACATGGAGGCCCACCAGGAGGCGGGCGCCGCGATGGCGCTGGTCTCGCTCGGGATCACCCTGCACCACCAGGGCAACCTCCCGGAGGCGGCGGTCCGCATCAGGGAGGCCCTCGTGCTCCAGGAACCGGCGGAGCTGGCGGGCGACCGGGCGTGGGGGCTGCACGCGCTGGCGGCCGTCGAGCGCGACCTGGCCCACCTGGGCGAGGCGCTGTCCCTGCTGGAGCGGTCGCTGGTCCTGCACCGGGAGAGCGAGAGCGTGCACGGTGAGGCGTGGGCGCACTTCCAGCTCGGCCAGGTGCACCTGCGGCTCGGCGACGTGCCGCGGGCGGAGGCGGAGCTGCGCCTGGCCCTGGGCCTGTACGGGCGCACGCGCGACGACCGCGGCGAGGCGTGGGCGCTGACCCAGCTGGGCCGTGCCCGGGTGGTGGACGGCGATCCGGGGCCGGCCGTGGAGCGGCTGACCGAGGCGCTGGCCCGGCACCGGGACGCGGAGGACGCGCGCGGCGAGGCGTGGACGCTGTACTACCTGGGGCAGGCGCTGGAGGAGGGCGGGGAGCGCGACCGGGCGGTGCGCGAGCTGGAGCGGGCCCGGACGATGTTCTCGCGGATGCGGGACGTGTACGGGCTGGCGCACGCCCGCCACCACTCGGGGCGCGTGACGCGGGACCAGCGGGCGGCGCAGACGGGCAACCTGAAGAACTCCGGCTTCGCCCGTCAGCTGCTGGTGGACGCGCGGGCGGACTTCCGGCGGATCGGGCTGGCGCACGGGGAGGCGTGGACCTGCCTGGAGCTGGCGGTGGTGGACGCGGGGAACGGGCGGGTCTCTCAGGCGCTGGGGCTGTGCGAGGAGGCGGTGCGGCTGTTCGTCTCGTACGGGGACCGGCGCGGGGAGGACTGGGCCCGCTTCCTGCGGTGCACGCTGCTGCCGTACGCGGTGCCGGGCGCCCCGGAGGAGGCGCGGGCGGAGCTGTCCCGGCTGTCGGCGGCCCCGCACCCGGCGCGGGACCGGCGCCTGGAGGACTGCCTGGAGACGTACGGGGTGGTCCTGGGGCGGGGGGTGGACCCGGCGGAGGGCTGGCAGGCGTGGCGCCTGGGCCTGGTCCCGAACCTGCACGCGCGGGAGATCATGGGCGTCCCGGTCCCGTCCGCGCCGCGTTGAGCGCTCGTACACCTCGTCCCGGCTCATGCCGAGGATCATGCGCACGGCGGGCCCCCGGCCGCCCAGCGGTTTCGGCGGGGCGGCGGGACCGGGGTCGGCCTACGGGGCCCGGGTGCCCTCGGCGGACGCCGCCGGGGCGGCCGGGTCGGGGGCCTCCTGGAAGTCGACCCGGCCCATGTGCCGGCTCATCGACTTCATCAGGCCCCACACGCCGAGGGCGAGGGCCGCGAACACGAGGAATCCGAGGATCCCGGGGGTCACCTTGTTCTTGTCGAAGGTGTCCCCGGCCAGCGGAAGGAGCTCGTTCAGTGCTGCCTGCGTAGCGCTCATAGCTACGCATTCTCCCGGATGCCCGCGAAGAGGTCGGACTCGGGGAGGGAAGTGTCGACGAGCGACTTCGCCAGCTCGTACTCCTCCGTCGGCCAGATCTCCTTCTGGACGTCCATCGGAACGCGGAACCAGCCGCCGTCGGGGTCGATCTGCGTGGCGTGCGCGATGAGGGCCTTGTCGCGGATCTCGAAGAAGTCGGCGCAGGGGACGTGGGTGGTCAGGGTCCGCTCCGTGCGCTCGAACTCCTTCCAGCGCTCCAGCCACTCCCCGTACGGGGACTCCATGCCGCGGGCCAGGAGGGCCTCGTGCAGGGCGATGGTCCGCGGCTTGTTGAAGCCCTGGTTGTAGTAGAGCTTCTGCGGCTGGTAGGCGGGGCCGAACTCGGCCTCCGGGTACTTCACGGTGTCGGTCGCGCCGTCGAACGCCACCATCGTGATCTTGTGGGTCATGATGTGGTCGGGGTGCGGGTAGCCGCCGTTCTCGTCGTACGTGGTGACGACCTGCGGCTGGAAGGCGCGGATCTTCTTCACCAGGCGCCCGGCCGCCTCGTCCACGTCCGCCAGGGCGAAGCAGCCCTCGGGGAGCGGGGGCAGCGGGTCGCCCTCGGGGAGCCCGGAGTCGACGTAGCCGAGCCACTCCTGCTCGATCCCGAGGATCTCGCGCGCCTCGTCCATCTCCTTGGCGCGGACCTCGTGGATGTTCTCCTCGATGTACTTGTCGCCCTGGAGCTTGGGGTTCAGGACCGAGCCCCGCTCGCCGCCGGTGCAGGTCACGACCAGGACGGGCACCCCCTCGGACACGTACTTGGCCATGGTGGCCGCGCCCTTGCTCGACTCGTCGTCGGGGTGGGCGTGCACGGCCATCAGTCGAAGCTGCTCGGTCAAGACGGGATCCTCTGCAATTCGGTGATGACGACGTCTCTATAGTGACTGAATCGGGGGATGGAAAATTCCGGGGGTGGCCCGCAGGGGCCGAGCCTGCGGGCCTCGCTGAAGGGACGATCGATGAGCACGGTGCGCCAGGGGCTGCCCGAGGGCCGGTACGGCCGGTCGGCGGACGAGCGCGCGGACCGCAAGCTCAAGATCATCGGGTCGGTGCTGGGCGTGGCCCTGCTGGGCGTCGTCGGATGGATCGGCTGGGGCTACGTCGCGGGCAAGAGCGTCAGCGCCGAGGTGATCAAGTTCCAGGTGGTCTCCGACACCGAGGTGAAGGTCCACCTGGAGGTGCGCAAGGAGGCCTCGGTCACCGGGGTCTGCACGCTGAGCTCCCAGGACGAGGGGCACGGCGAGGTCGGCCGGGCCGACTTCACCTTCGCCCAGCCGTCGGGGCGCGTGGACGAGGTGGTCTCGTTGAGGACGACCAGCCGCGCCACGATGATCGAGCTGGTCGCGTGCCGGCCGGCGGCCTCCGGCCCCACGGGCTGACGCCGCCGCCGCGCCCGGGGTCACCGGGCGTCGCACGGAGGCCGTCAGGAGCGGCGCGGTACCCGCCGGAGGGCTTGCGGGGCGCGGTGCGCCGGGCTCCGGGCGGCAGGATTCGTACTCCTGCGCGGGTGGTGTCGCGGGCGCCCCGGGCGGGCAATGAACCCCCTGGGTCCTCCCCCTTTTCTTCCCGAATTGTTAGGCTCGTGGTTTCGCCCGCCGCTGGCGGCCTTGTAGTCCCCTGTACCGACGAGGAGCACCCGTGACCCAGACGAGCGAGAGCGTCACCTGGCTGACCCAGGCGGCGTACGACCAGCTGAAGGCGGAGCTGGACTACCTCTCTGGTCCCGCCCGCACGGAGATCGCGACGAAGATCGCAGCCGCCCGCGAGGAGGGCGACCTGCGCGAGAACGGCGGTTACCACGCGGCCAAGGAGGAGCAGGGCAAGCAGGAGCTCCGCGTGCGCCAGCTCACGCAGCTCCTGGAGAACGCCAAGGTCGGCACGGCGCCCGCCTCGGACGGCGTGGTCGCCCCCGGCACGCTCGTCAAGATCGCTTTCGACGGCGACGAGGACGACACCATGGAGTTCCTGCTCGCCTCGCGCGAGTACGCCTCCTCCGACTTCGAGACGTACTCCCCGCAGTCCCCGCTGGGTACCGGCGTGATGGGCAAGGCGATCGGCGAGGACGGCGAGTACGAGCTGCCGAACGGCAAGAAGGCCTCGGTCAAGATCCTGGACGTCAAGCCGTTCACCGGCTGACCGCCCCACCCCCTTCGTACGCGACGATGCCCGGCCGGGTCCTCCCGGCCGGGCATCGTCGCGTGAAGCGCCGGGCGTAAAGCCCTGCGCACTGGGCGCCGGGCGCTACGCGCTCGCCGAGCGGTACTTGCGGACCGCGAGCGTCCGGAAGACCACGATGATCAGCACCGACCAGATCAGCGAGGCCCAGACCGGGTGGACCATGGGCCAGGCGTCGGACGGGGACACGCCGGGGTTGCCGAAGAGCACGCGGCATGCCTGCACGGTGGCGCTGAACGGGTTCCATTCGGCGATGGGCTGCAGCCAGCTCGCCATGTTCTCGGTGGGCACGAAGGCGTTGGAGATGAACGTGACGGGGAAGAGCCAGATCAGGCCGCCCGAGGTGGCCGCCTCCGGGGTCCGCACCGACAGGCCGATCAGCGCTCCGATCCAGGAGAAGGCGTACCCGAGCAGCAGCAGCAGGGCGAATCCGGCGAGGGCCTTGGGGATGCCCTCGTGGATGCGCCAGCCGACGAGGAGCGCCACGATCGCGAGGACCACCAGGGTCAGAGCGGTCTGTACGAGGTCGGCGAGGGTCCGGCCGGTGAGGACCGCGCCGCGGGCCATCGGCAGCGAGCGGAAGCGGTCGATGAGGCCCTTGTGCATGTCGTCCGCGATGCCGGCGCCCGCGCCGGCCGTGGCGAAGGTGACGGTCTGCGCGAAGATGCCGGCCATCAGGAAGTTCCGGTAGTCGACGGCGCTGGTCGACCCGCCGATCATCATCGAGCCGCCGAACACGTAGCTGAACAGCACGACGAACATGATCGGCTGGATCAGTCCGAAGATGACCATCTCGGGGATGCGGGACATCCGGATGAGGTTTCGCTTGGCGATCACGAGGGAGTCGTTGGCGCTCTGGACGAGGCCGCCGCGCGGGCGGGGCGCCGCGAGCTCCCTGCTCGGGGAGGCGCTCGGGGTCGGGGAGGTGAGGGTCACTTCGCCGTCTCCTTCCGGGCCGCCGTGCGGCCCTGGGCGGCCGGCGCGTCCGACGCGCCCGCGGGGCCGCCGTCCTCCCCGGTGTCCCGTTCGGCCGCGTGACCGGTCAGGGAGATGAACACGTCGTCGAGGGTGGGGCGGCGCAGGCCGATGTCGTCGATCTCGATGCCCCTGCCGTCGAGTTCGCGGATGACCTCGGCGAGCAGCTTGGCGCCGCCGGAGACCGGCACCGTCAGCTTGCGGGTGTGCTCCTCGACGGTGGTCTCGCCCTTGCCGAACCCGGCGAGGACCTCGCGGGCCGTGCCGATGTGCTGCCGGTCGTGGACGACGACCTCCACGCGCTCGCCGCCGGTACGGGCCTTGAGCTCGTCGGAGGTGCCGCGGGCGATCACCTTGCCGTGGTCGACCACGCAGATGTCGTGGGCGAGGTGGTCGGCCTCCTCCAGGTACTGGGTGGTGAGCAGGAGGGTGGTGCCGCCGGCGACCAGTTCCTGGATGATCCCCCACAGCTGCTGGCGGTTGCGCGGGTCGAGTCCGGTGGTCGGCTCGTCCATGAACATCACGGGCGGGCTGACGACGAGGGCGGCCGCGAGGTCGAGGCGCCGGCGCATGCCGCCGGAGTACGTCTTGGCGGTGCGGTCGGCGGCGTCGGCGAGGTTGAAGCGCTCCAGCAGTTCGGCGGCCCGGGCCTTCGCCGCCCTGGCCTTCATCTGGTAGAGCTGCCCGACCATCTGGAGGTTCTCGCGGCCCGTGAGGTACTCGTCGACGGCGGCGAACTGGCCGGAGAGGCCGATCGCCCGCCGGACCTCGTTGGGGTGCTTGAGGACGTCGATCCCGGCAACGACGGCCTTGCCGCTGTCGGGCTGCAGGAGGGTGGTGAGGACGCGCACGGCCGTGGTCTTGCCCGCGCCGTTGGGGCCGAGCAGACCCAGTACGGTGCCTTCCGGGACATCGAGGTCCACGCCGTCCAGAGCCCGCACGTCACCGAAGGTCTTGACCAGTCCTTCGGCGTATATGGCGCCTGGCATAGGGATGCTCCCAGTGCGAATCGGGTGTTCGAATCGGGTTTTTCCTAGGCAAATCCTAGGGGTGCCGGGCGCGGGCCGCCCGGTGTTTCGGGGGATCCGGACGCGGCCGGGGCCGTACCGTCCGGGCGGACCCTATCGCGTCATATCGCGTACGGCCACGCCTTTTCCCAACCCGCTTCCCCGCGCGCTGCCCCGCCCGCTCCCCGCCCGCTCCCCTAGCCCGCTTCCCCGCCCGGCTCCTCACCCGTTCCGGGCGGGGTCAGCCCATCACCTTGTACCCCGCGCCGTGCAGCGCCCGGGCGACCTCCGCGCAGTGCTCCGGGCCCTTCGTCTCCAGGTGCAGCTCCACCTCCACCTCGGTGAGCCCAAGCCTCGGGTCGGTCCGTACGTGGCTCACGTCCAGCACGTTCGCGTCGGACCCCGACAGCACGCCCAGCAGCCCGGCCAGGGCCCCCGGCCGGTCGGTCACGCGCAACCGCAGCGACAGGTAGCGGCCCGCCGCCGCCATGCCGTGGCGCAGGATCCGCTGGAGCAGCAGCGGGTCCACGTTGCCGCCGGACAGGACCGCCACCACCGGTCCGCCGCCGTACCGTTCCGGCTCGCTCAGCAGCGCGGCGACCGGGCTGCACCCCGCCGGCTCCACCACGAGCTTGGCCCGCTCCAGGCAGAGCAGCAGGGCGCTGGAGAGCGCGTCCTCGGAGACCGTCCGCACGTCGTCGAGGAGTTCGCCGATGATCTTGAAGGGAACGTCGCCGGGGCGGCCGACCCTGATGCCGTCCGCCATCGTGCTGGGGGCGTCGATCGACACCGGGTGCCCGACCTTGAGCGAGGGCGGGTACGCCGCCGCCCCGGCCGCCTGCACCCCGATGACCCGTACGTCCGGCCGCAGCGCCTTCACCGCGACCGCGATGCCGGCGGCGAGGCCGCCGCCGCCGATCCCGACGAGGATCGTGCGCACCTCGGGGCACTGCTCCAGGATCTCCAGGCCCACCGTGCCCTGGCCCGCGATGATGTCGCGGTGGTCGAAGGGGTGGATGAACACGGCCCCGGTTCGGTCCGCGTACTCCTGTGCGGCGGCCAGGGTCTCGTCCACCACCTCGCCGTACATGCGCACCTCGGCGCCGTACTCCTGGGTCGCGGCCACCTTCGGCAGCGGCGCCCCGACCGGCATGAACACCGTCGAGCGGACCCCGAGCAGGGAGGAGGCCAGCGCCACGCCCTGCGCGTGGTTGCCCGCGCTGGCCGCCACGACGCCGGCCGCGCGCTGCTCGGGGCGCAGGCCCGCGATGCGCACGTACGCCCCGCGCAGCTTGAAGGAGCCGGTCCGCTGGAGGTTCTCGCACTTGAGGTGGACCGGGGACCCGGTGAGCGCGGAGAGATGCCGGCTGCCCTCCATCGCGGTGACCCGCGAGACGCCGGACAGCATCTTCTGCGCCCCCCGGATGTCGTCGAGGATGACCTGGGGGACGGGCTGGGGCACGCGGTAGTTCATGCCGCCAGTCTCGCAGCCCCCGACCGGCCCGGCTCGGGACGCCAACCGCTGAGACGCGGGCCGGATCCACCCCGGGCACGGACCGCCGCCAGAGGCGATATCCCGCCATCCGGGACGGGCGCGGAGCGGGCACGCGCACGGGCCGCACGAGTTCTCGTACGAGGCGTACGAGGCGCCGTACGGCCGCGTACTCTGTCCCCCAACCTTGTCGGACCACGCGAAGAGAGCCCACGGCCATGCCTTCCACCCCGGCCAATTCCGACCTGCCCGTGGCGGCCGAAGCGCCCGCCGGAGGCGGTCTCCTCGACGCGCTCCAGCACCAGGTGGCGGTCTTCGCGCGCCGCGCCGAGCAGACCCGTCTGGGCGGCGTCGGCCAGGCGCGCAACTCGATGGACCGCGCCGCGTACCTGTTGCTGAACCGGCTCGACCTGGAGGGCCCGATGGGCGTCAAGGCGCTCGCCGGCGGGATGGGCATCGACTCCTCGACCGTCACCCGGCAGGTCGCGCCGCTGGTCGACAGCGGCCTGGTCAAGCGGACCTCGCACCCCGAGGACGGGCGGGCCGTGGTGCTGGCGCTTTCCGCGCGCGGGCTGACGCGGCTGGAGGAGGTCCGCTCCTCGCGGCGCGAGTTGATGGCGCGCGTGACGGAGGGCTGGAGCGAGGACGAGCGCGAGTCCTTCACCGGGCTGCTGACCCGGTTCAACCTGTCCCTGTCGGAGCTGATGGCGGCCGTGTCGGACGCCGGCCCGGCGTCCTGAACGGCCCGGTGCGTCCGACCTCTTGACCGGGGCGGTCCCGGTGCCCGCACTATGTCGCTATGCGGGCGGTGGACCACCGGGCAGGCCCCTACGCGGAGTTCGAGGCCTTCGTCGCGGGCGCGGCGGGGCGGCTCCTGCACGTCGCGATCCTGCTGACCGGCGACGCCGAGTCGGCCCGGCGGCTGCTGGCGGGCGCGCTGGCCCGTACGTACGCGGACTGGCGCCGGCTGCGCGGGGACGACCCGTACGACTTCACCCGCCAGGAGCTGTGCGCCGCCTTCGCCCGCACGGGCTGGCGCCACCACGGCGGCACGGGCCTGCTGGCCCGGCTGAGCCCGCTGGAGCGGCTCGTGCTCGTGCTGCGGGTGTACGAGGGGGTCGCCGACGAGGTCGCGGCGGCGCAGCTGGGGCTGCCGGTGGAACGGGTCCGGGTGCTGTGCAACCGGGCGGTGGCCGTGATGCGGTCCCGGGAGGCGGCGTGAGCGGGTTCCCGGACCGGAAGGAAGCCGAGGTCAGGCAGGCGCTGGAGGCCCCGTACCCGGTGGTGCCGGCCGGTCTGGCGGCGGGCGCGGCGGCCCGCGGCCACCGGATCAGGCGGCGGCGGCGGGCGCTGCAACGGCTCGGCTGGGCCCTGCTCCTCGCGGCGGCGGCGGCCTTCACGGTCTGGGCCTCCCTGACCCGCCCCTGGACGGTCCCCCCGAGCGGCATCTCCCCACCCCTGGAAGGCTGGTGACCCGATCCGGCGGCCCACCCCCCCTGCCGGGGCAATCCATCCCGGCCGGGGAAAATCCAGCCCCGCCGGCGTTTGAGGCCCGGGGTCCGGGGCGGAGCCCCGGCAACGGCACCTCCAGCCCCGCCGGCGTTTGAGGCGCGGGGTCCGGGGCGGAGCCCCGGCAACGGCGCGGCACGCACCGCCGCACAGGGGGCCACCGCGCAGCGGGACCGGCGGAGGGCACCGGCACGAACACCGGCAGCCCCCCCGCCGGGGGCACGGCTAGCCCAGCGCCTGCACCAGGTCCGCCACGAGGTCATCGGCGTTCTCGATGCCCACCGACAGCCGCACCAGGTCCGCCGGCACCTCCAGCGCCGAACCCGCCACCGACGCGTGCGTCATCCGGCCCGGGTGCTCGATCAGCGACTCGACGCCGCCCAGCGACTCGCCCAGCGTGAACAGCTTCGCGCGGTTGCAGACCTCGACCGCCGCCTCCTCGCCGCCGGCGACCCGGAAGGAGATCATCCCGCCGAAGTTCCGCATCTGCTTGGCGGCGACCTCGTGGCCCGGGTGCTCGGGCAGGCCCGGGTAGAGGACCTGGGTGACCTTGGGGTGGCGGGTCAGCATCTCGACGACCTTGCCCGCGTTCTCGGCGTGCCGGTCCATGCGGACGGCCAGCGTCTTGATGCCGCGCAGCACGATCCACGAGTCGAAGGGGCCGGCCACCGCGCCCATGGCGTTCTGGTGGTAGGCGAGCTCCTCGCCGAGCGCCGCGTCGGCGGTGACCAGGGCGCCGCCGACCACGTCGGAGTGTCCGCCCATGTATTTGGTCAGCGAGTGCACGACGACGTCGGCGCCCAGGGCCAGCGGCTGCTGGAGGTAGGGCGAGGCGAAGGTGTTGTCGACGACCAGCTTGGCACCGGCCGTACGCGCGATGTCCGCGACCACGGAGATGTCGGTGATCCCGAGCAGCGGGTTGGAGGGGGTCTCGACCCAGATGACCTTGGTCTTCGGGGTCAGGGCCGCCCGCACCGAGTCCGGGTCGGAGGTGTCGGCCACCGACCACTCCACGCCCCAGCGGGAGACGACCTTCGCGAAGAGGCGAAAGGTTCCGCCGTACGCGTCGTTCGGGATGACCACGTGGTCGCCCGGGGAGAGCAGCGTACGGAGCAGGCAGTCCTCGGCGGCGAGCCCGGACGCGAAGGCGAGGCCGCGCCGGCCGCCTTCGAGCGCCGCGAGGTTCTCCTCCAGCGCGGTGCGGGTCGGGTTGCCGCTGCGGCTGTACTCGTAGCCGCCGCGCAGTCCGCCGACGCCGTCCTGCTTGTACGTGGATACCTGGTAGATCGGTGGTACGACCGCACCGGTCAGGGGGTCCGCCGTATTGCCCGCATGGATGGCGCGGGTCTCGAAGCTCTGGTGCTCGTGGCTGTGGTCGCTCATGGTCCGATGCTATGCCCCGCCCGGGGGCGCCCCCTCTATTGGCCTGTGCACCCCCCGGTCTGGTTCGCTTGGGACATGGAGATTTTGTGGTTGCTGTTCTCGATCGGCCTGCTCGTGGCCATCGTCGGCCCGTACATACGGCGCAAGCGCGGCGGCATCCGCCTGGCCGCGCCCGGCAGCCCCGACGCCGCCGACCCCGAGAACTACGGGTTCGCGCGGCAGGAGCAGCTCGACATCCGCGTGCCCGGGCCCGACCAGGACCTGATGGACGCCCTCGGCAACGTGCAGCGCAGCGGAACGTGGCAGGCGGCCTCGGGGCTGCTGGCCGGCACCCCGAAGGAGGGCGAGCGGCGCTGGCAGCGCGTGCAGGCCTTCGGCGGCGCGGCGGCGCTGGAGCTCGTACAGCAGCCGGGGGCGGGCGCGCAGTGGCTGAAGGCCTGGCGGCTGGAGGCGGAGAAGGACGCGGGCGGCGCGCAGGTGCACGCCGAGCTGCTGGTGCAGCAGGCGTGGCGGCACTCGGGCGGGGTCGGTTCCGAGGACCACCGCATCATCCTGGAAGAGGCGCGGGAGGCCTGCCGCAAGGCGGCGCTGCTGGCGCCGGGCGACCCGGTCCCGTACATCACGGAGCTGGCGATCGCGCGCGGACTGGCCTACCCGGAGGCGGAGTTCGACGCGCTGTGGGCGAAGGTCATCGACCGCGCGCCGGACCACATGGGCGCGCACATCGCGGCGCTGCACTACTGGGGCGAGAAGTGGCACGGCTCGCGGGAGACGGCCGACGCGTTCTCGCACGCGGCCGCGGCTCGCGCCCCGAAGGGCTCGCTGCTGGCGGCGCTGCCGCTGTTCGCGCTGTACGAGAACCTGCCGGACGTGGTCCTGGTCGGGAGCTTCTGGCAGAGCGCGGTCGTGACGCGGGCGGTGGAGGGCGCGCTGTACGCGGTGCACACGGCGCGGCAGGACGACCCGATGCTGGCGCACGTGCGGCACCTGCTGCTGTCGTTCCTGGTCAGCATGGAGCGCTGGGCGGAGGCGATGGAGCAGGTGCGGCACGTGGACGGGTACGTGGGCGCGCTGCCGTGGTCGGCGACGCCCGACCCGGCGGCGTCGTACGCGGTGCACCGCGCCCTGGCCGTGGCGGGCTACGAGGCGAACGGCGGCTCCCCGGCGACCCTGCCGCGCTGACCGGTCTACCGGGACGGGTCCGGGGCTGTGCGGGGCGGTTCCCCGGCATGCCCCGTCCCGTCCCGATCCGTCCCCCCACCAGCACAAACCCCTGGTCAATAGAGTTGCCGTACGTCACCACCGGGCCGCATGATGCGGCGGTGATCTTCCTGCGGAACCGGCCCGGCGGCACCCCCGCCACCCGATGGGCACGCACCCGGTTCGGCCCCTCCTGCGGGGCCGCCCCGTGGAACACCGACCGGGCGGGCCCGGTCGCGGCCTTCGCCCCCGCACGGGGCCTCGCGGCGCACGGCGCGCGCAGGGCCGCCCCGGCCCGCGCCTGACACCGCGCGCACCGGGCCGGACCGCCCGGCGCACACGCGCACGCACGCACTCGCGCGTGCACTCGAATCTCGAAGAACCGCACCAATTCCATCCCGTGGGGGGATCTGTCCATATGGGCGCTTCACTGCGCGCCTTGCGCGCCCTCGTCCTGCTCGCCGGCTTCTACCTGCTCGGCGTCATCCTGCTGGCCGCCCTCGCGGCCGCCGACTACGCGATCATCTCCTCGGGCCACGGCGGCCCGGTCGCGCTCAAGGTCTTCATCGTCTCCGTCGTGCTCGCGATCCCGATCGTGCGCGGCATGTTCATGCTGCGCACCCCCAAGGGCGAGCCGCCGGCCGGCGTTCCCGTCACCGAGGCCGCGGAACCCGCCCTGTGGCAGGCCGTCCGCGAGGTCGCCCGGGAGGTCGGCACCCGCGCCCCCGACGAGATCGTGCTGATCGGCGACGTCAACGCCGCCGTCGGCGAGGACTCCCGGCTGCTGGGGCTGCGGCCCGGCACCCGCCGCCTGTACCTCGGCATGCCCCTGATGACCGGCCTGGACGAGATGCAGCTGCGCGCCGTCCTCGCCCACGAGATGGGCCACTACGCCAACCTCGACACCCGCCTCACCCCGCTGATCGCCCGCGGCCGCGCCCAGCTGATCCGCACCATCGGGCACTTCCACGAGCGGGCCGACGCCAAGGTCGCCAAGGAGCGCGCGAAGCAGGAGAAGCGGGCCGGCAAGCGCATCGCCAAGGGCAAGAACGCCAAGGCGGTCGACACCACCGGCGACGGCGCGATGTACCGCGCCATGGCCAAGATCTACAAGGCGTACGGAGCGTTCTACCTGCGCGTCACCCGTTCCTCCGCGCGCCGCCAGGAGCTCGCCGCCGACCTCGCCTCGGTGCGGGTCGCCGGCCGCGACTCCGCCGCGTCCGCCCTGCGCGAGGTGAACGCCCTGGGCCCGGCCCACTCGTTCTACATGGACTCGTACGCCACCCTCGGCGTCGGCGCCGGGGCGCTGCCCCCCGTCGGCGAGGTCTTCGGCGGACTGCGCCGGCTCCTCGACGCCCGCTCCGGCGACCTCGACGAGATGCGCCGCGACCTGTCGGACGAGCCCACCTCCCCGTACGACTCCCACCCCCCGCTCGCCGAGCGCGTCGCCCGGATCGAGGCCCTGCCGGACGACGGCCGCGCCGGCCGGTCCGCCCGCCCCGCGCTGGAGCTGCTGTCCGACGCGGACGCGTCGCTGGCCGCGCTGGAGCAGGCCGTCCTGACCCCGCAGGCCCTCGCACTGAAGCGGCTGGACTGGGAGGACCTCGTCAACGAGTCCATGACCGTGTACGTCGGCCAGGGCGCGGACGACATCCGCGAGGCCGCGGCCGCCGAAGGCGCGGGCCCCGGGCTCGCCGCCCTGCTGGACGCGATCGACGCCGACCAGGCGGTGCGCTGGCGCATCGCCGACCGCTTCCCGAAGTCGGAGCAGGCGGCGGCCGCCACCGGCCGAACGGCCCGCGAGTTCGCCCGCCCGGTGCTGCGGCGGGCCCTGAACCAGCTGGTCACCGCCGAGCTCACGGCGCGCGGCGCCGCCCGCTGGCAGCTGTCCTGGTCCGACTCGGCCACCCTGCTCTACCCGGCCGACGGCTTCGAGGACCAGCTCCCCCCGGCGCTGGACGCGGCCGTCGCCGACCAGCCCGACACCGAACCCCTGCGAAAGCTGGTGCTTGCCCCGTGATCGGCCTCATCATCCTCGGCGTCCTGCTGCTGGGCGGCGCGTACAAGTTCTTCCGCGCGGCCCGGCAGCGCCGCAAGCACGGGAACGGCGGCGGCGGATCCGCCGCCGCGGCCGTCGCGGCGGGCTTCGTCCCCGGCGACCGGCTGGACACGGACCACCGGGCCCCGGTGTCCGCCGACCAGACGGCGGCCGTGGACGCCGCGAAGGCGGGCGACTGGGAGTCCTCTGCGGCCTGGATCGAGGCGGCCGGCAAGGACTGGGACGAGCGCGTCCGGCGGGTCCAGGTCCTGTCGGAGCTCGCGGCGCAGGAGGACGACTGGCTGCTGGCCTGGCGCAAGGCCCGGCCCGGCGACGCGACGGCGGCGACGGTGCACGCGGACGCGTCCGTACAGGTGGCCTGGAACGTCCGGGGCTCGCTGGGCGCGCGGCACACGACGCAGGAGCAGTTCCGCGTCTTCCACCAGCTGATCGCGAAGGCACAGGAGGCCGCGCACGAGGCCCAGCGCGTCGCCGACCCGGCGGACCCGGTCCCGTACATGGTCGAGCAGCCGATCGCCATGGCGCTGGGGTACTCGCACGAGCGGTACCGGGAGCTGTGGGCCGAGATCGTGGAGCGCGACCCGAAGGTGCTGGCGGCGCACGTGGGCGCCCTCCAGTACTGGTGCGCCAAGTGGCGCGGCTCCCACGAGGAGGCGCTGGCCTTCGCCCGGGCGTCGGCGGCCGCGGGCGGGCCGGGCGACCTGCTGTCGCTGCTGCCGCTGTACGCGTACCTGGAGCGCGAGATGTCCGAGGACGACGCGGACCCGGACGTCTTCTACAAGCAGCCGGAGATCGTCGCGGCGGCCGACGCGGCGCTGGCCGACGTGGCGGCGGTCCGGCCGGACGACCAGCGGTCCGGGCGGCTGCGGCACATGCTGGCGTGGGTCCTGTACTGGCAGGACCGCTACCCGGAGGCGGTGGAGCAGTTCCGGGTGATCGACGGGTACATCGGCGCGACGCCGTGGACGTACTCCTCCGACAGCCGGGGCCGCTACCTGCAGGCGCGGGACTTCAGCGTGCGGAAGGCGACGCAGGGAGCGTGACGGCGGCCTGGCGGCCTGACGGCGGTGTGACGGCGGCCTGACCGGCGCGGGCCGCGGGCACGCGCCGGGGAGCGGGCGGGGCCGGGAGCGGGCCGGGGAGCGGGCGGGGCCGGGAGCGGGCCGGGGAGCGGGCGGGGCCGGGAGCGGGCCGGGAATCCCGGCCCGCCCCCGGCCGTTGACACTGGCAACAAGGAGGGAATCCATGTTCTCGTACCGCCGCACGCCCGAGCTCCCCACCCGCGAGGAGGCCCTCACGGGCCGCCCGGAGCCGCTGTTCGCCGTCCCCGACCGCCACACCGTCCTCGGCAACCCGCTCTCCGGGCCCTACCCCGCCGGCCTGGAGGTCGCCGACTTCGGGCTGGGCTGCTTCTGGGGCGCGGAGCGCAAGTTCTGGCAGACCCCGGGGGTGTGGACCACGCTCGCCGGATACCAGGGCGGCTTCACCGAGAACCCCACGTACGAGGAGGTCTGCTCGGGCCGCACGGGCCACACGGAGGTCGTCCGGGTGGTCTTCGACCCCTCTGCCGTCTCCTACGAGGCGCTCCTGAGGCTGTTCTGGGAGTCCCACGATCCCACCCAGGGCTTCCGCCAGGGCAACGACGTCGGCACCCAGTACCGCTCCGCCGTCTACACCCACTCCCCCGCCCATCAGGCGGCGGCCGAGGCCTCCCGCACGGCCTACCAGCAGGTCCTGACGGCCTCGGGCCACGGCCAGATCTCCACGGCGGTCCTCCCCGCGTCGGAGCGCCCCTTCTGGCCTGCGGAGGCGGGACACCAGCAGTACCTGGACAAGAACCCCGGCGGCTACTGCGGCATCGGCGGCACGGGCGTCTCCTGCCCGATCGGCGTGACCGGCGCCCCGTAAGCCGCGGACAGGCCCCGGTTCCCGCGCCCCACCCGTTCGGGTGGGGCGCGGGCGTTCCGCCGGGTACGCCGGCGCCGGGGTGCGGGATCTCGCTCATGGGAGCAACCGTGACCACCACCTCCGCCGCCGGGCAGCCGCTGGTCCCGCAGCCACCGGCCACCCGTGACCGCGTTGCGGCAGGCCGTCGCGCAGATCGCCCCCGCGGCTCTGCCCGCATTCACCCGAGAGCTGGATCAGGCGGCCGACCAGGCCCGGCAAGGGGCGGACCTCGGCCCGCTGCAGGGTTTCACCGCCCAGTGGGCGGCGTACGTCCACATCCAGCGCCAGCCGCGCCTGGCCGGTGAGCTCCGCCGTTGGGAGGGGGCGGCGGCGACCGGCGACGCAGCGCAGGCCCTGCGCGCCACCTCCGTGATCGGCAGGATCCTGGACGAGGCGCACACCGCGCTCACCGGCGTCCGCCCGTGAGCAACGGCTGGCGCTGGGAGTACCCGAACAGCCCGCGCGACGAACGACCCGACACCCGACGGCCCCACGGCAAACGGCCCGGCCGCCGCGCGCCCGGACCGTCACCCGCTCCCGCGCGACGCGCCGCGCGCGTCCCGCGGCGCCGGCCCTCAGATGGTCGAGGTGTCGATCACGAAGCGGTAGCGCACGTCGCTCGCCACGACCCGGTCGTACGCCTCGTTGATCTGGTCGCCGCCGATCAGCTCGATCTCCGCCCCCAGCCCGTGCTCGGCGCAGAAGTCCAGCATCTCCTGCGTCTCGGCGATGCCGCCGATCATCGACCCGGCGAGGGTCTTGCGGCCGCCGATGACGGAGAACAGGTTCAGCGACACCGGCTCCTCCGGGGCGCCGACGTTCACGAACGCCCCGTCGACCTTCAGCAGCGCCAGGTAGGCGTCGAGGGGGAGCGGCGCGGAGACGGTGGAGACGATCAGGTCGAAGCTCCCGGCCAGCTTCTCGAAGGTGGTCTCGTCGCTGCTGGCGTAGTAGTGCGAGGCGCCCAGCCTCAGCCCGTCGTCCTTCTTGCGCAGGGACTGCGACAGCACGGTGACCTCGGCGCCCAGCGCGTTCGCGATCTTCACGCCCATGTGGCCGAGACCGCCGAGGCCGACGATGGCGACCTTCTTGCCGGGACCGGCGCCCCAGTGCTTCAGCGGCGAGTACAGGGTGATGCCGGCGCACAGCAGCGGGGCGGCGACGTCGAGGGCGATGCCCTCCGGGATCCGGAGGGTGTAGTTCTCGTCGACGACGATGTGCGTGGAGTAGCCGCCGTAGGTGGGCTCGCCGTTCTTGTCGAGGGCGTTGTACGTGCCGGTCATGCCCTTGACGCAGTACTGCTCCTGGCCGCGCAGGCAGTATTCGCACGCGCGGCAGGAGTCGACGAAGCAGCCGACGCCGACGCGGTCGCCCACCGCGTGCCGGGTCACGCCCGGACCGACCTCGGCGACGACGCCGGCGATCTCGTGGCCGGGGACCATCGGGAAGATCGCCTCGCCCCAGCCCTCGCGGGCCTGGTGGATGTCGGAGTGGCAGATGCCGGCGTACTTGATGTCGATGAGGACGTCGTGTTCGCCGACCGGGCGGCGCGGGACGGTGGTGCGCTCCAGCGGGGCCTTGGCGGCGGGGGCCGCGTAGGCGGAGACCTGGGTGACGGACATGGTGGGGCTCCTCAGCGGTGACGCGGGGGGTGTGCGGTGCGGCGCCGACGCGCCGTGCGTACCGGTGGCGGCGCCCGCTCGTACCGGGGCGGCGTCTGCGCCGCGGTACGCGTTCCAGCGTGCCCCGCCCGGCCGCCCTCACCCAGCCCCCTGCCCTGCCTAGGACTGCCGGACCTACCACTGGCGGGGTCAGGCTGGGGCCCGCGCCCGGGCCGCAGCGCGGAGATACTGACGGTATGGACCAGCTTGATCAGCGAGCCGAACTCGGCGAGTTCCTGCGCTCCCGCCGGGCCCGTCTGCGCCCCGAGGACGTGGGCCTGCCCGACTACGGGCGCCACCGGCGCGTCCCCGGGCTGCGCCGGGAGGAGCTGGCCCAGCTGGCGGGGGTGTCGGTCGCGTACTACACGCGGCTGGAGCAGGGCAACGGGCACAACGTGTCGGCGGAGGTGCTGGACGCCATCGCGCGGGCCCTGAGGCTCGACGACACGGAGTACACGCACCTGACCCACCTGGCCCGCCCCCGGACCCGCAAGCAGCGCAGCCGGGCGCACCGCCCACAGCAGGTGCGGCCCGAACTGCGCACGCTGATGGACGCGATGGACGGCGTACCGGCGTACCTGGTGGGGCGGCGGCAGGACGTCATCGCCTGGAACCGGCTGGCCGCGGCGGTCTTCGGGGACTTCGGGGCGCTACCCGCGCAGGAGCGGAACCTGGTGCGGCTGGTGTTCCTCGACGCGGCGACGGCGGAGCTGTACGCGGACTGGGAGTGCCGGGCCTGCGAGGTGGTGAGCAACCTGCGGACGTACGCGGGCCGGCACCCCGAGGACGAGCAGCTCTCCGCGCTGGTCGGTGAGCTGTCGGTGAAGAACGAGGAGTTCCGGCAGCTGTGGGCGGCGCACACGGTCGCCGCGGACAAGACCCACGGGGTGAAGCAGCTGCGGCATCCGCTGGTGGGCGAGCTGAGCCTGGCGTTCGAGACCCTGCGGCTGCCCGACGACGCGGAGCAGGCACTGGTGCTCTTCCACCCGGCGCCCGGCTCCCCGTCGTCCGACGCCCTGCGGATGCTGTCGTCGTGGTCGACGCCGTCGGCCGCCCCGGAGCCCTCCCCCGCCCCGCCGCAGGCCCGCACCCAGAGCTAGGTGTACTGCCCTGTGAGGTCGCCGTACGCCCGCCTGGGCCCGGGCGGGGCCCTGCGGCTGGACGGCCGGACGGGCGCCCCGGTGAACGTACGCAAGAAGCGGACGGCGGGGCCCGGTCGGGCCCCGCCGTCCGCCGGGGTTCTCTGATGCGTACCGGGAGGTCAGGCGGCCGCGCCGGCCTTCCACTCGGCCCAGCCCATGTTCCAGCCGTTGAGGCCGTTGTCGGGCTTGATGGTCTTGTCCGGGGAGTTGACCACGGTGACCACGTCGCCGATCAGCGAGTTGTCGAAGAACCAGGCGCCGGGCTGGTTCGGGTCGTTGGCGCCCTTGGCGTCGTTCAGGCCGACACAGCCGTGGCTGGTGTTGACGCTGCCGAAGATCGAGTCCGATCCCCAGTAGTTGCCGTGGATGAAGGTGCCGGAGTTCGACAGCCGCATCGCGTGCGGGACGTCCTTGATGTCGTACTCGCCCTTGCCGTCGTCGTCCGTGAAGCCGACGGTGGCGCCGTTCATCCGGGTTTCCTTGAACTTCTCGGAGATCACCATCTGGCCGTTGTACGTCGGGTTCTCCGGGGAGCCCGCCGAGATCGGGATGGTCTTGAGGACCGCGCCGTCCCGGGTGACCGTCATCTTCTTCGTCTTCGCGTCGACCGTGGAGACCTGGCTGCGGCCGATCTTGAAGGTGACGGTCTTGCTCTGGACGCCCTGGACTCCGGGAGCGCCCTGGACGCCCTCCAGCGCCAGCTTCAGCGTGACGGTGGAGTTCGCCTGCCAGTACTGCTCCGGGCGGAAGTCGAGGCGCTGCGACCCGAACCAGTGGCCGACGACCTCCTGGCCGCTGCTGGAGCTGACGTTGATGGCGGCCTGGACGGCCTTCTGGTCCTTGATCGGCTTGTTGAAGGTGATCGAGACCGGCATGCCCACGCCGACGGTCTGGCCCTCGTCCGGGATGAACGAGCCGACGAAGCTGTTCTCCGGGGAGATGGTCGTGAAGGAGGCGTTCTCGTGCGCCTCGCGCCCGTCGGCGTCCTTCGCGGTCGCCGCGAGGGCGTACTTCGTGGAGCGCTTCAGGGCGCCGTCGGGCTTCCAGCTCTTGCCGTCGGCAGCGATCTTGCCCGCCACGGCCGCGCCCTCGGAGCTCTTCAGCTCCACCTTCGTCAGGGTGCCGTCGGTAACGGCCACGTTGGTGGCGTCGTTGAGGCCGACGTTGGTGGCGCCGTCCTTGGGAGTGATGGTTATTCGGGCCTTGGAGGCGTCCTTGGCTGCCGCCGCGTCGACGTCCGCCTGGGACTTGCTGGTCTCGCTCGCGCTCGGCTTGTCACCGCCCCCGTCGCTGCAGGCCGAGAGCATCAGTACGCCGCCGAGCACGGCGGATACGGCCACCAGGGACCTTCTCCGCCGCTTGCTGTCCGTCCTCAACACGTCACTCCATCGTCGCCGGATACCCCGCGGCTGCCGTCGCGGGGTTGGCCGGGCAGGGGGCACAGCCCCCTGCCTCGTCCCTGACAACGCGTTAACGTCGGAGTTCGGTTCCACCATCCGTTGGGATGTGGGCAACCCCACGGTCAGGCGTTGTCGGTTTCTTGGTCGAAGTCCCCATCTTCCTCGTCCAGGTCCCACTCCATGGACTCGGGGTCGTATTCGACGGGCTCGCTGCTCCAGGAGGCCTGGGCGAGCTCCACCCCGGGGATGTCCACGACCAGGTCGGTGGGGTCGACGAGGTACGCGAGGGCCTCCGACTCGTCCTCGCGGACGGCGGACTCGGCGTGGCCGCGCTCCTCGTCCGGCATGAACTCGTCGGCCTTGATGTGCGCGAGGGCGGCTCCGGTGAGTGCATCCGGATCGGGCACCTCCAGTACCAAATCAACCCGAAGCCGTACGTAACGTGATGTCTCAGAAGGTTCCATACGACGGAGAGTAAGCCCGGGGAACCCCCGGCTTTCCCACGACCCGCCCCTTTCCGTAGCATCACCGCACACGGCCAATTCGCTGCTGCCACAAGGGGGATCGCACCGTGTCCGCACGCCGACCGCTGCTCACCGCTCTCGGAGCGACCACCCTGCTCGCCGCCCTGTGGTTCGTGCCCTCGGCGGGTGCCACCGCGCCGGGTCCCGGCACGGGCCGTTCCGGTGCGCCCGACGCCGCGAACGGCTCGGGTCCCGCCGCCACGGCGACGACCGGAACCATCACGGGCGGGGCCGTCCCGCACGCGGCCGGGAAGCCCGCGCCGCTCCTGCTCGCGGACACCGGCTCCGTGGACACCACCCCGTACCTGCTGGGCGGCACCGCCTGCCTGGGCCTCGGGGCGGGGTTCGTGGTCTTCTCGGTACGCCGCTCCCGGACGCCCTAGACCCGGGGCCTGCGGGCACGGGGGCGCCGACCCCGGAAACGGAAACGGAAGGGGCCGCCCCGTCAGGAGGCGGCCCCTTCCGCTGCGCGTCGCCGGCCGGGTCAGGCCAGCGGGCCCGTCACCGGTTCCACGGCGGCGAGGAGCGCACCCGTACGGATGAACGCGTCGGCGGCGGCCAGGTCAGGGGCGAGGAAACGATCCGGCCCGGGACCCTGCACGCCCGCCGCCCGGGCGGCGGCGATCGCGGCGCGGCTGGCCGGGGCCGGGGTGAGCCCGTGGCGCAGCTCGATGGCGCGGGTGGCCGCGTACAGCTCGATCGCGATGATCCGGGTCAGGCTGTCGATGGCGGTACGGAGCTTGCGCGCCGCCGACCACCCCATGGAGACGTGGTCCTCCTGCATGGCGGAGGAGGGGATGGAGTCGGCGGAGGCCGGGACCGCGAGCCGCTTCATCTCGCTGACCAGGGCGGCCTGCGTGTACTGGGCGATCATCAGACCGGAGTCCACGCCGGCGTCGTCCGCGAGGAACGGCGGCAGGCCGTGGCTGCGGTTCTTGTCGAGCAGCCGGTCGGTGCGGCGCTCGGCGATGGAGCCGAGGTCGGCGGCGGCGATGGCGAGGAAGTCCAGTACGTAGGCGACGGGGGCGCCGTGGAAGTTGCCGTTGGACTCCACGCGCCCGTCGGGCAGGACCACCGGGTTGTCGACCGCGGCGGCCAGCTCGCGAGAGGCCACGAGGGCGGCGTGCGCCATGGTGTCGCGGCCCGCGCCGGCCACCTGGGGGGCGCAGCGCACGGAGTAGGCGTCCTGGACGCGCGGGGCGGACTCCTCCTGGAAGTGCCCGGTGAGCCCGGAGCCCTCCAGCACGGCGGCCATGTTCGCCGCGGACGCGCCCTGGCCGGGGTGCGGGCGGATGGCGTGCAGCTCGGGCGCGAGGACCTTCTCGGTGCCGAGCAGCGCCTCCAGGGTGAGCGCGGCGGTGATGTCTGCGGAGGTGTACAGCTTGCCGAGGTCGGCAAGGGCCATCACCAGCATGCCGAGCATGCCGTCGGTGCCGTTGAGGAGGGCCAGGCCCTCCTTCTCGCGGAGCTCGACGGGCTCGATGCCGGCCTCGGCGAGCAGCTCGCCGGCGGGGCGGACGGTCCCGTCCGGGCCCTCCGCGTCGCCCTCGCCCATGAGCGCGAGCGCGCAGTGGGAGAGGGGCGCGAGGTCGCCGGAGCAGCCGAGGGAGCCGTACTCGTGGACGACGGGGGTGATGCCCGCGTTCAGCACGTCGGCCATGGTCTGGGCGACGGAGGGGCGGACTCCGGTGTATCCGGAGGCGACCGTCTTCAGCCGCAGGAACATCAGGGCGCGGACGACCTCCCGCTCGACGCGCGGGCCCATGCCGGCGGCGTGCGAGCGGACGATGTTGCGCTGGAGCTGGGCGCGCAGCTCGGGGCTGATGTGCCGGGAGGCGAGGGCGCCGAACCCGGTGGACACCCCGTAGACGGGCTCGGGCTTGGCGGCGAGGGCGTCGACGATCTCGCGGGCGCGGGCGAGCGCGTCGAGCGCCTCGCCGGACAGCTCGATCCGGGCGTTGCCGCGGGCGACGGCGATGACGTCCTCGGCGGTGACCCCGGACGTCCCCACCACGACAGTGTGCATATCCATATTCAGCACCCTACGGACTGAATCCCTTCATGTCACTAGCGGCGCCTACGAGGGCCCCTTGCGCGGCGCGGGCACCCGCCGCGGGGGCCGCCGACGGGGCGCTCCCCACGGCGTGCCGCCCGGCCGGACGGCTCGACGGGAGTGCTCCGCCCGGGCGGGTGATCCGGCGGGGGCGGGCGACCCGGCGGGGCGGGGGCGGCGCGGGGGGCGGGGACGTCGCGGGCGCGGGAGGCGGCAGCGGCGCGGGCGGCGCGGACCCCCCGGGGGGCCGCACTCCCGCCTACGGGGCCCGGGGGTCACTCGCGGCCGCGGAAGCGGCGGCGGTCGCCGGGCCCTTGCGGCGGGGCGTCCGCGAGGCGGACCACGGCCGTGTCCCGGCCCGCGACCACCGGTTTCGGGGAGCGCGCGGCCTTCGCCTTGTACTGGGCCGCGTCCGCCAGCCGGAACAGCCGCCGGGAGGACTTCACCAGCCCGATCGGATCCCCGGTGGAGGCCACCCCGCAGGCCACGCCCTCGCCCAGCTCCAGCTCGGCCGCCCGGGCGCACAGCTCCTCGGTGACCCGGACCACCTCGTCCGCCGTCGGACCCACGCTCACCAGGCAGAACTCGTCCCCGCCCAGCCGCGCCACCAGCGCACCCGGCAGCATGGCCCCGCACAGGCTCAGCACCGACCCGAACCGCTCCAGCAGCCGGTCGCCCATCGCGTGGCCCAGGGTGTCGTTGACCTTCTTGAGCCCGTTGAGGTCGCAGACGGCCAGGCTCACCACCGCCCCGGTGCGCCGGTGCTCCTCCAGCGCCTCGTCGAGCCGCATGTCCACGGCCCGCCGGTTGGCGAGCCCGGTCAGCGGGTCGGTGAAGGCGAGGCGCCGGGCCTCCGCCAGCCGTTCGTTCTGCGCGAGCCCCGCCGCGACCACCGCCGCCAGTACGGTCGCGAACTCCGCGTCGTCCTCGCCGAAGTCCGGGAGGCCCTCGTCCCGGGCCACGTACAGCTCCCCCCAGGCCCGCCCGCTGAGCACGATCGGCGCGACCACGCACGTACCGCGCCCGCGACGGCGCAGGGCCTCCCCGCGCCGTCCGGGGCGGTTGCCCACGGCGCTCTCGACCCAGGCGTGCGGCCCGCCACCCCCGGCCCAGCGCTCGTGCAGGAACTCGGCGATCTCGGGGAAGTCGTGCACGGGGTAGGACTCGTCCTCGGGGAACTCCTCCTCGCCGGCCCGCCGCTCCCCCTCGTTCACGAGCACCCGCAGGCGGCCCCGCTCCCGCTCCCAGGCGGAGATCGCGGCGAACGACCCGTCCATCGCCACCCGCGCCCCCCGCGCGGCCGCTCGCACGCTGTCCTGCGGCGCGCACGCCGCGGCCATCGCCTGCGCGAGTCCCACCACGGCCCGCAGCCGTGCGTCAACGCCCATCACTCCAGGTTAGGGGGTTTGTCTGATTTAGTGACAATTCGGCGCGACGTTCCGCCACCCCAAGCCCCGGCAACACCAGCCCGGCCCCCGGCTCGGCCGACCGGCGCGCGGCCGCCGCCGAAGCCAGGGGCGCCGACGCCGGCGACCCCGGTCCGGTACGGCTCCGTCGGCCCGCCCCGCGCCCACCCCCGGCCCGCCGACGGCCCGGCCGCACCGGCATCAGGCGGCGCCACACGCCCGCCCCTGCGACCACCCGCGGGCCGGGCAACCGACCGGACCGCGCCGCGCCAGGCCGGACCGTGCGGCGACAACGGGCGGGCGCCGGCACGGCGCCGCTGCGCGACCCCTCGTACGGCCACCCGTACGTGCGACGGCGGGCCGGGCTACCGGCCGGGCGCCCCAAGCCGGCCATGCCTTGGCCGGGGCAGGGCAGGGCAGGGCAGGGGCTACTGCCCGGGCCAGTTCGGCTTCCGCTTCTCGTTGAACGCCGCCACGCCCTCCGCCCGGTCCCCCGAGAAGGCCACCGTGCGCCAGGCCGCGTCCTCGATCTCCAGACCGGCCTGGAGGTCCATCCCGTGCCCCAGCCGCAGCGCCCGCTTGGCCGCCCGCAGCCCCACCGGGGAGTTCGCCGCCATCCGGCCCGCCAGCGCCAGCGCCTCCGCCGTGTCCGTACCGGCCGCGACCACGGAGTCCACCAGCCCCAGGGACAGCGCCTCGGCGGCCTCGACCCGGCGCGCCGTGAAGATCAGCTCGGCGGCCCGGGCCGCGCCCACCCGGCGCGGCAGCAGCTGCGTGCCCCCGCCGCCGGGGATGACGCCCACGGACACCTCGGGCAGGCCGACCACCGCCGTGTCGTCGGCGACGATCACGTCACAGGCCAGCGCCAGCTCGAAACCGCCGCCCAGGGCGTAGCCGTGGACCGCCGCGATCGTGGGCATCGGCAGCTCCAGCACGCCCCCGTACGCCCCTCGCGTGGTCGGCCGCTGCCGTACCAGCTCGGCATCCGAGAGCGAGTTCCGCTCCTTGAGGTCCGCCCCGACGCAGAAGGCCCGCTCCGCGGCCGAGGAGACGACGACCACCCGCACGGAGGGATCGGCGGCGAGGCCGGCGCAGGCCGCCCCGATGGCGCGGGCCATCTCGGTCGAGACCGCGTTCATGGCCTTCGGGCGGTCCAGGACCAGCTCCACGACCCCGTCATCGCCGTGGCGGCGCACCGATACGAATTCCGACTCGACAGCCGACGGTTCCACTGGCACAGGCCCTCCCGGTTAACGAACGTTACCGAGGGATCCTAGGGGGTGTCGTCAAGCTCGCCCCTGCCCCGCGGCGCCCGGCCCGCACGCTCGCCGCGTTGTCGGATCACCCGGGTACATCCGGTACACGGGCGCCCCCCGCCTTGCGAGCGCACGCACCGGACACCGCGTGGCCCGCCCTCCGGGCGTACGGACCGACTGTGACGACACCCTCGGAGGCAACCCCGCACCGGACCGGGCCCACGCCCCACCGCCCCCACGTCCGGCCCCCCGCCCGCGCGGCGCCCCACCGCCCCCACCGCCCCGGGTCGCACCCGCCCCGCCCAGCAGCGCACACCGGCCGCCCGCAGCGCATCCGGCACCGGCTTGAAGCCCGCACAGCGCCCGGCACCCGCCCGACCGGCCGGCAGCCATGGCGCGCTCCCGCCGCACGGGCCCCACCGCACCGGCACCCGCCCGCACCCCGCGGCCGGGACGGCCTACGCCGAGCCCGCCCGCTTCCGCCGCGTCAGCGACCACGGTTCCACCACGCCGAGCCCGCGCACGGGCCGCTGCCACATCGGCTGGAGCGCGAAGCGGTACCCGCCGCCGCCCTCCTCCGACTCGGCTTCCTTCTCCGACACCGGTGCGGCCCCGGTCCGGCCCAGTTCCTCGGCCATCGCGCCGTCCACCAGCACCGCGTCCTTCGGCGCTATCGAGGTCAGCCTGCTCGCCAGGTTCACCGTGGTCCCGAAGACGTCACCCATCCGGGTCGTCACCGTGCCGAAGGCGATCCCGACCCGCAGCTCGGGCATCTGCGGGTCCGCCTCCATCGTCTCGATGAGCCGCAGCGCGATCTCCGCCGCCGTCGCCGCCTCATCGGCGCAGTACAGCACCTCGTCGCCCAGCGTCTTGATCAGCCGGCCGCCGTGCGCGGCCACCAGGTCCGCAGCCGTCGTCTCGAAGGCCTCGACCAGCTCGCCGAGCTCCTCCTCCTCCAGCCGCCGCGTCAGCCGGGTGAAGCCCACCAGGTCCGCGAAGCCCACCGCGAGGCGCCGGTCGACCATCTCCTCGTCGTCCGCCACCTGCACCACCCGCCCGGTCGCGGCCGCCAGCTGGCGGCGCCACACGTAGACGAGGAACTCCTCCAGCTCCGGCAGCAGCAGCTCGACCAGCGGGTACGTGACCTCCGTACGGGTCATCCCCGGCTCCGGCGGCTCCGTCAGCCCCTCCAGGAACGAGTCGATCTGCCATTCCGCCAGCCGTGCCGTGGTCTGCCCGGTGGACCGCGCCACCTGCACCGCCATCGGCTCGGACAGCAGTCCGGCCTCCACCAGGCCCGCGAGCCGGCGCAGCGCCAGTACGTCCGCCTCCGTCAGCGCCTTGGCCTGGCCGATGTCGGCGAAGCCCATGGCCCGCCAGAAGCGCGAGGCCAGCTCCATCGAGACACCGGCGCTGCGGGCGGCCTGGAAGGGGGTGTAGCGGCGCTCGGCGCCGAGGATCAGCTGCTCCAGCCGGATGGCGAGCGGATCCGCCGTCGGCTGCGCCGTGTAGTCGACCTCGTGGTGGGAGGTGTGCTGGTCACGCCCGATGGGGGTGCCGGGACCGGTCCCGGGCCCGTTGGAGGAGGCGCTGGGCGAAGGGTCGTCGACGGTCAAGGGCCGCCTCCTGTCCATTCCGTGCGCAATGCCCTGCCGAACCGGTTGATCACCACGAGCACTGGGATCGCCTAAACCATACGGCAGGTGTGCCGTAGCTCACTCCCCCTGCTCGTTCTTTGAGCACTCCCCCGCCCGCGCCCTGCCCGGCCGGGCCCCTGGGCCGTACGGGGGAAGCCGACGGAGACCCGCCCGGGACCGCGCGGACGGCGGGGAGGGGCGGGAACCGGGCGGGCGGGCGGGTGGGGGCGGCGCTCAGTGGACGGACCGCAGGTGGATCACGTCGCCCGCGCCGACCGCCTCGTGCCGGTCCTCGGCCGTACGGATCACCAGGCGGCCTTCGGCGTCCACCGCTTCGGCCGTTCCGGTGAGGGTGCGCCCGCCCGGGAGCTCCGCGCGCACGTGCCGGCCGAGGGTGGCGCAGCCCGCCGCGTAGGTCTCCTGGAGGCCGCTGGCGGCGGGGTCGCCGCCGGCCGCGCGCCAGTTCCCGTACCACTGCTCCAGGGAGCGCAGCACGGCCCGCAGCAGCGGGTCCCGGTCGGTCACGGACGCCTGGGCCAGGGCGAGGGACCCGGCGGCGGGCACCGGCAGCTCGTCCTCGGTGAGGGTGACGTTGAGCCCGATCCCGAGGACCACCCCGTCCACGACCCGCTCGGCGAGGATCCCGCCGGTCTTGCGCTCCTCGCCGTCCACGGTGACCAGCAGGTCGTTGGGCCACTTGAGGGCGGTGTCCACGCCCGCCGCCCGGGACAGCCCGGTCGCGGTGGCCACCCCCGCCAGCAGGGTCAGCCAGCCCCAGCGCTCCTGCGGCACCGCGTCGCCCGGCTTGAGCAGGACGGAGAAGAACAGGCCGGACCGGGGCGGCGCGACCCAGCTGCGGTCGAGCCGCCCGCGTCCGGCGGTCTGCTCCTCGGCGACGAGAACGGCCCCCTCGGGGAGCTTCGCGGCCCGGGCGGCGAGGTCGCTGTTGGTGGACCCGGTGGCGGGGACCACCTCAAGGGAGGTCCACAGCCCTCCCTCGGTGACGAGGGCCCGCTGCAGGCCCGCGGCGTTGAGCGGCGGCCGGTCCAGGCTCGACCAGCGTCCGGCGGAAGCTCCGGCTGATGCATCTGAAGGCGTCATGCAACCCAATGTAGGTGTGTCAAACGCCGCACTGCCGAGCGCCATGCCCGCCGATACGCTACGCACCAGTAGCCAGCAGTAGTCAATCAATTGACCAGGCCGTTGACACCACGCAGGGAGCCGCGACCCCGATGCCACAACCGTCAGAGCCGATCGACATGCACACCACCGCGGGCAAGATCGCGGATCTGCAGCGCCGCGTCGACGAAGCCACCCACGCCGGGTCCGCGCGGGCCGTGGAGAAGCAGCACGCCAAGGGGAAGCTGACGGCGCGTGAGCGGGTAGCCCTGCTGCTGGACGAGGGGTCCTTCGTCGAGCTCGACGAGTTCGCCCGGCACCGTTCCACCAACTTCGGGCTGGAGAAGACGCGGCCGTACGGCGACGGCGTCGTCACCGGCTACGGCACCGTGGACGGGCGGCCCGTCGCCGTGTTCTCGCAGGACTTCACCGTCTTCGGCGGGGCCCTGGGCGAGGTCTACGGCCAGAAGATCATGAAGGTCATGGACTTCGCGCTGAAGACCGGCTGTCCACTCGTCGGCATCAACGACTCCGGCGGCGCCCGCATCCAGGAGGGCGTCAGCGCGCTCGGCATGTACGGCGAGATCTTCCGCCGCAACGTGCACGCCTCCGGCGTGATCCCGCAGATCAGCCTCGTCGTCGGGCCGTGCGCCGGCGGCGCCGTGTACTCCCCCGCCATCACCGACTTCACGGTCATGGTCGACCAGACCTCGCACATGTTCATCACCGGCCCGGACGTCATCAAGACCGTCACCGGCGAGGACGTGGGCTTCGAGGAGCTGGGCGGCGCCCGGACGCACAACGCAACCTCCGGCGTGGCCCACCACATGGCCGGGGACGAGAAGGACGCGATCGAGTACGTCAAGTCGCTGCTCTCCTACCTGCCGTCGAACAACCTCTCCGAGGCCCCGGCCTTCCCCGAGGAGGCCGACACCGAGGTCTCGGACACCGACCGCGAGCTCGACGTCCTCATCCCGGACAGCGCGAACCAGCCGTACGACATGCACACCGTGATCGAGCACGTGCTGGACGACGCGGAGTTCCTGGAGACGCAGTCCCTGTTCGCCCCGAACATCCTCACCGGCTTCGGCCGGGTCGAGGGCCACCCGGTCGGCATCGTCGCCAACCAGCCGATGCAGTTCGCCGGCTGTCTGGACATCGACGCCTCCGAGAAGGCGGCCCGCTTCGTCCGGACCTGCGACGCGTTCAACGTCCCGGTGCTGACGTTCGTGGACGTACCGGGCTTCCTCCCGGGCACCGACCAGGAGTACAACGGGATCATCCGGCGCGGCGCGAAGCTGATCTACGCGTACGCCGAGGCCACCGTCCCCCTGATCACCGTCATCACCCGCAAGGCCTTCGGCGGCGCCTACGACGTCATGGGGTCCAAGCACCTCGGCGCGGACCTCAACCTGGCCTGGCCGACCGCCCAGATCGCCGTCATGGGCGCGCAGGGCGCGGTCAACATCCTGCACCGGCGGACCATCGCCGAGGCGGAGGCCGCCGGCGAGGGCGAGGAGACCCGGGCGCGGCTCATCACCGAGTACGAGGACGCGCTGCTCAACCCGTACTCGGCCGCCGAGCGCGGGTACGTCGACGCGGTGGTGATGCCGTCCGAGACGCGCGCACACGTGGTGAAGGGCCTGCGCCAGCTGCGCACCAAGCGGGAGTCCCTGCCGCCGAAGAAGCACGGCAACATCCCCCTCTAGACCGTCTGGACCGCGAGGAGCGCACAGTGGTGATCAAGGTCGTCAAGGGCAATCCGACCCCGGAGGAGCTGGCCGCCGCACTGGCGGTGGTCCGGGCGCGCGCGGCGGCGCTGGCGTCGGCGCCGTCGGACGCGCCGCGGGTGCCCGACGCGTGGTCCGCGCCGTCCCGGCTGGCGGCGCACCGGCTGCCGCAGCCGGGGCCGGCCGCGTGGGGCCGTACGTACTGGCCGGGCTAGCCCGGCCGCGAAAGATGGTGTGAACGGGGGGTGGCGCCTGAGTACGGGTACTCAGGCGCCACACCTGTGCCGGGGGACAGGATCGGGGCATGCTCTGGTCCGATCCGAAGAACGAGCCCCCGAAGGACATGCGCGACGCCCAGGCGATGATCAGGCGGCTGACCCTGGTGCTGGGGCTCGCGATGCTCGTGGTGGTCTACGTCCTGGGCGTCGGCTTCTAGACCGCGTCCCGGGCCCCGCTCCGGGCCGTCCTCCGGGGCGCCCTCCGAGTCGTCCCGGACCGCCCTCCGGGGGCCCCGTCCGCGCCCCTACGATGGCCCTCATGACTGCCGAACCGCGCTCGCTCGTCCTCGCCTCCGCCTCCCCCGCCCGGCTGAACCTGCTGCGGCAGGCCGGCCTCGCCCCGCACGTGATCGTCAGCGGCTTCGACGAGGACGCGCTCCAGGCCGACTCCCCGTCCGAGCTGGCCCTGGCCCTCGCCGAGGCCAAGGCCGACGTCGTGGCGGGCCTGGAGAAAGCCGCGGGCGCCCTGGTCATCGGCTGCGACTCCGTGCTGGAGCTGGACGGCGAGGCCCTGGGCAAGCCGGCGGACGCCGAGGAGGCCACCGCGCGCTGGAAGTCGATGCGCGGGCGGGCGGGCGTACTGCGCACCGGGCACTGCGTGATCGACACGGCGAACGGCCGCCGGGTGTCGGCCACGGCGTCCACGACGGTCCGGTTCGGCGAGCCGACGGACGCGGAGGTCGCGGCGTACGTGGCCAGCGGCGAGCCGCTGCACGTGGCGGGCGCGTTCACCCTGGACGGGCTGTCGGCGCCGTTCATCGACGGCATCGACGGGGACCCCGGGAACGTGATCGGCCTGTCGCTCCCGCTGCTGCGCTCCCTGCTCGGCGAACTGGGTGTATCCATCACGGATTTGTGGGCCTGAGTTCCCCGAACGGCGGTGGCGGCGGCGTGTCCCGGGCCGCCGCGCGGCCCTCGGCCACCGGGGCGTGGAGCATCAGGACCAGGACGAGCAGACACAGGATCAGCATCATCGCCACGAAGGCGGCCCAGCCGACGAGTGCGACGGCGAGGATGCCGAGCACTCCGTGAGTGACGGCGGCGGTGAACAGGACGATGCGGGCGAAACGGCCGGGGGCCCGGTCGCGCACGGCGGCGACGGCGACGAGCACGGCGCACAGCACGAGGAAGGCGCCCATGCCGGCGCCGAGTCCGTACGTCGCCTTGGACATGAGGTCCGGGTCGCTCCCCGCGATGGACATCGACTGGTTCTGCGTCGTGCGGCCCAGCACGACGTGCACGAGCACGAGCACCGCCGCTTCCGCGACCAGCACGATCGCGGCCAGTACGGCCACGAGTCTGCGCAGCACGACGTCCACCCCCCACACGTCACAAGCGTGTTCGACGCCTGGAGGCTACTAACGGGTAAACGTGCGGACAAGGGGTCGGGCCCCCTTCGTTGCGGGAGGACCCCCTAGCGTGGCGATCAAGCAAAGAAAACGCGGGCCGTTCGTAGGGAACCCACAAAGAATCACCCGGGCCCGCTGACCGGCCGGACAGAGACCCCGGCCACACGACAGGGTTACTGTGCAGTCGGGGATCCCCCTGACCTGGGGCGCCACAAGGGTTTTCCGCTGGATCGGACCACACGTCACATTCCGTGTGGGCAAGGTCACCACCGGGAAAGGGTCGAAAGGCCGTGTGGGCTGTCCCTAAACTCAGCTTGTTTTCAAGGAGGGAGCCATCGTGCGCAAGGTGCTCATCGCCAACCGTGGCGAAATCGCTGTCCGCGTTGCCCGGGCCTGCCGGGACGCCGGGATCGCGAGCGTAGCCGTCTACGCCGATCCGGACCGGGACGCCCTGCACGTCCGCGCGGCCGACGAAGCGTTCGCGCTGGGCGGTGACACCCCGGCCGGCAGCTACCTGGACATCGGCAAAGTCCTCCAGGCCGCCGCCGACTCCGGAGCGGACGCCATCCATCCCGGATACGGCTTCCTATCCGAGAACGCCGACTTCGCCCAGGCCGTCCTCGACGCGGGCCTGACCTGGATCGGACCCCCGCCCCAGGCCATCCGCGACCTCGGCGACAAGGTCGCCGCCCGCCACATCGCCCAACGCGCCGGAGCCCCCCTGGTCGCCGGCACCCCCGACCCCGTCTCCGGCTCCGACGAAGTCGTCGCGTTCGCCAGGGAACACGGACTGCCCATCGCCATCAAGGCGGCCTTCGGCGGCGGCGGCCGCGGCCTCAAAGTCGCCCGCACCCTCGAAGAAGTCCCCGAACTCTACGACTCCGCCGTCCGCGAGGCCGTCGCCGCCTTCGGCCGCGGCGAATGCTTCGTCGAGCGCTACCTCGACCAGCCCCGCCACGTCGAAACCCAGTGCCTCGCCGACACCCACGGCAACGTCGTCGTCGTCTCCACCCGCGACTGCTCCCTCCAGCGACGCCACCAGAAGCTGGTGGAGGAGGCCCCCGCACCGTTCCTCACCGACGCCCAGAACGCCGAGCTGTACGCCGCGTCCAAAGCCATCCTGAAGGAAGCCGGCTACGTCGGCGCCGGCACCGTGGAGTTCCTCGTCTCCGCCGACGGCCTCATCTCCTTCCTCGAGGTCAACACCCGCCTCCAGGTCGAACACCCCGTCACCGAAGAGGTCTCCGGCATCGACCTCGTCCGCGAGATGTTCCGCATCGCCGACGGCGAAGCCCTCGGCTACGACGACCCCGTCCTGCGCGGCCACTCCATCGAGTTCCGCATCAACGGCGAAGACCCCGGCCGCGGCTTCCTCCCCGCCCCCGGCACCGTCACCAAGTTCGCCCCGCCCTCGGGCCCCGGCGTCCGCCTCGACGCCGGCGTCGAATCCGGCTCCGTCATCGGACCCGCCTGGGACTCCCTCCTCGCCAAACTCATCGTCACCGGCGCCACCCGCGAACAGGCCCTCCAGCGCGCCGCCCGCGCGCTCGCCGAGTTCGAGATCGAGGGCATGGCCACCGCCGTCCCCTTCCACCGCGCCGTCGTCGCCGACCCCGCCTTCAACCCCGCCGGCACGAACCCCTTCACCGTCCACACCCGCTGGATCGAAACCGAGTTCGTCAACACCATCCCCGCCTTCACCGCCCCCGCAGTCGAGGACACCGAGGACGAACCCGGCCGCGAAACCGTCGTCGTCGAGGTCGGCGGCAAGCGCCTGGAAGTCTCCCTCCCGTCGTCGCTGGGCATGACCCTGGCCCGCACCGCCGCCGCCGGCGGAGCCAAGCCCAAACGCCGCGCCGCCAAGAAGTCCGGCCCCGCCGCCTCCGGCGACACCCTCGCCTCCCCCATGCAGGGCACCATCGTCAAAGTCGCCGTCGAAGAGGGCCAGAAAGTCGAGGAAGGCGAACTCATCGTCGTCCTCGAAGCCATGAAAATGGAACAACCCCTCAACGCCCACCGCTCCGGCACCATCACCGGCCTCATCGCCGAAGTCGGCGCCTCCCTCACCTCCGGCGCCCTCATCTGCGAGATCAAGGACTGATCTCGTCAGGTCGTCAGACGACATCGGCCCCCAGGACCCGTTCGGGTCCTGGGGGCCGATGTCATATGCGAAGGGCCGCTGCGGGATGCAGCCGAGCCGTCACCGTGGTGTCGTCACCGCCGCCGCATGTCCGCCACCCTTGCGCGTTCGCGCTCCCGGTCGCCCGGGTCCGGGAGGGCCGACGCGCTGCGCAGTTGCGACGGCGGGGCGGACCGGCGCTGGACCGGGAGGGGGGAGTCGCGGCGGGGGCGGCGGCCCTGCATCGGGTCGCCCGCCGCGCCCGGGTGGGTCGAGCCCGCCACCGTGATCTGTACGCCCTGGTCGGCGAGGGCCTGGAGTTCCGTGGCCGCGCGGTCGTCGTGCGGCGGCGGCTCGTCCGTGACCAGGCGGGTCATGACGTCGGTCGGCACCGTCTGGAACATGGTGTCCATGCCGAGCTTGGTGTGATCGGCCAGGACCACCACTTCCGCCGCCGCCTGGACCAGCGCCCGGTCCACGCTCGCGCTGAGCATGTTGGACGTGGACAGGCCGCGTTCCGCGGTCAGGCCGCTGCCCGAGAGGAAGGCCCGGGAGACACGCAGCCCCTGGAGGGACTGCTCGGCCCCGCTGCCGACCAGCGCGTAGTTGGACCCGCGGAGGGTGCCGCCGGTCATCACCACTTCCACCCGGTTGGCATGGGCCAGGGCCTGGGCGACGAGCAGCGAGTTGGTGACGACGGTCAGTCCGGGCACCCGGGCGAGCCGGCGGGCCAGCTCCTGGGTCGTGGTGCCCGCGCCGACGACGATGGCCTCGCCCTCTTCCACGAGGGAGGCCGCGACGTCGGCGATGGCGGTCTTCTCCGCCGTCGCGAGATGGGACTTTTGCGGAAAGCCGGACTCCCGCGTGAAACCGCCCGGCAAGACCGCACCGCCGTGCCGGCGGTCGAGGAGTCCTTCTGCCTCCAGCGCCCGCACGTCCCGCCGTACGGTCACTTCGGAGGTCTGGACGACGCGGGCGAGCTCCCGGAGCGATACCGCTCCGTTGGCCCGCACCATTTCGAGGATCAATTGGCGACGTTCTGCAGCGAACACGAAACTGACAGTAACCCCAACGACCGTCTGCTTTCAGCTCCTTGCGCCGGAATACCGAAGTTGTCCGTATGGCGGGGCAACTAGTGGTATACGCGCCACGAGGGTTGGGTGAACCTCGGGCCACGCCCCGGGGTACCGCCCCAAACCCCGTACGGCCTGGGGCGGTTGAGGCGGATCAGCCCTCGCCGGAGACCTTGCGCGTGTGCAGCTGGCGTGCCACCTCGGCGATGGAACCGGACAACGAGGGGTACACCGTGAACGCGTTTGCGATCTGCTCGACCGTCAGATTGTTGTCGACCGCGATCGAGATGGGGTGGATGAGCTCGCTCGCTCGCGGCGATACGACCACGCCGCCGACGATGATCCCGGTGCCCGGGCGGCAGAACAGCTTCACGAAGCCGTCCCGGATGCCCTGCATCTTGGCGCGCGCGTTGCGCAGCAGCGGGAGCTTCACCACGCGGGCGTCGATCCTGCCGGAGTCCACGTCGGCCTGGGTGTAGCCGACGGTGGCGATCTCGGGGTCGGTGAAGACGTTGGAGGACACCGTCTTGAGGTTCAGCGGGGCCACCGCGTCGCCGAGGAAGTGGTACATCGCGATGCGGCCCTGCATGGCGGCCACGGAGGCCAGCGCGAACACGCCCGTCACGTCGCCGGCCGCGTACACGCCCGGCGAGGAGGTGCGGGAGACCTTGTCGGTCCAGATGTGGCCGGAGTCCTTGAGCCGGACCCCGGACTCCTCCAGGTTCATGCCCTGGGTGTTCGGCACCGCGCCGACCGCCATCAGGCAGTGCGTGCCGGTCAGCACGCGGCCGTCGGAGAGGGTGACCTCGACCCGGTCGCCGACCCGCTTCGCGGACTCGGCGCGCGAGCGCCCGACGACGTTCATGCCGCGGCGCCGGAAGACGTCCTCCAGTACGGCCGCGGCGTCCGGGTCCTCGCCCGGCAGCACCCGGTCGCGGGAGGAGACGAGCGTCACCCGGGAGCCGAGGGCCTGGTACGCGCCGGCGAACTCGGCGCCCGTCACGCCGGAGCCGACCACGATGAGCTCCTCGGGGAGCTCCTCCAGGTCGTAGACCTGGGTCCAGTTCAGGATGCGCTCGCCGTCGGGCATCGCGTCCGGGATCTCGCGGGGGTGCCCGCCGGTCGCGATCAGTACGGCGTCGGCCGTGAGGATCGTCTCCGAACCGTCGGCGGCCGTGACGATGACGTCCCGGGTGCCGTCGATGCCCTGCGGGCCGCCGAGCTTGCCGCGGCCGCGCAGCACGCGGGCGCCGGCCCGGGTGACGGAGGCGGTGATGTCGTGGGACTGGGCGAGCGCCAGGCGCTTGACGCGCCGGTTCACCTTGCCGAGGTCCACGCCGACGACGCGCGCGGCCTGCTCGATGTGCGGGGTGTCGTCCGCGACGACGATGCCGAGCTCCTCGTACGACGAGTCGAAGGTCGTCATGACCTCGGCCGTCGCGATGAGCGTCTTCGAGGGGACGCAGTCGGTCAGGACCGACGCTCCGCCCAGACCGTCGCAGTCGACGACGGTCACCTCCGCGCCGAGCTGGGCCCCCACCAGGGCTGCCTCATACCCGCCGGGTCCACCGCCGATGATCACGATCCGGGTCACGAAAAGTCCGCCTCACGTCTACCCGGTCGGCTGCCGCCCCGGCCGGTGTTCCGGGGGGTCTCCCCGGGGGATGCATTCCGTGCCCCATTGTCCCGCACGCATCAAGGTGCTTCGCGCCCGGTCCCTCCATCCGGGAACGCGGCCACCGCCGCCCCTCCCGTACCCTCGACCACATGTCGCTCTACGCCGCGTACGCCGGCAACCTCGACCCGCGGCTGATGACGCGCCGCGCTCCCCATTCGCCGCTGCGCGGCACGGGCTGGATCAACGACTGGCGGCTGACCTTCGGCGGCGAGCAGATGGGCTGGGAGGGCGCGCTCGCGACGATCGTGGAAGCCCCGCGCCACCAGATCTTCGTCGCCCTCTACGACATCGCGCCGCTCGACGAGGACTCGATGGACCGCTGGGAGGGCGTCGGGCTCGACATCTACCGCCGCATGCGGGTGCGCGTCCACACCCTCGAAGGCGAGGAGGCGGCCTGGGTGTACGTCCTGAACGGCTACGAGGGCGGTCTGCCCTCCGCGCGCTACCTGGGCGAGCTGGCCGACGCCGCCGAGTCCGCCGGCGCCCCGCACGACTACGTGATGGAACTGCGCAAGCGGCCCTGCTGAGCCCCGGGGCCCGCCCACGCGCGCCCCTCACGCTCCCCGCGCCCCCTCGCGCGCCCCTGTAGCCCCGTCCGCGCCCCCCGCGCCCAGCCCGCGCCCCGGGCGCTCCCCCCTCCGGTCCCCGGCCCCCGTACGGCTCGTCGGGGACGATTCGGCGGAAACGACAAGGCAACGATCCGAACACCGTGAGCTGCGCCATCTACGCGCGTAGGGATTGAGCGGTTACGCTCGTCCGCGTGAACGCATCTGTTACCGACCCCTTCGCCGCCGCCGACGCCGCAGCCGCCCGTCTGCGCGAGCTGACCGGCGCCGAGACCCACGATGTCGCCCTCGTGATGGGCTCCGGCTGGGCCCCCGCCGCAGAGGCGCTCGGTGCGCCCGAGGCCGAGTTCCCGGTCACCGAGCTGCCCGGCTTCCCGCCCCCCGCCGTCGAGGGCCACGGCGGCAAGATCCGCTCGTACAAGATCGGCGACAAGCGCGCGCTGCTCTTCCTCGGCCGGACCCACTACTACGAGGGCCGCGGCGTCGCCGCCGTCGCCCACGGCGTGCGCACCGCGGTCGCCGCCGGCTGCAAGACCATCGTGCTGACCAACGGCTGCGGCGGTCTGCGCGAGGGCATGAAGCCCGGCCAGCCGGTCCTGATCAGCGACCACCTGAACCTCACGGCCACCTCGCCGATCGTCGGCGCGAACTTCGTGGACCTCACCGACCTCTACTCGCCGCGCCTGCGCGCGCTGTGCAAGGAGATCGACGAGACCCTCGAAGAGGGCGTCTACGTGCAGTTCCCCGGCCCGCACTACGAGACCCCGGCCGAGATCAACATGATCCGCGTGATGGGCGCCGACCTGGTCGGCATGTCCACCGTGCTGGAGGCCATCGCCGCCCGCGAGGCCGGCGCCGAGGTGCTGGGCATCTCCCTGGTCACCAACCTGGCGGCGGGCCTGTCGGGCGAGCCGCTGAACCACGAAGAGGTGCTCCAGGCAGGCCGCGACTCGGCTTCGCGCATGGGCAAGCTGCTGACCCAGGTCCTCGCGCGCATCTGAGCGGGCACGCGAGGGGCCGCAGGCACCCAGAGGTACGAGAGGTAAGGCGGAAGCAGTGCAGGAACAGGACGACCTGATCACCCGGGCGCGGGCCTGGCTGGCGGAGGACCCGGACCCCGAGACGGCGGCCGAGCTCGCCGCGCTCCTCGACGCCGGCGACACCGCCGGGCTCGCGGACCGCTTCGCCGGCACGCTCCAGTTCGGCACCGCCGGACTGCGCGGCGAGCTGGGCGCGGGCCCGATGCGGATGAACCGCGCCGTGGTCATCCGGGCGGCGGCGGGCCTCGCGGCCTACCTGAAGGCCGAGGGCCACGCCGACGGCCTCGTCGTCGTCGGCTACGACGCCCGCTACAAGTCGGCGGACTTCGCCCGCGACACCGCGGCGGTCATGACGGGCGCCGGGCTGCGCGCGGCCGTCCTGCCCCGCCCGCTGCCGACGCCGGTCCTGGCGTACGCCATAAGGCACCTGGGCGCCGTCGCCGGCGTCGAGGTGACCGCGAGCCACAACCCGCCCCGGGACAACGGCTACAAGGTCTACCTCGGCGACGGCTCGCAGATCGTCTCCCCGGCGGACGCCGGGATCGCGTCGGAGATCGCGCGCGTGGACACCCTCGCCTCGGTCCCCCGCCCGGAATCCGGCTGGGAGGACCTCGGCGACGAGGTCCTGGAGGCCTACCTGGCCCGCACGGACGCCGTCCTGACCCCCGGGTCCGCCCGGGGCGTACGGACCGTCTACACGGCCATGCACGGCGTCGGCAAGGACGTCGTCCTGGCGGCCTTCGCCCGCGCCGGGTTCCCGGAGCCGGTCCTGGTCGCCGAGCAGGCGGAGCCCGACCCGGCCTTCCCGACCGTGGCGTTCCCCAACCCGGAGGAGCCGGGCGCGATGGACCTGTCCTTCGCGAAGGCCGCCGAGGTGAACCCCGACATCGTGATCGCCAACGACCCGGACGCGGACCGCTGCGCGGTGGCGGTCCCGGACGGCGCGTCGGCCACCGGCTGGCGGATGCTGCGCGGCGACGAGGTCGGCGCGCTGCTGGCGGCGCACCTGGTGCGCAAGGGCGCTCGGGGCGTGTTCGCCGAGTCGATCGTCTCGTCCAGCCTGCTGGGCCGGATCGCCGAGGCGGCGGGCGTCGGCTACGAGGAGACCCTGACGGGCTTCAAGTGGATCGCCCGCGTCGAGGGCCTGCGCTACGGCTACGAGGAGGCGCTCGGCTACTGCGTGGACCCCGAGGGCGTCCGCGACAAGGACGGCGTCACCGCCGCCCTGCTGGTGGCGGAGCTGGCCTCGGAGCTGAAGGAGCAGGGCCGCACCCTGACCGACCTGCTGGACGACCTGGCGCTGGCCCACGGCCTGCACGCCACCGACCAGCTGTCGGTCCGCGTCTCGGACCTGTCGGTGATCGCCTCGGCGATGGCCGCGCTGCGGGCCGAGCCCCCGGTGTCCCTCGCCGGTCTGCGGGTCGTCTCGGCGGAGGACCTGTCCGTCGGTACGGCGGCGCTGCCGCCCACGGACGGCCTGCGCTATTACCTGGACGGCGGCTACAAGGCCCGGGTGATCGTGCGCCCCTCCGGCACCGAGCCGAAGCTGAAGTGCTACCTGGAGGTGGTGGTCCCGGTCGCCGGGGCCTCCGGCCTCGCCGCGGCCCGCACCCGCGGCCAGGAGATCCTCGACGCGGTCAAGAAGGACCTCGCGGCGGCTGCCGGAATCTAGCCCTCTCGACGCGCCCGTCACCCGACGGCCCCCGGAGCCCAGGCTCCGGGGGCCGTCGTCGCACCGCAGGACCGCAGCCAGGGCCACCCGGCCGCCGGCCCCGCCCCGGCTCAGGACCGCGTCGGATCCGGCGCAGGCGCCCCGCCTGAGGCCGGCGCCCCGCCCGCGGCCGGCGCCGGCGACCCGCCCTGGCTCGTACCGGCGGTCGTACCGCCCGCCCCGGCGCCGGGCCGTGCGAGCGGGGCGTCAGGACGGCGTCGACGACGGCCGTACGAGCTCGCCCAGCGTCGGCACCGACTCGGGCCGCGAACGCACCGCCTCCGTGCACTCCCACTCCCGCGGCGGATCCGCGTCGGGACCGCCCAGGACCACCGGCCCCTGGCCCGCCGACACCGCCTCGTTGCCCGCCAGCGTGCAGACGATCTGTGACAGCGCCACCGGCGGCAGGTCCTCCGGCTTGCGGCTGAGCCGCACCGTGCCCGCCGGATCGCCCGGCCTCGGCGCGCCCGCGGTCAGCCCCGCGGGCACCCCGGTGGTGAAGCCGGCGTCCCGCTCCTGGGCCGAGGGCGACTTCTCCAGCGCCTCCAGCAGCGCCTGCGCGACCAGCGCCACGGGATCCCGTACGACCCTCTTCTCCGGCACCGGGACGATCCGCTCCACGCCCACAAGCTGCGACCCGCAGACCAGTTCCACCGACGCCCGGAAGCCCTGCACCCCGCCCTGGCCCGAGGCCTGGTCCGGGGTGTCGCACGACACCCGCGAGGGCGCCGGCCCCACGTCCACCGGCACGGTCGTCGCCCGGATCCCGCACCCGGAGACCAGGCCCGCCACGACCGCCAGACACGGCAGGACCAGCACCGCCGGCCTCAGGACCAACGGCCTCAGCACCGCCGGTCTCCGCACCGCCCGCCTACGCCTCGTCATCCCCGCTCACCTTCCCCACGTCCACCGGCAGCCGCAGCGTGAACAGCGCACCGCCCCCCGCCGCGTTGGCCGCGGTGATGTCACCGCCGTGGATGTGCGCGTTCTCCACGGCGATCGACAGGCCGAGCCCGCTGCCGTCCGACTTCGGCCGCGACGCGCTCGCCTTGTAGAAGCGGTCGAAGACGTGCGGCAGCACCTCCTCGGGGATGCCCGGCCCGTTGTCGCGCACCGCGATCACCAGCCACTCCCCCTCCACGGCCAGCGACACCCGCACCGGCGAGCCGCCGTGCTTGAGCGCGTTGCCGATCAGGTTGGCGAGGATGACGTCGAGACGACGCGGGTCGAGCCGCGCCACGATGCCCCGCTCCGCGTCGAGTTCGACCGCGTCCAGCCAGGCCCGGGCGTCGATGCAGGCGGTGACCTGGTCGGCGACGTTCACGTCGTCGAGCACCAGCCGGGCCGTTCCCGCGTCGAAGCGGGTGACCTCCATCAGGTTCTCCACCAGGTCGTTGAGGCGCCGCGTCTCGCTCACTACCAGCGCCACCGCCGGCGCGATCATCGGGTCGAGGTGGTCGACCTCCTCCTCCAGCACCTCGGCGACCGCCGTCAGGGCCGTCAGCGGGGTGCGCAGCTCGTGCGACATGTCCGCGACGAAGCGCCGGCTGGACTCCTCGCGCGCGCTCATGTCGGCGACCTTCTTCTCCAGCGCCTCAGCCGTCTTGTTGAAGGTGTGCGAGAGGTCCGCGAGTTCGTCCGTGCCCGACACGGCCAGCCGGTGGTCGAGTTCGCCCTCGCCGAGCCGCCGCGCCGCGTCGCCGAGGCGCTGCACGGGCTTGAGCACGGTCCGCGCCGCGGCCTGCGCGAGCAGCGCCGAGCAGAGCAGGGCCAGTCCGGTCGCGATCGTCAGCGACCAGCCCAGGGCGTTCAGGTCGTCGCGCTCCTGGGCGAGGGACTTGTACATGTAGCCGGTCGGCCCGCCGCCCACGATCCGCGTCCCGCCGACCAGGTACGGCTTGCCCTGCGGCTTCGTCCGCTGCCAGTACACGTGGTACTCGGAGCCGTTGGCCGACGTCGTCTTCTGCCGGTCGTCGACCGCGTGCCGCAGGGACTGCGGTACGTCGTCCAGCCCGAAGGAGTCGGGGCCGGCCGCGCCGAACACCTCGCGGCCGTCCTGGCCCTCGTTGACCAGGAGCACGCTGTACCCGGGGCTGCTCCCCGCCATCAGCTCGGCGGTCCGCTGCATCTCCTCGGCCGTCGGGTCCGCGGGGAGCGCGGCTGCCCGGTTCTGCATCTCCTGCCGGAAGTCGCCGAGGGCGGCGTCCTGCGTACGGGTCAGGACCGCCTCGCGGTTGAGCCAGTACGCGATCCCGGAGGCGGAGACGGCGGCGGTCAGCGCGACCAGCGCGAAGACCATCAGGAGCCGCAGCCGCAGGCTGGTCCAGCGCCGGCCCGCGAGCAGCGCCCGGATCACTGCGGGGAGTCCAGGCGGTAACCGACGCCGCGGACGGTACGGATCAGCGTGGGTGAGGACGGCACGTCCTCGACCTTGGCGCGCAGCCGCTGCACGCAGGCGTCGACGAGCCGGGAGTCGCCGAGGTAGTCGTGCTCCCAGACGAGGCGCAGCAACTGCTGGCGGGACAGCGCCTGCCCGGGGCGGCGGCTGAGTTCGAGGAGCAGCCGCAGTTCGGTCGGGGTGAGCTGGAGGTCCTCGCCGTTCTTCGTGACGGTCATGGCCGCGCGGTCGATGACCAGCGAGCCGAAGCTCGCCGAGTCGGTGGACTCGCGCTCGCCGCGGCGCAGCACGGCCCGGATGCGGGCGTCGAGGACCCGGCCCTGGACGGGTTTGACCACGTAGTCGTCGGCGCCGGACTCCAGGCCGACGACCACGTCGATGTCGTCGCTGCGCGCGGTGAGCAGGATGATCGGCAGCTGGTCGGTGCGGCGGATGCGCCGGCACACCTCGAAGCCGTCGATCCCGGGCAGCATCACGTCCAGCACGATGAGATCCGGCCGCTGCTCGCGCAGCAGTTTCAGGCCGTCCTCGCCCGTCGCCGCGGTGGCCACTCGGTGGCCCTGGCGTGACAGGGAGAGTTCGAGGGCCGTGCGGATGGCGTCGTCGTCCTCGATCAGCAACAGGAAGGGCACGGGCTCATTCTGTCCCATCGGCCGTCGGGAGTTCGACCGTCGGGGGCGGGCGATCTCGACGGGGCCGCTGTGACAGGCCTGTGACAGTCGACGGACACCCCGGTTAAGTCGGCCGTGCAGGCTTCAGTCATCGAACGAAGCACGGACCGGAGCAGACTCCACGACGGGGGGCGCGAGATGAACACGCTGCACAGCATCAACACCAGCGCGGTTGTCACGCGGCTGCACGATGTGAACCGCCGGGCGGGTGTCCGTGCGGTCGCGGTCGCCCGCCCCCGGCAGTCGCACGTGGTGGCCATCGACGCGATCACGTACCAGCCTTCCAAGGCCGTCCCGGCGCCGGCGGCGCAGCCGTCCGCCGCCGCGGAGGCCGAGTTCACGGCGTACGTCCAGGAGCGCCGGTCCGCCCTCTACGCGACGGCCTTCCACCTCACCGGTGACCGGCACGAGGCCGAGGACCTGCTGCAGAGCGCGCTGTTCTCCACGTACCGGGCCTGGGACCGCATCAGCGACAAGGCAGCCGTCGGCGGGTACCTGCGCCGCACGATGACGAACCTGCACATCAGCGCCTGGCGCCGGCGGAAGCTCAACGAGTACCCGACGGAGGAGCTGCCGGAGACGGCCTCGGACACGGACGCGATGCGCGGCACGGAGCTGCGCGCGGTGCTGTGGCAGGCGCTGGCCCGGATCCCCGAGCCGCAGCGCACGATGCTGGTGCTGCGTTACTACGAGGGCCGCACGGACCCGGAGATCGCGGAGATCCTCGGGATCAGCGTCGGCACGGTGAAGTCGAGCATCTGGCGGTCGCTGCGGCGGCTGCGGGACGACGAGGCGCTCAGCTTCGGCAACGACGAGGCGGAGTCCTTCGAGGAGCTGGTGGCGTAACGCGCCGCCGTACGGACCATCGGGCCGGGGGGGCCGTCCTGCGGGGGTGGGACGGGGAACGGGGGGAGAAGGGCGGGATCATGCGGCCGGGGGTCCGCATGATCCCGCCTTCTCGCATGTCCGGGGCGGTGCGGGGTCAGAGGCGCTTGGCGCTGCGCAGGGCGGCGGCGTAGTAGCCGTTGCCGTCGAGGCGGGAGGCGCCGCCCTTGTCGCCGATGGTGGGGCCGTTGGCCTCTTCGCGGCTCGATATGAAGATCTTGTGCCCTTCGGTGTCGTTACCGAGGTACATGCCGGCGTGGTCCAGCCGGTCGCCGGAGCGGGCGTCGAGCTTGAAGAACACCAGGTCGCCCGGCTGGAGGACATCGACGGAGGCCGGCCGGTCCTGCGGGCCGACGCCCTTGAGGGGCAGGATCTCCACGCCGGTCTTCGAGCGGGCCATCCCGTTGGCCGTGCGCGGCAGTCCGGTGCCGCCCGTGTCGGAGGCCATCAGCGGGAAGCGGGCGCGGTAGCCGAAGACGGTGCGGATGAAACCGGAGCAGTCCAGGGCCCCGCGCTTGTTCTTCTCCGGCTGCTCCGTGGTGCCGTTGCGGAAGGTGTACGGGATGCCGAGGTAGTCGTAGAAGTCCGACTGCTCCAGGCGGAGGTCGTTGCCCGGGGACCCGTTCGGGTTGAGCGGGCCGAAGACGGCGTCGCCCGCGTACTGGACGCCGGCCGCGTCCTTCTTGGCCGGCGCCTGGTCTCCGTACTGGAAGGCGATCGCGAAGAGGTCGTCCTCCTCGCTGCCGTAGTACTTCTTGAACCAGTCCTGGAACCACTGCTCGCGCTCCGCGCCGTTGCGCCAGCTCTCCGGCAGGAGGCGGACCCAGTCGTCGGTGACGACGCGGGTCTGCGTGGTGGCCGGCTCGGTGAAGGTGCGGCCCTTGCCGGTGAGCGACGCGGTGCGCGCGCCGTCCGTGAAGGTGGCGAGGACGGCTCCGTCCGCGCTTCGCAGGACCGAGCGCTCGGGGTTCTTCAGCCGGTCCCACTTCTGGGCGCCGCCCTCGTCGCCGCCGCCCTTCTGCGCCCGGTCGGTGACGCGCAGCACCTCGGGGGCCTTGGCCTGCTCCTCCTTGCGCAGCTCGAAGGTGAAGTACGCGCTGGCGGCCACCAGGAGTGCGACGACGGCGGCGTGCAGGACGGGGCGGTTGCGGCGGGCGGGCTTGGCGGTCATCAGTGTGCTCCGGGCGGTGCGGGTGATCGGTGCATGGCGTCGGTCAGGCGTGCGGCATGAAGCCGAGCAGGATGCCCGCGGTCAGGACGACGTACGTCGTGAGGGTCGCTGACCCGGTGGCGAGCATGGTGGCGCCCTTGGGCTGGCGGACGAGCTGGTAGGCGATCAGCCCGGGCACGATGAACCCGAGGGTCTGGTTGGCGTACAGCAGGGGGAACTTCATCTGCAGCACGATGACCACCGTGGCCTGGAGGAGCACTCCGATGAGGACGACGGCGGCGAACAGGCGCTTGCCGTAGAGGATCACGAACTTCTGGGTGACCAGGGTGAGCGCATAGGTCAGGGCGGTGATGCCGACGACGAGCGCCGCGCGCTGGAGGTCCTCGATGAGGGTGAGCGCGAGCCAGCCGGGGGTGATCATGCCGCCGGGCGAGAGGTTCGTCGTGAGGTAGCAGAGCAGGGAGAACAGCAGGCCCAGCGCGATGCCGATCGCGGCGATCTCGGGGGTGAGGACTGCGGGGATCAACGGGGCTCTCCTGGACTCTGCCACTGCGGGTTCGGGTGGGGCGCGTTCGGGTGGGGCGGCCAGGGCTGCTCGTAGGACGTCTGCGGCTGCTGCGGGTACGGGTACGGGTCCTGGGGCTGCCGGGCCTGCGGCTGCGGCTGCTGCGGGTACGGGTACGGGTCCTGGGGCTGCCGGGCCTGCGGCTGCTGCGGGTACGGGTCCTGGGGCCGCTGCCCGTGCGGCTGCGGGTACGGGTCCTGCGCCTGCTGCGGCGGGTGGACGTACTGCCGCGGTACGGGGGGCTGCGCGAAGCGGGCCTCCTGCGCCGCGGTGAGGTCGGCGTACGGGTCGAGGGGCGCGGCGTACAGCGGCTGCGCGGGCGCGGCCTGTCCGGATGCGGCGGGCTCGTGGGCCGGGGCCGCCTCGTCGGGCTCCTCCTCGAAGCCGGGCAGTTCCGCCAGGTGCTCCAGGAGGATCTCGCCCTGGCCGTGGATGTTGCCGATGGCCACGAGCGAGGAGCTCTCGCCGAGGTGGCCGAGCAGCTCGTTCATGAACTCCTCGCCGTCGCGCTGGTCGCCGCCGAGGTCGACGGCGCGTCCGCGCCAGTCGGCCGGGATCGCGTCGATGGCGCTCTTGGCCGGATGCCCGATCACGAAGACCTTGTCGGGCATCAGGTCGGGGATGATCGAGCCCATCTGGCCGTTGCGCTCGACGCGGTCGGGGCGGCAGTTGATCACCACGTTGAGGGGGCGGTCGACGGCGCCGAGGTCGAGGAGCTGGTTGATGTTCATCAGCGTCGACTCGGGGTCGTTGGCGGCGAAGACGTTGGCGAAGCGCACCCGCTTGCCGCCGGGGGCCACGTACCTCTCCACGGAGAGCACGCCGGGGTCCGGCGGGGCGTCGTACATCCCCTGGAGGGCGGTCTCGCGGTCGACGCCGAGGAGGTCGGCGACGGTGAGGGCGATGGCGACGTTCTCCTTGAAGGTGAACCAGCTGAAGCCCCGCAGCTCCTCGTCGCTGACGGTGTCGGGGTCGGCGTAGACGAGCGTGCAGTTCCTCGCGTCGGCCTCCTCCTGGAGGACGTGGAAGCGCTCCTTCTCGGCGGTGACGCAGATTCCGCCGTGCGGCATCGAGCGCGACAGGGAGCGTGCGATGTCGTCGAGGGTGGGGCCCATCTCGGCGACGTGGTCCTCGCGGACGTTGCACAGCACGCCGATGGTCGACTGGATCAGCTTCGACTGGTTGATCTCCTGGAGGGCGGGCATGACGGCCATGCACTCCATGACCAGCACGTGCGGCCGGTAGGCGGCGGCGCGCCGGACGATACCGATCTGTTCGACGACGTTGGCGATGCCGAACTTCCGGTAGACGGGCTCCTCGGTGGCGTCGGGGTGGATGAAGCGGGCCGCGGTGCCGGTGGTCTTGGCGACCGTCAGCAGTCCGCCGCCGCGCAGCGCTCCCGCGCACAGCCGGGTGATGGAGCTCTTGCCGCGGATGCCGTTGACCAGCACCCGGTTGGGTATCTGCACGAGGTTGGCGTAGTGCCGACGCTGCTCGACGATGCCCGCGACGAGCATGACCAGGCAGCAGAGGAGCAGCACGCAGTAGAGGAAGAGCACGGTGGATCAGTTCCTTCCGGCCGGGGTGGTGCGGCCGGGGGTCCGGCCGGCGCCACCGCCGGCGGCGTCCCGCTTGCGCTGCTCCAGCAGCTGCTGACGGATGACTTCCAGACTGCGGGTGACGGCGCCCACCTCGTCGTGGTTGGTCGGGTAGACGACGGTGCGGCGGTCGCCGTCGGCGAGGGCCTCCGCACGCCGGGCGAGGTCGCGCAGCGGCCGCACCACGACGATGTGCATCCAGCCGAGGCAGGCCGCGGCGCCCGTGAGGCCGAGCAGGCCGGCCAGCACGGTGCGGTTCTGTGCGGTGTACGCGGGGATCTCCAGGCCCTTGGCCGGCTGCCAGGTGACGACGGTCCAGTCCAGGGACTGGGCCACCCCCCCTCCGGTCATCGGCGCCGCCGCGGCGATGGAGACGCCGCCGTCGCGCAGCAGGGCGCTGCGGGGGCCCGGGCCCTTGTCGGCCTTCCCATCCGCTCCGCCCTTCTCGTTCGCGCGGGTCACCAGGGCGTCGAGCTTGGCGTCCGACAGCGCCTGGAAGGCAAGGTAGCCGTTGTTGCCGCCGATCACCCGGTGCTTGGCGTCGACGGCGCGGACCTCGCCCAGTCCCGGCCGCTTGAGCAGGGCGTTGAGGAAGTCGATGCGCAGCTCGCCGACCACGGCCGCGCCGCCCAGGCCCGGTGCCTCCGCGTATTCGGTGATGACCGGCTGGTTGCCGATGGCGACCAGTGTCACGGGCTGCCGCGACGGGCCCTGGCCGGTGGTGTGGCGGGGCTTGCCGCCGGCGCGGGCCATGACCGTGCCGTCGGCCTTCAGGACGTAGAGCGATTCGTAGCGCCCGTGCTGTGCCCGGGTGCGTTCCAGCACCTTCGTCATCTCGGCGGGGGTCGTCTTGTCGTTGAGGACGGAGGCGACGGAGGTGAGGTCGGCGTGTCCCTCGTTGAGGGAGCGGCGCACCCGGTCGGCCAGCGTGTCGGTGCGTTCGCGCTGGTCGTCGAGGATGGTCTGCGGCACCGCTACGGCGGTCCCCGCGCGGTTGAGCGCCAGCAGGAGCGGCGCCGACCACACCAGGAGCAGGATCCCGCACACCGCGATGAGCGCGCGGGCCCCGATGCGCGCGCGGCGGCCGGCGCGGGGGCCCGCGCCGTCCGCTCCGGGCTCGCCGAGGAGCTGGCGGCGCAACCGGTCGAGGGCGGCGCCGATGCGGGCGGTTTCGCCGTACTTGGGCACGGTGACGGGCCGGTGCAGGTCGCCGCGGCCGATGCGGCGGCTCTCCAGGAACAGCTGGAGCAGCGGGCGCTGCACGGTGACCACGAGCAGGGCCACGGCGAGCGCGCCGAGGACCAGCAGGGCGCCCGCGGCGGCGATCCAGAAGAAGGAGTCGACGGCGGCGGAGCGCTCCTCGGCGACGGGGACGAACGAGACGACGGCGAGGCCGAGGGCGGTCGCGTCGGTGCCCACACCGGGCTGTGCGCCGGTGAGCTTCGCGTATCCGGCCACGGAGCGGTGGCCGGACCTGGAGTCGCCGAGCAGGCTGCCGCTGACGCCGGCGAAGCCGCCGGAGCCGGGCTCCTTGGCCTGGAGGGGGTGTTGCGCGGACTTCTGCGCGACGGTCTTCGCGAACTTCCCGAGCTGCTTCCTCTCCTGCTCGGAGCCGCCGATGCCATCGCTGCCGAGGACCTGGCCGGATGCGTCGAGGACGGCGATGGCACGGGACTTGCCCAGGCTGACGCCCGGGACATTCATGCTGCTGGAGGCGACCAGGAGCTGCTGGGGGCGGTCGGGCCAGGACAGCAGGGCGAGGGTGAGGAGGCGGGTCTCGCCGTTCTCCAGCCGGACCATGCGGGGGGCGAGGCCGGACGCGCCGTTCAGCTGCGTCAGGTCGAGGGCGGTCAGCGGTAGGTTCTCCCCGCGCTGCGCCTGCAGGCGCCCCGACTTGATCTCGATCACGGCCGTGCCGCGCCACTTCTGGTAGACGCTGCCGAGCTTGTCGAGGACGGAGTCGGGGGAGACCGGTTCGCCGGAGCTGAACAGGGAGGCGGTCCTGCCGATGTCCGTGATGCTCTCGTCCAGGGAGGCGCGCAGGGCGATGGCGCCGTCCTCCGCGAAGTACTGCTGTGAGGTGAGGACGGCTGGCGGTACGGTCTCCTTGCCCACGTGGCCGAGCTGGAACGCGGTGAGGGCGGCGAGGGCCAGCAGCAGGGCGGACAGGGCGGCGATGGGCGGCCGGATGCCGCCCAACAGCGACATGTCGGCCCGACGGCGGGTCCGGTGCCGCCGCTCCGATCGCGACGCGGCCAACGCGGGCTCCTCTTCGTTTTGTCCTGGAGCCGGTGCGGCCGAGGGAGTGTGCTGATCTGGGGGTACGGGGGCAGGGCGCGCGGGGGTTCCGCGGGGCCTCGGCGCGTCAGGTCGGAGCGGGCCCGTTCTCGCGGCAGGCCGGGGTCGCGAGGGCATTCCCGGCGGCCGGCACGCCTCTGCCGAGCCGGAACGCGCCGCGGCCGGCCGGGAATCCGGGCGCGGGGGCGGGGGCGGGCGGGCCGAGCCGAAGAGCGAGGGGAGAGGTACCGGAGCGCGTCACTCCGATATTTTCATATGACTATGAGCGCTTCACGGACCAGGCGAATAACGATTGCAGTTCTGTGCTGCGCTTTCCTTGCGGTTTGTGCCGTTTTGGCGCTTTGGATGACGGGCCCGGGAGGCGCGTCGCAGGCCCGCCCGGCCGGCCCCGTCCCCCAGCCGTCCGCGGGCACCGACCTGGAGCAGCGGATCGCCCGCTTCACCGCGGGCTTCGGCGGGCGCGGCGGGTACCGCACCCCCACGGAACGCGAACGACAGGCGTTCACCCGGGCCTTCGCCCACCTGCTCGACGGCGACACGGAAGCGGCGCGGGCCGGCCTGGCCGAGATCGACTTCACCCTCCGCACCGTCACGGACGCCGCCGGCGGACGCCGGTACGCCGAGGTGGCGGACGGGGCGAGTGAATCGGGCCACACCAACCGCGGCTGGGGCCGGGTCTACGTCGATCTCGACCGGCCCGTGCGCTGGTCGGTGCAGGTCCCCCACCCCGTCGCCGACGCCCGCACCGAACTCCTGGGCGTACGGGTGCTGCGCGGCGCGCCGGGCGGGGTACTGGTGCTCGCCGGTGCCCACCGCGACGCGGGCGAGGACGGCGCCGCGGACGTGGCGCACCGCGAGGACTCGGTCTTCCACGGCGTGGTGGAGGAGCTGGCCCGGCGGAAACTGCCGGGGGTCCAGCTGCACGGATTCGCCGACGAGTCGTTCCGCGGGCGCGACGCGGTGGTCTCCACGGGCGCCGGCGACAGCGCCCTGGCGGACGCGGAGCAGCTGACCGCCGCGCTGCGGCGCGACGGCCTGGACGTCTGCACGGCGTACTCCGCGCGGTGCAAGCTCGCCGGCCGGGAGAACGAACAGGGCCGGACCGCCGCCGACCGGCGGTCCGCCTTCCTGCACGTCGAGCTGAACAAGAAGCTCCGGGGCGACGACGAAGGCCTCGACCGGGCAGCGGCCGCGATCACCACCCTGACGGACCGCTGGTCCCGCCGCTGAAGGCGGCCCCGCGTGCGGCCCCGCGTGCCGGGCCACCGGACCGCCCGGCACGGGGCCGGGCGATCCGGGTCAGGCCGGCGGGGAGACGTCCGCTCGGCGCCGAGGGTGCCCGCGGGTGTCCCGGTACAGGCTGTCTCGCCGTTGCCCCACCGGACGGACACGACGTCAAGGGCGCTGCGGGTGAGTCGAGTCGACGAGGGGCAGGACGTGCGACGGACCGACCGGGCGCAGGAAGGGGTGAAACGGGGCTGAATGTGCACACGAAGCGCGACGGCGCGGGCGGCGTGACACCTGTCCGCCGTCGGCGGGAGTCGAGACCCACTCGACTGCCGCCCGGACCGGGCGGGAGTGGGGAAAGGTGGGCCGCACGCATGCCCCGGGGGGGGTGGTGCATGCGTACGGCTCGCCACCGGGCGGGCTCCTCCGACAGGGGGGGCGTCGTACTGGCCCGCTGGGACGCTCGTTTCCGGAAACGGCCGGCGTAAACGGCTCCGGGCGGAAGAAGCCGAAAAAATGTCCGACGACTATGCGGGCGCCGTCGTGCGGTGGCGCCCCGCCGCCGCGGCGGCCAGCCGGCCCAGGGCCTCGTCCCGGGCGCAGGCGTGCGCGCCGAGCGCGGTGTGCCGGGCCACGATGCCCCGCTCGGCCCGCATCAGCCGCCAGCCCCTGCGCAGCAGGAACGGCACCGACTTGCGGCCCTCGCGCAGGTCGCGGGCGAGGCGCCGCCGGAAGGTCGTCGAGGGGCGCCCGCGCAGGCATATGGCGTCCGCCAGCAGGCCCAGGTCCTGGCAGCGGTTCACGATGTCGGCGGCGAAGATGCCCTCCGCGATGAACAGCGGGGTCCGCGGGGAGCGGGCGATGTCCAGCGTCTCGATGCCCGTGCGGGCGCTGGTCGCGATGTCGTAGACCGGGACGTGGGTGCGGCCCGTCGCGCAGAGCGCGGCGATCGCGGCGACCGCCGCGTCCGCGTCCCAGGAGCCCGGGGAGTCCCAGTCGATGTCGGAGCTGCCGTCGACCAGCGGGAGGGTGGGGTCGTCGCCCTCCTTGTAGAAGTCGTCGAGGCGCAGCACGGGCAGCCCCGAGCGGGCGGCCAGCGAGGATTTACCGGAGCCCGACGGACCGGTCAGCAGGACGACTCGGGTCGGCGAAGGAGAGGAGGAGCTCACGGGACACCAGTCTGAACCATTCCCCCGGGCAGGGGACCCTCACGGTGGCCGGTTGGTATCGAGGATCACACCTCAACTACGCTGCGTGCGCACGCGACTACGACCTCAGGCGGGAATCCCATGGCACGTCACGCAGCCCCCTCCACCCCGAACCGGCTCCGCGCCGCGGGCCTGACCGTCTCCATGGCAGGCGCGGCGCTGGCCATGGCCGCCGGGGGCGCCCAGGCCGGTGAGCTGTCCGTACCGGCGGCCCTGGCCGGGGTCGCCGACCCGATCTCGAACCTCAAGGTGAACCCGCTCGCGCACACCGGCGTGGACCCGCTCGACAACGGCGTGGCCACCAAGGTCGCGGACTTCCCGGCCGTCGGCACCGGCATGGTCACCGGCATCCTGACGCAGGGGCCGTCGGTCGGCGAGCTGCCCACCGCGGCCGTGACCTCGCTGCTCGGACCGGCCCTCCCGCAGAAGTAGCGGGCCGGAGGTACGGGAAGGCCCCGGCAGCGCGGGGGACGCTGCCGGGGCCGGTTCGTGTGGGGCCCTCCCGTACGGGCCGTACGGGGACGGCCCGCGGGAGCCGCCCGCTAGTACGAGGAGCCGCCCGCGCCCAGCGAACCCGTGGGGTGCCAGACGGTCTTGGTCTCCAGGAACGGCGTCATGCGCGCGGTGCCCGGGTCGGCGGTCCAGTCGTCCACAGGCTGTGGACGCAGGACGCGCTTGAGGTTGTCGGCCGCGGCGATCTCCAGCTCCTTGGCGAGCTCCGCACCGGCACCGGCCAGGTCGATCGCGTTGACGTCCTGGTGGGAGGCCAGGTGCGGGCCCATCTCGGCGGCCTTGCCGGACAGGATGTTGACCACGCCGCCCGGCAGGTCGGAGGTGGCCAGCACCTCGCCCAGCGAGAGGGCGGGGAGCGGGGACTTCTCGCTGGCGATGACGACGGCCGTGTTGCCCGTCGCGATCACCGGGGCGATCACGGAGACCAGGCCCAGGAACGAGGAGTCCTGCGGGGCCACGACCGTGACCACACCGGTCGGCTCCGGGGTGGAGAGGTTGAGATACGGGCCCGCGACGGGGTTGGCTCCTCCGACGAGCTGGCCGATCTTGTCGGTCCAGCCCGCGTACCAGACCCAGCGGTCGATGGCCGCGTCCACGACGGCGGCCGCCTTGGACTTGGACAGGCCCTCGGCCTCGCCGACCTCGCGGACGAACTGCTCGCGACGGCCCTCCAGCATCTCGGCGACGCGGTAGAGGATCTGGCCCCGGTTGTACGCGGTGGCGCCCGACCAGCCGCCGAAGGCCTTGCGGGCGGCGACGACCGCGTCACGGGCGTCCTTGCGGGAGGACAGCGGGGCGTTGGCCAGCCACTTGCCCTTGCCGCCCGACGATGTTTTGGCGGTCACTTCGTACACCCGGCCGCTCTCGGAGCGGGGGAACTTGCCCCCGACGTACAGCTTGTAGGTCTTGAAGACACTCAGACGCGTCGACGACGACTCAGACATCGAGGTACCCCTCCAGGCCGTGACGGCCGCCTTCGCGCCCGAAGCCCGACTCCTTGTAGCCGCCGAACGGCGAGGTCGGGTCGAACTTGTTGAACGTGTTGGCCCAGACGACGCCCGCGCGGAGCTTGTTCGCGACCGCCAGGATGCGCGAGCCCTTCTCCGTCCAGATGCCTGCGGAGAGGCCGTACTGGCTGTTGTTGGCCTTCGCGACCGCCTCGTCGGGGGTGCGGAAGGTCAGCACGGACAGCACCGGGCCGAAGATCTCGTCGCGGGCGACGGTGTGCGCCTGGGTGACGTTCGTGAAGAGCGTCGGGGCGAACCAGTAGCCGGCGGACGGCAGCTCGCACTCCGGGGACCAGCGCTCGGCGCCCTCGGCCTCGCCGGTCTCGGCGAGCGCGGTGATCCGGGCGAGCTGCTCGGCGGAGTTGATCGCGCCGATGTCGGTGTTCTTGTCGAGCGGGTCGCCCAGGCGCAGCGAGGAGAGGCGGCGCTTGAGGGAGTCCAGCAGCTCGTCGTGGATCGACTCCTGGACCAGCAGGCGCGAGCCCGCGCAGCAGACCTGGCCCTGGTTGAAGAAGATGCCGGTGACGATGCCCTCGACGGCCTGGTCGATCGGGGCGTCGTCGAAGACGATGTTGGCGCCCTTGCCGCCCAGCTCCAGGGTGACCTTCTTGTCGGTGCCGGCGACCGTGCGGGCGATGCGCTTGCCGACGGCCGTGGAGCCGGTGAAGGCGACCTTGTTGACGTCCGGGTGCTCGACGAGGGCCGCGCCCGCGTCGCCGTAGCCGGTGAGGATGTTGACGACGCCCTTGGGCAGGCCCGCCTGGCGGCAGATGTCCGCGAAGAACAGCGCCGACAGGGGCGTGGTCTCGGCGGGCTTGAGGACGACCGTGTTGCCGGTGGCGAGCGCCGGGGCGATCTTCCACGCGAGCATGAGGAGCGGGAAGTTCCACGGGATGACCTGGCCGGCCACGCCGAGCGGGCGGGGGTTCGCGCCGTAGCCCGCGTGGTCGAGCTTGTCGGCCCAGCCCGCGTAGTAGAAGAAGTGCGCGGCGACCAGCGGGAGGTCCGCGTCGCGGGTCTCCTTGATCGGCTTGCCGTTGTCCAGGGTCTCCAGGACGGCCAGCTCGCGGCTGCGCTCCTGGATGATCCGGGCGATGCGGAAGAGGTACTTGGCGCGCTCGGAGCCCGGCAGCGCGGACCACTTCTCGAAGGCCCTGCGGGCGGCCTTGACGGCGCGGTCCACGTCGGCGGCGCCCGCCTGGGCGACTTCGGCGAGGACTTCCTCGGACGACGGGGAGACCGTCTTGAAGACCTTGCCGTCGGCGGCCTCGGTGAACTCTCCGTCGATGAAGAGCCCGTAGGAGGGGGCGATGTCGACGACCGAGCGGGACTCGGGGGCCGGTGCGTACTCGAAGAGGGATGCCATGGTGATCAGTCCACCGTCACGTAGTCGGGACCGGAGTAACGCCCGGTGCTCAGCTTCTGGCGCTGCATCAACAGGTCGTTGAGCAGGCTGGAGGCGCCGAAGCGGAACCAGTGGTTGCTCAGCCAGTCCTCGCCCACGGTCTCGTTGACCAGGACCAGGAACTTGATCGCGTCCTTGGTGGTGCGGATGCCGCCGGCCGGCTTCACGCCGATCTGGATGCCGGTCTGCGCGCGGAAGTCGCGTACGGCTTCGAGCATCAGCAGGGTGTTGGCGGGGGTGGCGTTCACCCCGACCTTGCCGGTCGACGTCTTGATGAAGTCGGCGCCGGCCATCATGCCGATCCAGGAGGCACGGCGGATGTTGTCGTACGTCGACAGCTCACCGGTCTCGAAGATGACCTTGAGGCGGGCCGCGGTGCCGTCGGAGCGGACGCAGGCCTCCTTGACGGCCTTGATCAGCTCGTACGTGTCCAGGTAGCGACCGGCGAGGAAGGCGCCACGGTCGATGACCATGTCGATCTCGTCGGCGCCGGCGGCCACGGCGTCCGCGGTGTCCGCGAGCTTGACGGGCAGGGCGGCCCGGCCGGCGGGGAACGCCGTGGCGACGGAGGCCACCTTGACGTCGGCGCCGTTCAGCGCCGCCTTGGCGGTGGCCACCATGTCGGGGTACACGCAGACGGCGGCCGTCGTCGGGGTGGTGCGGTCGGTCGGATCGGGGAGGACGGCCTTGGCGGAGAGCGCCCGGACCTTGCCCGGGGTGTCCGCGCCTTCCAGGGTCGTCAGGTCGATCATCGAGATGGCCAGGTCGATGGCGTACGCCTTGGCCGTCGTCTTGATCGAACGGGTGCCGAGGGCGGCCGCGCGGGCCTCCAGGCCGACAGCGTCGACGCCGGGCAGCCCGTGCAGGAAGCGGCGCAGCGCACTGTCGGACGTCGTCACGTCAGCGAATGCGGTGAGGGTGGTGGGCATGGTCACCACATGAGCATATCTACGCGCGTAGCGGCCTGTCACCCCCCTCCCCCGATTCCGGTGCGGAATCGACACCTCCGCTCACGCCCGCACGCCGGCCCGGGGGCGGCAGCGGCGCCGATCTCGTCCGCTGAGACGGCGTGGGGCAGAATCGACCGCATGAGCAGCCAGCAGCCGACCGACGAGCCCGTCTATGACGACCGGGTCTACCGCTCCGCCATGGCCGTCGTCACCGGGGTGCTGCTGCTCGGGCTGACCGCCTGGCTCTGCGGGGACGCCGTGGTGCGGGGCTCGGGGAACACCCCGTGGATCGCGCTGGCCCTGGCACTGTGCGCTGTCCCGCTGATCGTGGCGTTCACCATCCGCCCGGCCGTCTTCGCCAACGACGACCGGATGCGCGTGCGCAACCCCTTCCGGGTCGTCGAGCTGCCCTGGGCGGCCGTGGACACCGTGCGCGCCGGGTACTCGGCCGAGGTGCTGGCCGAGGGGTCCACGTACCAGCTCTGGTCGGTGCCCGTCTCCCTGCGGGAGCGCAAGAAGGCGAACCGGCGCCGGCTCAGCCGCCGCGACGGACTGACCGGCCGCAGCCCGGCCGCCCCGGCGCAGAACGGCGCCGCCGCCGAGCCCGCCGAGCCGCAGCGGGCGGGCGCGGACCGGGTCGTGGACGAGCTGCGCGAGCTGGCCGAGCGCGGCGCCTCGCGGGCGGGCGCCCAGGGCGGCGTGCGCGTGCACTGGTCGTACGAGGTCATCGCCCCCGCTGTGGCCGGGGCCGTGCTGCTGATCGTCCTGCTCGTCGTCGGCTGACACCCCGGCCGGCGTGGCCCGCGCCACACCCCCGCCCGTGCGGAACCGGCGCTACCGGTGACGCGTCCTCGCAGGTGTGCAGCGTCATGAGGACGGCGGAAACGCCGCCACCGCCATCCATCTCCGGCTCCGGCTCGCGTCCGGCGCCCTGCTCGCCGCTCATCTCCTGGTCGTCGGCTGGCTCACCCTGCGGCCGCTGGACGTGCCCTGGGCGGCGGCCGCCAATCTGGCCCCGCTGGAGGGGATCAGGGCGGACCTGGCGCAGGGGCCGCTGGAGGCCGCCCGGCGGATCGGGGAGGGTCTGGCCCTGCTGGCCCCGCTGGGGGTGCTGCTGCCACTGGTCAGCGGGCGGCTCGCGCCCTCGCGGCTGTCCGCGTGGTCCTCGCTGACCCGGACCGCCGCCGCGGGCGCGCTGGTCTCGGTGTGCATCGAGCTGCTCCAGACCGCCGTCCCGGGACGGGTCGTCGACGTGGACGCGGTGCTGCTGAACACGGTGGGCGTACTCCTCGCCCACGCGGCCGTCGTACCGGCAATGCGGGCCCGGATGCGGCGTGCGCGAGCCGCTTGTCAGGGGGCGACCCCGAGAATTACCAGGGTCGGGGTCGGCCCCTGGACCGAGGTCGTCTCGGCGGTCCAGCGGGAGTATTGAGGCATCGCAAGACGAGCGATCCCAACGAAGGAGAAACCATGAGCGCCCTGGCCCGCCCCCGTGACGGACGATGGATCGGCGGCGTCTGCGCCGCACTGGCGCGCCGTTTCGGAACGTCCGCGAACACGATGCGCGTCATCTTCGTCGTCTCGTGCCTGCTGCCCGGCCCGCAGTTCCTGGTCTACCTGGCGCTGTGGCTGCTGCTGCCGAACGACAAGGCCGCCTCCACCGCCTGGTAGACCTCGCCGCGGATCAGCCGGCGCGCCGGACCTTCTCCAGCTGCTTGTCCGCCACTTCCTGCGGCACCAGCGCCTTCTGCTGCGCGGCCGCCACGTTGAGGGCCATCAGCCGTACGACGGTGTCGCCCTCGCGCACGACGACCAGGTGGACCTGGGCCGAGACGCCCTGGGCGGCCGCGGTCGTGGTCCAGCTGACGCTCTCGTCGCCGGACGTCGCGTACGCGGCGGCCCGCACGTCGCGGTAGCTGCCGGTCTGCTTCTCGACGGTGGCGGAGAAGCCCGTGGCGCAGGCGGCGACGGCGGCCTTGAGACGGCTGATCAGGGCCTTGGCGTCGGCCTGCGTGTACGAGCTGACGGAGGCGGAGACGGCGAGGCCGATCTGCTTCTGGGAGCCGACGCCGCGGTTGACCGTCTCGCGGGCGGCCGGGTCCGGCTTGTCGCCCATGACGTCCGCCAGCGGCTGGCAGGCCTTGCGGTCGGCCTGCGGTTGGCCGTCGGGGGCGTTCGGGTTCTTGCCCTGGGCGGAGATCTGGTAGCCGGGCAGGTCGCCCTGTTCCAGCGCGGCCCGCTCCGCCTTCGTGCCGCCGGTCTTCGGCGCGCCGGTTCCGGCGGGGGCGGACGCGGACGGAGCCGGGGCGCCGGGCGCGCCGGAGGCGGGGCGGGAGGAGCCCTTGGGGTCCGGGGCCTCGCCCTTGGCGGGAGTGTCCGTACTGCTGCATCCGACCGCTGCGACGAGCAGGGCGGGGACCAGCGCGACCAGGGTCGCTCGTGCCTTCATTCGCATGACCAAACACCTCATACCGATTGCTTCGGCGGGCAGTTGGTGGTGATCGTGACACACGGCACGGCGGGGCACACACCTCGTCAAAGAGGCGTGCGCCCACCGTGCGCGCGTTCGGGTCGCGGCAGCGTCAGCCGCCGAGGCCGTTCAGGGCGCCGGTGGCCGGGGCCAGGCCGCCGAGGAGGCCGGTGATCGGCGCGGCGGGGTCGGAGGACTCGCCCTGCTGGCCTCCGACGCTCTGCTGGCTGGTGGCTCCCTGGAGGGCGCCGGTGGCGCTGGTCAGTGCGTCGGTGAGGCCGACGGCGGGGACGGCGGCCGAGGCGGTACCGGCGGCGACGACGGCGAAGGCGGCGCCGAGAGCGGCGACACCGAGGGTCTTGGCAGCTGACTTCTTCATGAAAGATCGTCCTTGCGACGGGGAATTGAGCGGCTCCGCAAACTAGTCACTTCAAACCCCCGCCCGCAAACATACGTAAATACGAGAAAGCGCCCGGGAATTGCTCCTCCCGGGCGCTTTCAGTACGTCATGCCGTGGCCTATGCCGAGACGGAACCCCTGGTGGAAGCGGTCTGCTGGAACAGCCACTCCGACTTCAGCTCCGCGTATCCGGGCTTGATGACCTCGTTGATCATGGCCAGTCGTTCATCGAAAGGAATGAACGCGGACTTCATCGCATTGACGGTGAACCACTGCATGTCGTCCAGCGAGTAGCCGAAGGTGTCGACCAGGTGCTCGAACTCGCGGCTCATGCTGGTGCCGCTCATCAGCCGGTTGTCGGTGTTGACGGTCAGCCGGAAGTGCAGCTTGCGCAGCAGGCCGATCGGGTGCTCGGCGTAGGAGGCGGCCGCGGCCGTCTGCAGGTTCGAGGTCGGGCACATCTCCAGGGGGATGCGCTTGTCCCGTACGTACGAGGCCAGGCGGCCGAGCTTCACCGTGCCGTCGGCGGCGACCTCGATGTCGTCGATGATCTTCACGCCGTGGCCGAGGCGGTCGGCGCCGCACCACTGCAGGGCCTGCCAGATCGACGGCAGGCCGAAGGCCTCGCCCGCATGGATGGTGAAGTGGTTGTTCTCGCGCTTGAGGTACTCGAAGGCGTCGAGGTGGCGGGTGGGGGGGAACCCGGCCTCGGCGCCGGCGATGTCGAATCCGACCACGCCGTTGTCGCGGTAGCGGTTCGCCAGCTCGGCGATCTCCAGGGCGCGGGCCGCGTGGCGCATGGCGGTCAGCAGGGCGCCGACGCGGATGCGGTGGCCGTTGGCCTTGGCGCGGCGCTCGCCCTCGCGGAAGCCGTCGTTCACGGCCTCGACGACCTCTTCGAGGGTCAGGCCGGCTTCCAGGTGCTGCTCGGGCGCGTACCGGATCTCGGCGTACACGACGCCGTCCTCGGCCAGGTCCTCGGCGCACTCGGCGGCGACCCGGAAGAGGGCCTCCTTCGTCTGCATGACCGCGCAGGTGTGCGCGAACGTCTCGAGGTAGCGCGGGAGGGAGCCGGAGTCGGCGGCTTCCCGGAACCAGATGCCGAGCTTGTCGGCGTCGGTCTCGGGGAGGTTCTCGTAGCCGGCCTCGCGGGCCAGCTCGATGATGGTCCCGGGGCGCAGTCCACCGTCGAGGTGATCGTGCAGGAGCACCTTCGGGGAGCGGCGGATCTGATCCGGGGTCGGCAGGTTGAGGGTCTCGCTCGTCATCTGGGCACTCTAGCTCCTACGCGCGTAGAGCGTGCCCCGGCGACGGGGGTCGATATGTAACAGAGACCGCGCGGACGGATGGCGTACACCTCGGGGTCTGAGACTGTTCCGCCATGGCACAGCATGCGCCGCCGGCGCGCGGGGCCCGCTTGGGGCGGGCGGCCGGCGCGAACGGTTCGGTCACGACGGTCAGCGGTGTGGTGCTCCTGCTTCCCGGAGCGTCCCGATTCTCCCCCGGCCCCCTGCGCCCGCTCGCCCGGGCGCTGGCCCGGGCGGGCGGAACGGAGGGGCTGGCCGCGCACGCCGTCCAGCACGGCGGGGACGCCCCCCGCGAGGAGCAGGCTCGGTGGGCGGTGGACGAGGTGGTGCGGCGCTACGGCGACGTGCCGGTGTGCCTGGCCGGCTACGGCGCGGGCGGCCTGGCCGCGCTGCGGGCGGCGGGGCACGAGGCCGTCAACTCCGTGCTGGCGATGGCCCCCTGCCTCCCGGACGCGGGCGCCGCCGCGCAGCCGCCCGAGCCGGTGAAGCACCTGGCGGGGCGGCGGGTGCTGATCGTGCACGGCACGGACGACGCGCGCAGCGACCCTGAGGCCTCGTTCCTGCTGGCGGCGCGGGCGAAGAAGGCGAACCGGGCGACGTGCCGGTTCGAGGTGCACTCGGACGGGCACGGGCTGCGCGAGCACCAGGCGGAAGTCGTCGCGCTGGCCGTGGACTTCGCCCTCGGGTCGGTGTTCTCGGGCCGGTACTCGCGCCCGGTCACGGACGCCCTGGCGGCGCCCCCGCCGCTGGGCCTGCGGATGCCTCTCGCCTCCGGCTTCGGCAGGCCGCCGCGGCGGTGACGCACCGGCCCGGCCCGCCCGGCCGGCCGCCCCGGTGCGCACCCCGCCGGAGGCCCGGAGCGGGCCGGGCTGCCGGGCTGCCGGGCTGCCGGGCGTACAGTGGGATCAAGGACTCGGGGACTTCTCCCCCGGAGGCGATGATCATGGCCGATCTGGTGTGCAGGAACTTCGACGCGGCCGACGAGACGCGGCCCTTCCTGGCCGGCAAGGGCCGGCTGGACCTGCTGGAGACGGACGGCGGACAGGTCGGCCGCGGGGTGTTCGAGCCGGGCTGGAAGTGGTCGGAGCACATCAAGCCGCTGGCCGGCACCGAGAGCTGCGAGTCCGCGCACACGGGATACGTGGTCAGCGGCCGCATCAGGATCGTCATGGACTCCGGGGACGCCGTCGAGGCAGGTCCGGGCGACTTCATCCAGGTGGCTTCCGGGCACGACGCCTGGGTCCTGGGCGACGAGCCCTGCGTCCTCCTGGACTGGACCGGGTACGGCGACTACGCCAGGCCGCCCTCCGGCTGAGGAATCCGGCGGGCGGGCGGGGCCTGGCCCAGCAGGCCCGTGGCACGGTCCAGGGTGCGTGCCAGGGAGCCCGGGGTCGCGGCGGTCGCCAGGACGTACGCGTGGTGCAGGGCCCCCGTCGGGGCGCGGCGGACGGTGGCGCCCGGCGGTATCTCCAGCTGGACCCGCACCACCCCCGGCACGGCGCGGGCCGCGGCGATCCCCGGGCGCACCCCGTCCAGGCGCCGGCCGGGCGGGAAGTCCACATACCGCAGTCCCGCGCAGGCGGCGCGGGGGCTGCGCGGCGGGTCCGGCAGGCGCAGCCCGGAGGCGAGCGCGAGGCCGAGGACGTCGGTGCCGTGGGCGAGCCGGAGCAGCCGGGCGAACTCCTCGCCGCCGGGGCGGGCGTGGGCCTCGATCAGGCGGGGGCCGTGCCGGGTGAGGAGGACCTCGGTGTGGGAGGGGCCGTCGCGGTGGCCGGTGAGGTGGAGGACGCCGCGTACCAGGGCCCGTACGGCCTCGGCGGTGCCGGGGTCCAGGGGCACGGGCAGTTCGTGGCCGGTGGCGGTCAGGCCCGGGCCCGTCCGGCGGCGGGCCCAGCCGAGGACGCGGTGGCGGCCGTCCCGGGACAGGGCTTCGACGGCGAGCTCGGGGCCGTCCAGGTACTCCTCGACGAGGAGGTCGGTGACCTCCGGGTAGGCGAGGGCGGCGGCCGACGCCTCGGCCTCGTCGCGGACGAGGCGGACTCCCTCGCCGTCGCTGCCGGCCCGCGGTTTCACCACGCAGGGGTAGCCGATGAGGGTGGCGACGAAGGGGAGGGTCGCGGCGCGGCCGCAGCGGGCGAAGGAGACGGGCCGGGCGGGGGGCAGCGCGTTGGAGCGGGCCCGCAGGGCGGCCTTGTCCGTGAGGGCGGTGACGGCGCCGGTGGGGGTGCCGGGCAGGCCCAGCTCCTCGTTGGCCCGCGCGGCCGCCAGGGCCGAGGCCGCGTCGAAGCCGAAGACGGCGGCGCGGCCTTCGAGGACCTCCTCCATGCGGCCGACGGCGCCGACGAGGCGGCGGTGGTCGCGCCAGTCCGCCCGTACCCGCCGCTCCGCCCCCTCACGGTCGGACGGCACCGGTGGAACCGGCGCGACCACCACGGTGCGCGCGCCCGCACGGCGGGCGGCCGCCACCACGGCGGGTCGGGGGCTCAGCAGGACGGCAACGGGCTCCCGCCCCTCGATGGGTGTCCGCTGCCGCATACCGCGCTCCCCCTCACGCCGTGTGACCACTGTGCCGCTTCGGCATATGCCGATGGCGGCCGGGCACGCGTCGTCTTGCCGCCTTGCGGGAACACGAGGGGTTTACAAACGGACACAGCCCGGGACGAATACGCATATGCCAGCCGACCCACCCGGAGAGCCCGAGGAGCTGAGCCCAGCGGCCCGGCGCCTCTACGCGTACGCCGTCGAGCGGCACGCCTTCGGCGCCGCCGAGGCCACCGAGGCCCTCGGTGTGCGCGCGGCCGCCGCGATCACCGAGCTGGCCGCCGCGCACCTGCTCCAGCGGGCACCCGGCGGCGCGCCCGACCGATGGAGCGCGGTCGCGCCCCGGGCGGCGGCCGCCCGGGCGCTGGCCCCGCTGGCCCTGCTCGTACGGGAGACCCACGACGAGATGGACCGGCTGCGGGGGCGGCTGGAGACCCTGGTCCCGGCGTACGAGGCGGGGGCCGCGCACCGGGACCCGGGCGGCGGTTCGGGGCGCCTGGAGCTGGTCACCGACCTGGGCGCCGTACGGGGTCTGATCGCGGAGCTGGTCGCCTCCTGCGAGCGGGAGCTGCTGACCTCCCAGCCGGGCGGCGGGCGGCCGCTGGAGACGCTGGAGGAGTCGATCGGGCGGGACGAGTCGCTGCTGGCGCGCGGGGTCCGGATGCGGACCGTCTACCAGCACACGGCGCGCTACTCGCGGCCCACGGCGGCGTACGTGGAGCGGGTGACGGCGCTGGGCGCGCAGGTGCGGACGCTCGGCGACGGGCTGATGCGGATGCTGGTCTTCGACGCGCACACGGGCCTGATGGCCGTGCCGGACCGCAGCGGGGCGGCGCTGGTGGTGCGGGAGCCGAGCGTCGTGCACTTCATGACGGCGGCGTTCGAGCGCTCCTGGCTGGGTGCCCAGCCGTTCCCGGTGACGGTGAGCCCGGAGGCGGCCCGGTCGATCTCCGACGAGCTGCGGCAGACGATCGTACGGCTGCTGTCGGAGGGGCTGGAGGACAAGGTGATCGCGCGGCGGCTCGGCGTGTCCGAGCGGACGTGCCAGCGGCACATCGCGGAGATCATGCGGGCGGTGGGGGCCAAGTCCCGCTTCCAGGCGGGGTTCCTGCTGTCCGCGCACCCGGTGCCCATGCCGGATCCGGAGCAGGAGCAGGAGGCGGGTCCGGAGCGGGCGCCGGACCCGCCTAGGCGGGCGGCTCCAGCTCCGGGATCAGCCGGCCGCGGCGGGACAGCAGGAAGCGTTTGAACTCGGCCACCGGCGGGGTGTCGGGGTGGCCGTCGAGCCAGGCGACGCCGATCTCGCGGACCGCGCGCGGGGCGGTGACCGTCAGCTCGACGACCCCCGGGCGGGCCACGGCCGGGGGCGGCAGCAGGGCCACGCCGAGTCCGGCGGCGACCAGGCCGCGCAGGGTCTCGGCCTCCTCGCCCTCGAAGGCGACCCGGGGCGTGAAGCCGGCCTCGGCGCACAGGTCGTCGGTGATGCGGCGCAGGCCGTAGCCGGGCTCCAGGGTGACGAAGGTTTCCTCGGCGGCCTCGGCGAGGCGGATGCGCTTGCGCCCGGCGAGGCGGTGGTCGTCGGGGACGACCAGGCGCAGCCGCTGCTCGTCCAGGCGGCGGGCGACGAGGTCGGGGGCTTCGGGGAGGGGCGAGGTCAGGCAGAGGTCGAGCTCGCCGGCGCGCAGCCGCTCCAGCATGGCCTCGCCGTAGTTCTGGACGAGGGAGAAGCGGATGCGGGGGTGGTCGGCGCGGAAGGCGCGGATCAGGCCGGGCACGGTCTCGGAGCCCAGGGTGTGCAGGAAGCCGAAGGCCACCTTGCCGGCGGTGGGGTCGGCGTCCTGCTGGACGGATTCGGCGGCGCGGGCGATCCCGTCGAGGGCCCGCTCGGCGGAGGCGAGGAAGGTGTGGCCCGCGGTGGTGAGGGCGACCGTACGGCCCTTGCGGGCGAACAGCGTGACGCCGAGGTCCTGTTCGAGCCTGACCATGGCCCGCGACAGGGTCGACTGGGGGACGCCGAGCTCGTGCGCGGCGCGGGTGACGTGCTCGTGCCGGGCCACGGCCGCGAAATACGCGAGGCGCGGGGCCAACAGGCGTGTCACCGCCATGTCTTCTTCGTAACGGTTCATCGACATGCGCCGTCCTGAGCTGTGCTGATGCGTGAGTGGAACGATTATCGCGAATCCGTGCATTGGACGCATGAAAAACACGGGCCTACCTTCGACGTATGCCTCCCGCTCATACCGGGGCACCCGTCATCCCGGGTGCCTCCACCTCGTCGTTCGCCGAACCCGCACCGAAGTCCGCGCCCGCCGTCGCGCCGAAGTCCGCGCCGCCCGCCGCCGCCCCCGAGGGCCGCGAGCCCGGCCGCCCCGGCTACCGCCGCATGAGCCTCGCGCTCTTCGCCGCCGGCCTCGCCACCTTCGCCCTCCTCTACTCCACCCAGGCGCTGCTGCCCGCCATCTCCGGGGGCTTCGGCGTGACGGCGGGTCAGGCCAGCTGGACGGTGTCCGCGGCCACCGGCGCGCTCGCGCTGTTCGTCCTGCCGCTGAGCGCGCTGTCCGAGCGGTTCGGGCGCACCCGGATGATGACCTGGTCGATGGTGGTGGCCGTGGCCGTGGGCCTGCTGGTGCCGTTCGCGCCGAACCTGGAGTGGCTCGTCGTACTGCGCACCGTCCAGGGCGCGGCGATCGCCGGGATCCCGGCCTCCGCGATGGCGTACCTCGCGGAGGAAGTGAAGCCGGGGGCCCTCGTCGGCGCGATCGGCCTGTTCGTCGCGGGCAACTCCATCGGCGGCATGAGCGGCCGCCTCGTCACGGGCTGGGGGGCGCAGCTGGGCGGCTGGCGGGTGGGCCTGCTGGCCGTGGGCCTGCTGTCGCTGGTCTGCGCCGCGGCCTTCCTGGTGCTGCTGCCCCGGGCCCGGTTCTTCCGGCCGGCGTCGCTGAACCCGCGCGCGGTGGGCCGTACGGTCTCCGGGCACCTGCGCGATCCGCTGCTGCTGCGGCTGTACGGGATCGGCGCGCTGTTCATGACCGTCTTCGGCGCCGTGTACACCGTGATCGGCTACCGCCTCGTCGACGAGCCGTTCTCGCTGGGCCAGGGCGTGATCGGGTCGATCTTCCTGGTCTACCTGGTCGGTACGGTCTCCTCGGCCGCCGCCGGCCGGCTCGTGGCCCGTGCGGGGCGGCGCGGCGCGCTGTACCTGGCGGTGACCACCACCGCACTCGGGCTGCTGTTCTCCCTGGCCGGCTCCCTGGCGCTGATCCTCGCCGGGCTGGTGCTGATCACGGCGGGCTTCTTCGCGGGCCACGCGGTGGCGTCCGCCGCCGTGAGCCGTACGGCCAAGACGGGCCGCGCGCAGGCCTCCGCGCTCTACCAGTCGGCGTACTACCTCGGCTCCAGCGCCGGCGGCACGCTGGGCGCGCTCGCCTACCACTCCGCCGGGTGGGCGGCCACGGTGGGCATCGCGCTGCTGGCCGTGCTCGGCGTCGTGTCGATCACGCTGTACGGGTCCCACGCGGCCCGCGCCGAGCGCCGGACGATGACGGCGGCCGCGGTCGCGCGCTGACGGCCGCAACAGTCGCGCGCTGACGGAATCTACGCACCCCCGTCAGGTAACTACCCCGCGTTTTCCGGGCATTGATCCCGCAGGACGACAGGGCGACCAGGGGAGGACCTGATGGGGGCGAGGCGCGCGTACGCGAGGCGGCGGGCCGCGGTGGTGTGCGGGGTGGCGGCGGTACTGGCCGTACCGGTGGTGGTGGCGGGGGGCGGCACGGCTCAGGCCGCCGCCTGCAACGTCACGACCGGGCCGTACCAGCGGCAGGTGGAGCAGTTCCTGGGGCGGCCGGTGGACGGCCGGCAGTCGGCGGCGGACTGCGCCGCCATCAGGGCTTTCCAGGCGGCCCACGGGATCACCCCGACGGTGGGGTACGCCGGGCCGCTGACCTGGCAGACGATGAGCACGATGCTGGCGCAGCGGGCCGCCGGCAGCACCCCGAACCGGGCGGGCGCCTGCCCGGTGAACCGGGGGCGGATCGCCTGCGTCGACCTGACGCGGCAGCTCAGCTGGATCCAGGACGGCGCCGCGCTGCGGTACGGCCCGGTCCCGGTCCGCACCGGCAAGGACGGCACCGAGACCCGGACCGGCCTGAAGAAGATCTACTACCGCAGCATCAACCACTGGTCGACGATCTACAACGTCGCGATGCCGTACTCGCAGTTCTTCGACGGCGGCATCGCCTTCCACTCCACGACGAAGAGCATGTGGAACCCGCCCGGCTCGGGCGGCTGCGTGAACATGCGGCCCGCCGACGCCAAGGCCTACTGGAACATGCTGGGCAACGGGAACGCCGTCTACGTCTACGGCCGCAAGCCCGGCACGTAGCGGCGACACGGGCCCTGACCTGCTCCGGCTGCCGTTGTCGGACCCCTCCGGTAGTTTCCGGGGTATCGGATCTACCTGGGGGAACGACGGCCATGAGTGACCTCGCGACGACGGCGCCATCCGACCTGGATGCCGCGATGGACCGGTACCGGGTCGAGCTGACCGGGTACTGCTACCGGATGCTCGGCTCGGCCTTCGACGCCGAGGACGCGGTGCAGGAGACGTACATCCGTGCCTGGCGCGGCCGGGAGAAGTTCGAAGGCCGCTCCTCGCTGCGCTCCTGGCTGTACCGGATCGCCACGAACGTCTGCCTGGACCTGCTGAAGGCCGGCAACAAGCGAGCCCGCCCGATGGACCTGAGCGCCCCGCAGCACCAGGCCTCCGCCGTGCTGAACGAGCGCTCGGAGGTGACCTGGCTGGAGCCGGTACCGGACGGCCGGGTGCTGCCGCAGACCGCCGACCCCGCCGAGACGGCGCTGGCCCGGGAGTCCGTACGGCTGGCGTTCGTCGCGGCGCTGCAGCACCTGCCGGCGAAGCAGCGGGCGGTGCTCATCCTGCGCGAGGTGCTGGCCTGGAAGGCGGACGAGGTGGCCACGCTCCTGGACACCACGGTGGCCTCGGTCAACAGCGCCCTCCAGCGGGCGCGGGCGACGCTCGCGGGCCACGCGCTGCGCGAGAGCGACCCGGCGGACCCGCTGGACGCGGAGCAGGCGAAGCTGCTGGAGCGCTACCTGGCGGCGTTCGAGGCGTACGACATCTCCCGCCTGACCGCGCTGCTCCACGAGGACGCGGTGCTGTCGATGCCGCCGTTCGACCTGTGGCTCCGCGGCCACGAGGACATCGCCGCCTGGCACCTGAACCAGGGCATCGGCTGCAAGGGCTCCCGGCTCGTCCCGACGACGGCGAACGGCATGCCGGCCTTCGGGCAGTACCGGCCGGCGCCCTCCGGGAAGGGGCACGTGCCGTGGGCGCTCCAGGTGCTGGAGATCTCAGACGGGAAGATCGTCGGGCTCAACGCCTTCCTGGACACCGCCCGGTGGTTCCCGCTGTTCGGCCTCCCCGAGGAGCTCGGCGAGTCCGACGAGGTGCAGGAGGTCCCGTAGCGCGGGGCCGGCTCCGGTGACGGTGAGGGTCCCGCGGCCGCGCGCGGCCAGCCGCAGCCGGGCGAGGGCCTCGACGGCGCCCAGATCGGGGGCGGTGACGGCGCGGGCGTCGCACACGGCTGCGGCGGCCCCGGCCTCGTAGAGCAGGACGAGCCGGGCGCACAGGCGCGCGGCGTCCTGCGGGGTGGGGCTGGGTCCGGGCAGCACCAGTCGGGTGATCGTCACGACTGGGTGACTTCTGGGGGCCCCCGGACTCATCGGTGGCCGGTGTTTACCGTCAGGGACGGGGGAAGGCGGAGGTGTCCAGCGTGAGACCGAAGGGCTCGGGAAGCCGCACGGGGTCGCCGAACTTGACCACCGACAGCAGGCGGTAGGTGCCGTTCTGCGGTTCGCCGTACAGGTGGACCGTGGGGCTGCCGGACATGTGCGGGTCGATGAGCAGGTACAGCGGGACGCCAGCGGCCGCGTAGCCGGCGAGTTTGGCGACCCGACCGTTGGAGGCGTTCCACTTCGAAGTGATTTCGACGACGAGCTCGGCGGCATCCGCGGGAACGGAGTTGCCCTCGCTCTGCACCACATCGCGCGGTACGACCGCGAGGTCCGGAATGTAGAGGCCGACCCGGGACGGGACGGCGACGTTCAGCGTTTGGTAGATCCCGCAGTCGGCGGGCTTCGCCGCGTACAGGACCTCCTGCACCAATTCGGCGATGTAGTTGTGGTGGTTGACGGGCGGTGGTGCCACGGTGACGATCCCCTCGATGATCTCCACCTTGCAGCCCTCCGGCGCGCCCGTCCCTTCCCAGAGGCGGACGAGCTCGTCCCAGTTCTCGCCACCCACGGGCTCGTGCCGGACGGTGAGTGCGCTCACGATGTGCTCCTCAATCGGTCGTCACCGATCCCAGCATGCCGAACGGGACCGGTGGGCGTCCACCGGTCCCGTTCAGCCGTACGAGGGAGTGCGCGGTACTACGCGATGCGGTCCAGCACGATCGGCGTGGCGGAGAAGGACGTGCCCGCCGGGGCCACGTCGAAGGAGCCGTCCAGCGCGGAGAGGGCGTACTCGAACTTCTCGGGGGTGTCCGTGTGCAGCGTCATCAGGGGCTGGCCCGCCGTGACGGTGTCGCCCGGCTTGGCGTGCAGCTCGATGCCCGCGCCCGCCTGCACCGGGTCCTCCTTGCGCGCGCGGCCCGCGCCGAGGCGCCAGGCGCCGACGCCGACGCCGTACGCGTCGAGGCGGGTCAGGACGCCCGAGGACGGGGCGGTGACGATGTGCTGCTCGCGGGCGACCGGCAGGGCCGCGTCCGGGTCGCCGCCCTGGGCCGCGATCATCCGGCGCCACACGTCCATCGCGGAGCCGTCGGCCAGCGCCTTCTCCGGGTCGGCGTCCTTGATGCCCGCCGCGTCCAGCATCTCGCGGGCCAGGGCCAGGGTCAGCTCGACCACGTCGGAGGGGCCGCCGCCGGCCAGGACCTCGACGGACTCGCGGATCTCCAGCGCGTTGCCGGCGGTGAGGCCGAGCGGCGTGGACATGTCGGTGAGCAGGGCGATCGTCTTGACGCCGCTGTCGGTGCCGAGGGCGACCATGGTCGAGGCGAGCTCGCGCGCGTCCTCGATGTTCTTCATGAAGGCGCCGGAGCCGACCTTCACGTCGAGGACGAGGGAGCCCGTGCCCTCGGCGATCTTCTTCGACATGATCGAGGAGGCGATCAGCGGGATGGCCTCGACGGTGCCGGTGACGTCGCGCAGGGCGTAGAGCTTCTTGTCGGCGGGGGCCAGGCCGTCGCCCGCCGCGCAGATGACCGCGCCGGTGGTGTCCAGGACGTGCAGCATCTCCTCGTTGGAGAGCAGCGCGCGCCAGCCCGGGATGGACTCCAGCTTGTCGAGCGTGCCGCCGGTGTGGCCGAGGCCGCGGCCGGACAGCTGCGGCACGGCCGCGCCGCAGGCGGCGACGAGCGGGGCCAGCGGGAGGGTGATCTTGTCGCCGACGCCGCCGGTGGAGTGCTTGTCGGCGGTCGGCCGCGCGAGGGAGTCGAAGTTCATGCGCTCGCCGGAGGCGATCATCGCGGCGGTCCAGCGGGCGATCTCGGTGCGGTTCATCCCGTTCAGCAGGATGGCCATCGCCAGCGCCGACATCTGCTCGTCGGCGACGACACCGCGCGTGTACGCGTCGATGACCCAGTCGATCTGCTCGGGGCTCAGCTCGCCGCGGTCCCGCTTGGTCCGGATGACGGAGATGACGTCCATGGGGTGACTTCCTTCTACGCGCATAGAGAGAGGGCTGTACGGAGGGGGAGGGAGGAAGACGACGGCCCTCCGCCCGGGAGGGGGCGGAGGGCCGTCGGCACGGTTATCTCAGGTGGTCGGGCCCGAAGGCCTGGGGCAGCATCGCGGACAGCGGGAGGATCCCGTCCGGGGTCTCCACCAGCAGTTCCGGGCCGCCGAACTCGAACAGCAGCTGCCGGCAGCGACCGCAGGGGACGAGGATCTCGCCCTTGCCGTCCACGCACGTGAAGTGCGTCAGCCGGCCGCCGCCGGTGGCCTGGAGCGAGGACACCAGCCCGCACTCGGCGCACAGGCCGAGTCCGTAGCTCGCGTTCTCGACGTTGCAGCCGGTCACGACCCGGCCGTCGTCGACGCGGGCGGCGACCCCGACCGGGAAGCCGGAGTAGGGCGCGTACGCGTGGGACATGGCGTCCCGGGCCGCGACGCGCAGGGCTTCCCAGTCGACGGCCGCGGCCGTTGCCGGGCTCGTCACTTGCCCTGGCCCTTGCGGTACGGCATGCCGTCCGCCTTCGGCATCCGCAGCCGCTGTGCGGAGAGCGCGAGGACCAGCAGGGTGGTGACGTACGGGGCCGCGTCCACGAACTGGCTGGGCACCGAGTCGGTCAGGGCGTACCAGACGAACAGCAGGACGGCGAAGAGTGCCGAGACGCCGGCCTGGACGTACTTCTTCTTGTACAGCTGCCAGGCGGTGACCAGGACCAGCAGGATCGCGATCAGCAGCAGCATGGCGTGGACGTTCTCGGCGCCGCCGCGCAGCTTCAGGCTGTCGATGAAGCCGAAGAGGCCCGCACCGAGCGCCGTCCCACCGGGCATCCAGTTGCCGAAGATCATCGCGGCGAGACCGATGTAGCCGCGGCCGCCGGTCTGGCCCTCCTGGTAGATGCCGGTGGTGATCGCGAGGAAGGCACCGCCGAAGCCGGCCAGCCCGCCCGAGACGATCACGGCGATGTACTTGTACTTGTAGACGTTGACGCCCAGGGACTCCGCCGCGATCGGGTTCTCGCCACAGGAGCGCAGGCGCAGGCCGAAGGCGGTCCGCCACAGCACCCACCAGGTGCCCGGGATCAGCAGCAGGGCGATGAGGGTCAGCGGCGAGAGGTTGGTGACCACTCCGCCGACGACGCCCGCGAGGTCCGAGATGAAGAACCAGTGCTTGCCCTGGAGGTCCGCCAGCGCGTCCGAGAGCCCGCCGAGGTTGATCCGTGGGATGTCCTCGATGCGCGGGGACTGCTTGGAGGAGCCGCCCGGCGCCTCGGAGAACGTGAAGTTCGACAGGTACTGGGTGAAGCCCAGCGCCAGGATGTTGATGGCCACGCCGGAGACGATGTGGTTCACGTTGAACGTGACCGTGATGATCGCGTGCAGCAGGCCGCCGAGGGCGCCGCCGAGGATGCCGACGAGGACGCCGGTCCACGGACCCCACTGGTAGCCGGCCCAGGCACCGAACCAGGTGCCGAGGATCAGCATGCCTTCGAGACCGATGTTGACGACGCCCGCGCGCTCGGCCCACAGGCCGCCGAGGCCGGCGAGGCCGATCGGTACGGCGAGCTGGAGCGCGCCGGAGACCTGGCCGACGGAGGTCAGGTCGTTGGCCCCGCTGATCAGGCGGACCAGCGAGACCAGCGCGAGGCCGCCCGCGATGATCAGCAGGATCCAGGGCAGGGTGAGCTTTCGGCGGCCGTCCGACTTCTTCGGGGCCGCGCTCGCCGCGGAGACGGTGCTGGTGCTCACGCCGCGACCTCCTTGTCGGTCTTGATGGCGCCGCCGGCGGCGAGTTCCTCGCCGACCTTCTGCTGCTGGCGGCGGATGCCGTAGCGGCCTACGAGCTCATAGGAGACGACGACCGCGATCACGATCAGACCCTTCATGATCGTGCCGATCTCCTTGGCGTACCCGGCCGTGTCGAGCGAGGCCGAGGCCTTGTCGATGAAGGCCATGAGCAGTGCCGCGAAGAAGATGCCGACCGGGCTGTTGCGGCCGAGCAGGGCGATGGTGATGCCCGTGAAGCCGATGCCGACCGGGAAGGACAGGCTGTACGTGTGGCTCTCGCCGAGCAGCACGGGCATGCCCGCGAGGCCGGCGACGGCGCCGGAGATGAGCATCGAGGTGATGATCATCTTCTTGGCGTCCACACCGGAGGCCTGGGCCGCGGACTCGCTGGCGCCGGTGGCGCGCAGGTCGAAGCCGAAGCGGGTCCGGTTGAGGACGAACCAGTAGACGACGCCGAGGGCGAAGGCCACGAAGGTGAAGCCGTAGATCTCCAGGCCGTCGCCGAGGTCGACCGCCGGGAACCAGCCCGACTGGGCGATCTCGCCGGTGTTCAGGTCGTTGGAGCCCTCCGGCTGGACACCGAGGTTCTTCGGGAGGATCAGGTAGGCGATCAGGCTGGTGGCGATCGCGTTCAGCATGATCGTGGAGACGACCTCGCTGACGCCCCGCTTGGCCTTCAGGACGCCGGCGATGCCGGACCAGAAGGCGCCCACCATCATCGCGACGAGCACGATCAGCAGGATGTGCAGCGGGCCCGGCAGGGTGACGGCCGTGCCGACCACCGCGGACACCATCGCCGCGAGGCGGTACTGGCCGTCGACGCCGATGTTGAAGAGGTTCATGCGGAAGCCGATGGCCACGGCGAGGGCTGCCAGGTAGTACGTACCGGCCTGGTTCACGATGAGGACCTGGACGTCCTCGTAGCCCGCGTTCTCCACCATGATCCGCAGCGGGTCGATCGGGTCCACGCCCGTCGCCGCCAGCACGATCATGGTCAGCACGAAGGCGGTGACCAGCGCGAGCGCGGGCCCGGCGAAGGCGAGGAGCAGCCGGTCCTTGTCGAATTTCTTCATCGGGCCTCGTCCTCCGGGGAATCGGCACCAGCGTCGGTACCGGCGGAGTGGTTGTCGGTGGCTTCCAGGTGCCCGGAGGCGGCGCCCGTCATGGCGGTGCCGAGCTCCTCCGGGGTGACGGTCGCGGGGTCGGCGTCCGCGACCAGGCGGCCGCGGTAGATCACGCGCAGGGTGTCGGACAGGCCGATCAGCTCGTCCAGGTCGGCGGAGATCAGGAGCACGGCCAGGCCCTCGCGGCGGGCCTCGCGGATCGCGTCCCAGATCTGCGCCTGCGCGCCGACGTCCACACCACGGGTGGGGTGGGCGGCGATGAGGAACTTCGGGTTGTGGCTCATCTCGCGGCCGACGATCAGCTTCTGCTGGTTGCCGCCGGAGAGCGAGGCCGCGGTGACCTCGATGCCGGGCGTGCGGACGTCGTACTCGCGCACGATCCGCTCGGTGTCCTTGCGGGCCGCCTTCAGGTCGAGGATGCCGCGCTTGGAGTTGGGCGCCTCGGTGACGTGGCCCAGGATGCGGTTCTCCCACAGCGGGGACTCCAGCAGCAGGCCGTGGCGGTGGCGGTCCTCGGGGATGTACCCGATGCCGCCTTCGCGGCGCTCGCGGACCGGCGCCTTGGTGATGTCCTTGCCGTCCAGCGTGATCACGCCCGCGTCGGCGGAGCTCATGCCCATCAGGGCCTCGATCAGTTCGGTCTGACCGTTGCCCTCGACGCCCGCGATGCCGAGGATCTCGCCCTTGTGGATCGTGAAGTTGACGTCGTCCAGCAGCAGGCGGCCGCCCGCCGCCGGCTCGTGCACGAAGGAGTCCGCGGACCCCGGGGTCCGCGCCGTGTCCTCGGTGGCGACGGGAGCGAGGCCGCCCTCGGCGACGGTCAGGCCCGCCACCCGCAGCATCGGGACGTCCGTCACGGTCGACTCGCGGGTCTCCGGCGAGGGCAGCTCCGCGCCGACCATCAGCTCGGCGAGCTGCTTGGGCGTGGTGTTGCGCGGGTCGGCGGTGCCGACCGTGGTGCCGCGGCGGATGACGGTGATGTCGTCGGCGACCTTCAGGACCTCGCCCAGCTTGTGCGAGATGAAGATGACGGTCAGGCCCTCGGACTTGAGCTCGCGCAGGTTGTCGAAGAGGGCGTCCACCTCCTGCGGCACGAGCACTGCGGTCGGCTCGTCGAGGATGAGGATCCTGGCGCCGCGGTAGAGGACCTTGAGGATCTCCACGCGCTGGCGGTCGGCGACACCGAGGTCCTCGACCAGGGCGTCGGGGCGCACGCCGAGGCCGTACGCGTCCGAGATCTCCCTGATCTTCTTGCGGGCCTTGGCGCCGATCCCGTACAGCTTCTCGCCGCCGAGAACCACGTTCTCCAGGACGGTGAGGTTGTCGGCCAGCATGAAGTGCTGGTGCACCATGCCGATGCCGCGGGCGATGGCGTCGCCGGGGCTGGTGAAGGAGACCTGCTCCCCGTCGATGGCGATGGTGCCCTCGTCCGGCTTCTGCATGCCGTAGAGGATCTTCATCAGAGTCGACTTGCCGGCGCCGTTCTCACCGACTAGGGCGTGGACCGTGCCCTTGCGGACGGTGATCGCGATGTCCTTGTTGGCTACGACGCCGGGGAAGCGCTTGGTGATGCCGTGCAGTTCCACGGCGGGGGGCGGGCTGGACGCGTTGATGACGCACTCTCCTTGGCGCGGAAGGAGCGGAGGCAGGGGGAGACAGGGCGGGACTCGGCCGGGCGGGTGGGCGGGAGCAGGACGGTACCGCGTCCACGATGCCTCTACGCGCGTAGCACTGTCGAAAGTGAAAACTTGCGGCCGAGTGGCCACAACGAATCACGGGAGGACGGTTCACAAGACGCGGCTCGGGGTCCGGGAGCGGCACTGACCGCTCCCCGGACCCCGGAGACCACGACTACATGTCGGACTCGGCCTTACGGCGCGGTCTTGACAGTGATCTTCTTGGAGATGATGTCGGCCTTGGCCTTCTCGACCGCGGCGATGACGTCGGCCATCTTCTTGTACTCGGGGTTGGAGTCGGAGAGGCCGACGCCGTCCTTGTCCAGGCCGTAGCGGATCTCACCGTTCTCCGGCTTGCCGTCCTTGACCGACTTGATCAGGTTGTAGACGGAGTCCGAGACGTCCTTGGTGACCGAGGTCAGGATCTTGTCCTTGTACTTGGACAGACCCGCCTGGTTGTACTGGTCGGAGTCGACACCGATCGCCCACTTGCCGGCCGCGTGGGCCGCCTCGATGGCACCGGAGCCGGCCAGGCCCGCCGCGGCGTAGACCACGTCGGCGCCGCCCGCGCTCAGCTGGCCCTGCGCGGCCGCCTTGCCGAGGTCGGGCTTGGCGAAACCGTCGAAGTTCGGCGGCTGCGTCAGGTAGGCGGAGAGCACCTTGGCGTTCGGGTTGGTGTCCTTGACGCCCTGGATGAAGCCGGCCTCGAACTTCTTGATCAGCGGAACCTCGACACCGCCGATGAAGCCGACCGTGCCGGTCTTGGACACCTTGGCGGCGGCGACGCCGGCCAGGTAGGAACCCTGCTCCTCGTTGAAGACGAGGTTGGCGATGTTCGGGCCGGTCACCGAGGTGTCGTCGATGATGCCGAAGGTGGTCTCCGGGAACTTCGGAGCGACCTTCTTGATGGCCGGGGCGTAGGCGAAACCGACGCCGATGACCGGGTTGTTGCCCTTGCGGGCAAGCTCGGTGAGGCGCTGGACCTTGTCGGCCTCGCCCTCACCGTCGGTGGGCTCGGCCTCGGCGCCCTTGATCTTGAGGTCCGTCTCGGCCTTCTGGAGGCCCGCGTAGGCGGCGTCGTTGAACGACTGGTCGCCGCGGCCACCGATGTCGTACGCGATGGCGGCGCTGGCCGTCTTCGCGTCGCCCGAGGCGGAGGACGAGGACGAGGGGTCCGTCGAGTTCTTTCCGCCACAGGCGGTGGCAGAGAGGGCCAGCGCAGCGGACGCGAGGCCCACGGTGGCGATCCTGGTGATCCGGCGCAAGGGGAGGCTCCTTCAAAACCTGACCGAAGCGCCACGACCGGCGCTGGTTTCGCGGCGATCGTAACGCGCGTAGATGTCAGTTAAAGGCCCGTTCATGAGTCGTTATCGGATCGTCGCGAACCGGACAGTGACCGGTTGGTGACAGCGCACCTGTCCAACCCTTGTGTACCAAGGGTTGGACAGCTCCGCGGGAAGAACCGTGAATGTTGTACGGAAGTTTGCCCGGGCCCTACTGGGGGGAGGCTGAACGCCGGCCGTCGAGCAGGGCGGCGGCCGTGAAGAACTCCACGCCGACCGCGATCGCGGACTCGTCGACGTCGAAGTCGCCCCGGTGCAGGTCCCTCTTGGCGGTGTCGCCGGGGGTGCGGACGCCCAGCCGCGCCATGGCGCCCGGGACGTGCTCCAGGTACCAGGAGAAGTCCTCCCCGCCCAGGCTCTGCTCGGTGTCCTCGACCGACTCGGCGCCGCAGCGCGCGCCCATCGCCTCACGGAGCAGTTCGGTGACCGCCGGGTCGTTGACGACCGGCGGGACCCCGCGGACCTGGTTGATCTCGAACTTGGCCCCGTGCATCGTCGCGATCTCGTCGATCGCCGCGTGGATCATGTCGGGCGCCTCGTGCCAGGCGGCCAGGTCCAGGCAGCGCACGGTCCCGGACAGCTCGGCGTGCATCGGGATGACGTTGCAGGCGTGGCCCGCCTCGATCCGGCCCCAGGTGACCGCCATGCCCGAGCGGGCGTCCATCCGGCGGGAGAGCACCGCGGGCAGGTCGATCGCCACCCGGGCGGCCGCCGTCACCAGGTCGGTGGTGAGGTGCGGCCGGGCGGTGTGCCCGCCGGGCCCGGAGAGGCTGACCTCCAGCCGGTCGCAGGCCGAGGTGATGGCGCCGGCCCGCAGCCCGATGCGGCCCGAGTCGACCCGGGGGTCGCAGTGCACGGCGATGATCTTGCCTACCCCGTCCAGGACCCCGGCCTCGATGGCGTCGGTGGCCCCGCCGGGGAGCACCTCCTCGGCCGGCTGGAAGAGCAGCCGCACCGGACGGGGCAGCAGGCCCTGGCGGTCGAGCTCGGCGAGCACCAGACCTGCACCGAGGACCACGGTGGTGTGCACGTCGTGGCCGCAGGCGTGTGCCCGGTCCGGGACCGTCGAGCGGTACGCGACGTGCGTCTTGGCGTCCGGGATGGGCAGGGCGTCGATGTCCGCGCGCAGCGCCAGCATGGGCACTACGCCGTCCCAGGTGCCCACGTCACAGATCAGACCGGTACCCGACTTCAGCACCCGTGGTCGCAGGCCGGCCTGCTCCAGCCGGGCCTTGATCGCTGCCGTGGTACGGAATTCCTGGTGCCCGAGCTCGGGATGCATGTGCAAGTCCCGGCGGAAGGCGATCAGTTCGGCACGCAGGTGGTCCGGAAGCTTGCCGGGCAGCTCGGGCCGGTCGGACGCGGCGGGCTGGGCGGTCTGGGATTCGCGGGACATCAACTGGTTCACCCGTTGAAGGGTAGGCGCACTGACCGGCCAACTGGCTGGAGATCACAAAAAGTTCATGCCGTTAGGGGAAAGAAACCCGGCCTCTGGAGGCATGGCCGGGCGCGCTCGGGGGTAAACTCGCGCGCTCATCCGGCCGCCCCGGCCGTCTGGGCAGGGAGTCTGCGCACATCACGGGCGCTGTCGGTGACCCCCGCGAGGAAACCGCGGGCGCGCGGCGACGCGGATCCGGTGAGCCAGGCGGGGTCGACATCGCATACGGCGACGGTGACGCCGGTACCGCTCAGGGCGTACGGCAGGGTGTGGACGACCGTGGACGGGAAGCTGACCACGGTGTGCCCCACCGGGCCGCGCCGGGCGATCAGCTCCAGCGGCAGGTCCGGCCGTACGATCTCCAGCCCGGTCGCCGCGCTCAGCGCGCGCAGCTTCTCGGGGGACTCCCGGCGGTGCGCGAAGTAGCGGGTCGCCCCGTGCTCCGCGGTCAGCGCGCGCACCGCGTCGAGGTAGCGGGCCGGGTCCACCACGCCGGTCTCCACGAGCGAGGTCCCGACCAGGTCGGTGCCCCTGGTCAGACGGGGCGGGCCGAAGCGGGCGCGGGTCCAGGCGAAGTCGTTGACCCGCAGGGTGGTACCGCCGTGGACGGTGACCGGCATCGAGCTGAACAGCTCCACGGCGCGGGTCCCGGCGGGCGTGAACCGGCGCCGGGCGGTCGCCGAGACCGGCGCGTACGCCAGCTCCCGGACCCGGCCGGGCAGCCCCCCGGCGCCGACCCGGTGCCAGCGGACGAGGCGCTCGCCGCGGGCGGTCTGGGCGACGAACTCCATCGTGGCCGTTCCGTCGTCGACCACGACGAGCCGGTCGGCGCGCACCAGGGTGAGCAGCAGCTGCACGTACCGGGAGAACGGGTCGCCCACGACCACGGTGCGGGCGGCCCGGACGTCGCCCACGAGGGCCGCGAGGGCCTTCAGCGGCGCGAGCCCGCCGCCGCGCGCCTCCTGCCAGCGGACGTCGTGACCCTCGTCACGTGCCAGGGCGGCCATGCGGCGCAGCTGGCCGCGGGACATCGGGTCGGTGGGGGGCAGGACGACGATCCGCAGCGGCTCGGCGGCGGGCGTGGCCTCGGGTGTGGACGCGGACTCGGACGCGGGCGGCGGGACGGGAGCGCCGGCGTCGCGGCTCTGGCGCGGGATGCCGCCGAGCAGCGGGGCGGGGACCGCCGGGTCGGGTCCGGCGGGGTCGGGACCGCCGGGTCGGGCGTACGCCCACTCCAGGACGTTCAGGAGTTGGACCGGGCTCTCTACGAACGCCAGGGCGGAGGCGGAAGGGGGCACCACGGACACCACGTACTCCTCGTCTGGGGGCGGAACTCGTACGCGCCGGACCTGGGGTCGGACGGTCGGACGGTCAGACGGCCACCGGCGTGCCCTGCACCCGGCGGAGCTTCTTCATCGGGCCGAGCTCGGAGGCGTAGACCCGCTTGACCCCGTCGCCGAGGGCGGTCTCGATGGTGCGGATGTCGCGGACGAGGCGGGTCAGGCCGCCCGGCTCGACGGAGGCGGCCTGGTCGGAGCCCCACATCGCGCGGTCGAGGGTGATGTGCCGCTCGACGAAGGCGGCGCCGAGGGCGACGGCGGCGAGGGTGGTCTGCAGGCCCGTCTCGTGGCCGGAGTAGCCGATGGGGACGTTGGGGTACTCCTCCCGGAGGGTGTTGATCACCCGCAGGTTGAGTTCCTCGGCCTTGGCCGGGTAGGTCGAGGTCGCGTGGCAGAGCAGGATGTTGTCGCTGCCGAGCACCTCCACCGCGTGCCGGATCTGCTTCGGGGTGGACATGCCCGTGGAGAGGACGACGGTGCGGCCGGTGGCGCGCAGGGCGCGCAGCAGCTCGTCGTCGGTGAGCGAGGCGGAGGCCACCTTGTGGGCGGGGACGTCGAACTTCTCCAGGAAGGCGACGGCCTCGGTGTCCCACGGGGAGGCGAACCAGTCGATGCCGCGCTGGGCGCAGTGGGTGTCGATGGCGCGGTACTCGTCCTCGCCGAACTCGACGCGGTGGCGGTAGTCGATGTACGTCATGCGGCCCCAGGGGGTGTCGCGCTCGATGTCCCACTGATCGCGCGGGGTGCAGATCTCCGGGGTGCGCTTCTGGAACTTCACGGCGTCGCAGCCGGCTTCTGCTGCCGCGTCGATGAGGGCGAAGGCGGTGCCGAGGTCGCCGTTGTGGTTGATGCCGATCTCTCCGACGACGTAGACGGGGCGGCCGGGTCCGGCGGTGCGCGATCCGAAGGTGCGCAGGCGGGCGGAGGCGTGGGGGGTGGCGGTCATGGCGGGCGACGTCCTTCGCGTGGGTACGGGGTGTGCGGGGTCTGCGGGGTGTGCGGGGAGCACGGCGGGTGCGGGGAGCTCGGGGTGCGGTGCGGGTACGGGGTCTGCGGAGTGCGGTGCGGGGGCCGTGAGCCCGGGGTGCGGGGTCAGGGGGTCGAGGAGGGGGGCGAGGAGGCGGGCCCGGGCCAGGTCGTGCGGGTCGTCGATCTCCAGCGCCCGCGCCGGGTCGGTGGCGACGGGCAGGACGCGGCCGAAGAACCGGTGGCCGGCGGTACGGAAGCCCGCGGCGTCCATGGCGTAGGCGGCGCCGGTCTCCAGCAGGTCCCGCGGGCGGTCCTGGCGCCTCGGGCGGTACGCCTCGTCGTGGTTGACCCCGGCCGCGGACCCGTCGGGGCGCTCCCGCCAGAGGAAGCCGTGGAACGGGGCCGCGGTCAGGGCCGAGTCGGCCTCCCCCGAGGCGACGGCGGCGGCGACGGACTCGACGTCGGAGGCGGTGAGGAACGGGCTCGTGCACTGGACGAGGAGGACCACGTCCACGGTGGCGCCGTGCAGCTCCTCGAAGGCGGCCAGCGCGTGCAGGACCGCGGACTCGCTGCTCGCCGTGTCGCCGGAGATCGCGCGGGGGCGGGTGACCGGCTCGGCGCCGGCGTCGCGGGCGGCCGAGGCGATCGCGGCGGAGTCGGTGGAGACCACCACGTCGGTGACGGTCGGCGCGGCCAGGCAGGCCCGTACGGCGCGGGCGACGAGCGGCACTCCGGCCACCTCGGTGAGGTTCTTCCCGGGCACCCCCTTGGAGCCGCCCCGGGCGGGTACGACGGCCAGCACCCGCGGCGCCCCGGGCCGCGGCGCGGTCACAGCTCCCCCAGGCGGCGGATCACCGGGGCCACGCGCTGGACCCCGTGGCGGTACGCCCCGCGGGCGGCCCCGCGCAGGTGGGCGCGCAGGCGGCGGCGCAGCCGGGACTCCCCCGCGCTCGCGCGCACGGCGCCGGGCAGCGGGGTGCCGTCGGGGGCCAGGCGGTGGCGGGCCAGGATGCCGGGCAGGTAGCCGGGGGCGGTGGTGAGCGTGTAGTACGGGTCCGGGGAGGGCAGCAGCTCCCCGGACGCCAGCGCGGCGACCCGTTTCCGGGCGGCCGCGTAGGCGTCGTCGGGGGACGCGCCCGCGGCGCCGTCGGGGGACGCCGGGCGGACCCCCTGGGCGCGCAGCCACTCCGGGTCGCCCTGCGGGAGCAGCCCGGCGTCCAGCTGGTCCCAGGAGGCCAGGCAGCCCGAGCCGAGGAAGTGGTGGTTCCCGAGGGCCTCGCGGATGCCGAGGTCGGTGAGGACCGCGGTCGGCACGGAGCGGTGCAGGGACTCCAGGGCGGCCGTGGACGAGACGGTGACCAGAAGGTCGGCGGTGTCCAGTACCTCGCCCATGTTCCCGTACACGAGGCGGCAGTTGGGCGGGAGCCCGCCCGGCAGCCGCTGCGCGAGCCGCTGGTAGGGGTGCTCCTCCAGGTGCGTGGTGTGCTCTCCGGGCCGGCTGCGGAGCTTGACCAGCACCTCCCGGCCGGGGTGCAGCCGCGCGTGCCGCGCCGCCCGCTCCAGCAGGTACGCGCGGTCCGCGCGGCTCTCGGGGACGGAGGGCTGCACGGCGAAGACCACCCGGTGCGCGGACCCGCCGGTACCGGCGGCACCGGCCGGCGGGGCGTACCGCGCCCCGCCCAGGAACGGCAGGGCCGTCTCCGTCACCGCGCCGGCGTCCGCACCCACCCCCTCGTACACGGCGCGGAACCGCTCGGCGTCGTGGCGGGAGTTGGCGAGGACGAGGTCGGCCCCGTGCCGCAGCAGCAGTCCGTCGGCGAGCTTCTCGTAGACGACCCCCACGTAGCCCGTGACGAGTACGGGCCGCTCGGCCGGGGCGGGCCACAGGGCGCGGGCCCCGTGCAGGACGGCCTGGACGGCGCCGCCGACGAGCGCGAGGACGACCACGTCGTAGCGCTCGCGCCCGAGTTCGTCGAGGAACTCCGCGCAGGACACCTCGGTCAGCCGGTCGGCGCCGACCCCCACCTCGCCGAGCTGGCGGTCGGTGGGCGTGGCGCGGCCGCGCAGCAGGTATCCGGTGAGCTGGTGGTCGGGCACGAGACGGCGGGCGGTGAGAGCGCCCCATTTCCATCGCGTATCGGAATCGGCGAGCACGGCGACGCGCAGCTTGCTTTCTGGCACGCGGCAGAAACTATTCCGCGGCGCCGCCGACCGGCCCAACGACCGCACAACAGCGGGTTAACAACCAGTCGACGAAATGCGAAAGCGTACGGGTTTACGCGCCCGCCCCGCGCCGTTCACGTGGAATACGCTCGGGGGCCACGGTGAATGCCGGGCGGCCCCCTACCGTCCGGTGGGTGCCCAAGCTCTCTGTTGTCGTGCCGTTCTACAACGTGCGGACGTACGCACCGGATGCCCTGAGGAGCCTCGAAGCCAACGCCCGGGACGATTTCGAATTCCTGCTCGTCGACGACTGCTCGACGGACGGGACGGGCGAGGTGCTGGAGCGGGCGGCCCGCACGCTGCCCGGCGCGGTCCTCCTCGGGCACGGGCGAAACGGCGGCCTGGCCACCGCGCGGAACACCGGCCTGGACGCCGCCCGCGGCGAGTACCTCGCCTTCCTGGACGGGGACGACTGGCTGGCCCCCGGCCACCTGGCCCGGACGCTGGCCGCCATCGAGGCCCTGGGCTGCGACTTCGTCCGTACCGATCACGTGCAGTGCACCGGCAGGGCGCGGAGCGTGCAGCGCGTCCCGTACGGGCCGCAGTCGCTCGTCGCCGGTCCGCGCACCGCGATCCTGCCCGCGGACCGGGCCACGTCGGTGGACTACCCGTACGCCTGGGCCGGCATGTACCACCGGCGGCTGCTGGACCGCGGGGTGCTGCGCTTCACCGACGGGCTGCGGACGGCGGAGGACCGGCCGTGGATCTGGCGGCTGCACCGGGAGGCGGATTCCTTCGCGACCGTCGGAATGCCCGGAATCTTCTACCGTCGCGGGATTTCCACCTCGCTGACGCAAATCGGAGACGAACGGCAGCTCGATTTCATCCGCGCATTTGATCAAGTTCTCTCGGAGACCGCGGCGGACCACGAATCGGACCGGCTGATGCCGAAAGCCGTCCGAACATATTGCGCAATCATCGCCCACCATTTCGGATCCATCGAAAGGTACGAACCGGCCGTGGCCAGGAAACTCCGCTCGATGAGCGCGGCCGCGCTCGGACGCATGCCCCAGGACGTGCTGGACGGCGCCCTGGACTCGATGGACCCGGATCGCTCCGCCCTGCTGCGCCGCGTCCGCCGGGCGCACCGCCCGCTCGGCCGCCCCACCCCGCGGGGAGCGGCAGCCTGATGCCCACCCAGATCTTCCTGGCCTCGACCCTCTACGGCGCCGCCACCCTCGCGGCGGGCATCGACGCGGGCGTCTTCCCGCCCGCCGGCCGCCGCGTCCTGCTGACCAGCAACCACGCCGTGACCGCCGAGGTCACCCCCGGCCTCGCGGACATGCCGGGCTTCGCCGTGCTGCGCGGCCGCTTCGACGAGGTGCTCGACTGGAACGCCGTCATCGCACCGCAGCACCCGAGCACCTGGGCCCCGCGCCCGGAGGACGTCCCGTTGTGGGAACGGCAGTTGCGCACCCTGTGGGATCTCGGCGACGACCGCGTCGAGCTGGTCGTGGAGTCGCTCCAGGTGCCGCCCGCCCAGACCCTGTGCCGGCTCTTCCCGGGCGCGGCCGTGGACGTCTACGCCGACGGGCTGATGAGCTACGGGCCCACCCGCTTCCGGCTCGACCCCCAGCTCGGGATGCGGGTGCGGCGGGTGCTCCACCCGGACCTGGTGCCGGGTCTGGAGCCGCTGCTGCTGACGGAGTTCGGGGTACGGGCGGAGCCGCTGCCCGCGGAGCCCCTCCTGAAGGTCCTCGCGGAGCTCGCCGAACTCCCGTACCCCGCCGACCTCGAAGGCCTCGAAGGCCTCCCCCGCGGCACCGACCCCGACAGCGCCGGCCCTGACCGCTCCAACCCCACTCCCGCCGGCCCCGACCGCTCCGGTCCCGGCCGCCCGGTGCTCCTCCTCGGCCAGTACCTCTCCGCGCTCGACCTCATGACCCCCGCCGAGGAGGAGCGGCTGCACGGGGACATGGTCCGCGGCGCACACGCCCTCGGCCACCGCGAGCTGGTCTTCAAACCGCACCCCGGCGCCCCGGCCGCGTACTCCCGCGAAGCCGAGCGGGAGGCCGCCCGGCTCGGCGTCCGGCTGACCGTCGCCGCCGCCCCGGTGCTGGCCGAGACGCTCTACCAGCGGCTGCGCCCCGCGCTGGTCGTCGGCTGCTTCTCCACGGGCCTGCTGACCGCCGCCACCCTGTACGGGCTCCCCGTAGCCCGCACCGGAACGGGCGCGGTGCTGGCCCGCCTGACCCCGTACGCGAACAGCAACCGCGTCCCGCTCGCCCTGGTCGACGCCCTGCTCCCCGACCTGGCCGACCCGGACGCGGTCCGCGCCTGGACGCCCCCCGGCCCCGAGCGGGTCCGGGCCGAGCTGGCCGGGCTCCTCACCACGGTCGGGTTCACGATGCAGCCGCGGATCCTGGCGGCCCGCCGGGCGGAGGCGGAGGCCCACCTCGCCGGGCGGCCCGACCCCGGCGCCCTGCCGTACGTCACCCGGCGCCGGCTGACCGTGCTGGGGCTGCCGGGCGGCATTCCCGCCCGGCTCGCGTTCCTGCCGCGCAGCCCGAGGGTGCGCCGGGCCGTGCGCCGGCTCGCGCGGCTGCGGCGTACGGGCCGCTCCGGCCGGCCGCTCAGCTGACGGCGAGCTTGGCCGCGAAGCCCAGGAACAGCACGCCCGCAGCCGAAGTCGCCCACGCCGACAACCGCTTGCGGCGGCGGAAGGCGGCCGACAGCCGGGTCCCCGTGAAGATCAGCGTCGACAGGTAGAGGCAGCTCACCAGCTGCGACACCGTGCCGAGCAGCAGGAACGACAGCGCCGGGTAGGCGTACCCGGGGTCGACGAACTGCACGAAGAAGGACAGCAGGAACAGGATGGCCTTCGGGTTGACCAGGCTCACCAGCAGTGCCCGCCGGTAGGGCCGGCCGGTGCCGCCCTCCGGCTCCGCGCCGGTCAGCAACTCCTCCTGCGTGGCCCTGCGGTCGCGCCACATGGCCCGCGCGGTCCGCATCATCCCCACGGCCAGCCACGCCAGGTAGCCCGCGCCGAGGAACCTCACCACGCCGAAGAGCAGCGGGCTCGCCTGGAGCAGCGCGCCCGCGCCGGCGGCGGTCAGCACCATCAGGACCGCGTCGCCGGTGAACACCCCGGAGGCGGCCTTGTAACCCTCTTTCACTCCGCCGCGCACCGCCACGGACAGCACGTAGAGCGAGTTGGGACCCGGCAGCAGCACCATCAGCACCATGCCGGCGAGGTACGTCGGAAGATCTGTCACACCCAGCATGCGCAGGAGTGTCCCACAGGGTTGCACCTGTCGCGCCACCCCGTTTCGCCCACTGGAACCGGCCCCGTCCGAAGCACCCCCGGAGCCGCGCGCGACACCGGGGACCGCGCCCGTCAACCAGCCGCCCGCGCACCGCCGCACGCCTTGCGCACGGTCCGGGGCGCGGCCCGGGTACGCCGTTCGCAAACCCGGGTGAATGCCCTGGGCGTACGGAAAACACCTCGGATCACCCGGCCGGCCCGCCGGGTCCCGTCCCGTCAGGCAGCGGGCCCCGCCGACCGGTTCGACCGGAATCCCACCCGCGGCGCGCGCGACGTCGGGCATCCCCGCGTGGAACAACCGGGTCCTGGACTGATAGAACCTTCCCCGGCTACCGCTGGGTGTGCCCCGTCCGTGCACTCCTTCGAACGGCTGCGGGCGGCCCCCGGTCACAATGGCGCAACATCCCGGAACTCAGTGCAACTGTCCGCGCGCCCTAGGCATCACCTACTTACACGACGTAGAAAACGGGGGACAGCAATGCAGCGCCAGAGAGCCATAATCCGCACGCTTGGGTTGGTCACCGCCGTCGCGCTCGCCGCGACCGCCTGCGGACCGCAGAAGTCGGAGTCCCCGGGCTCCCCTTCGTCGGTTTCCGCCTCGCCCACGGCGGGCGCCTCCCCCGATGCCTCCCCGACCACCGACGACAAGCCGGGCGAGCCCTCCGCGTCGGCGTCGCCGTCCCCGTCGAAGTCGGCTTCGCCGTCCGCCTCCGCCTCCGCCTCGCCGTCGCCGACGGTGAAGCAGGTCATGGCCAACGGCGACGACAGCGAGCAGGTGCGCGAGCTCCAGGCCCGGCTGAAGCAGCTGGGGCTGATGTCGGTCGCGCCGACCGGCTTCTACGGATCGAAGACGACCTCGGCGGTCAGGTCCTTCCAGTCGAAGAACGGCCTGACCCCGACCGGGTCGGTCGACGAGCCCACCTGGAAGAAGATCCAGGCCGCCACCAAGAAGCCCACCGCCGACGAGCTGCGCCCGCCGACGGTCAACGAGCCGGACGCCCCGGACGCGCGCTGTATGGAGGGCCGGGTGATGTGCATCAGCAAGGAGAGCCGCACCCTCGCCTGGATGATCGACGGCAAGGTCGTCTCGACCATGGACGTGCGCTTCGGTTCGGAGAACACCCCGACCCGCGAGGGCGTGTTCAACGTGGGCTGGAAGGCCAAGGAGTGGACGTCGACGATCTACCACACGCCGATGCCGTACGCGATGTTCTTCAGCGGCGGCCAGGCGGTGCACTACTCGGCTGACTTCGCGGCCCGCGGCTACGCCGGCGCCTCGCACGGCTGCGTCAACGTCCGGGACAAGGGCAAGCTGTCCGCGCTGTTCGACCAGGTTCAGGTCGGCGACAAGGTCGTCGTCTACTGGTGACGCCCGTGGCGGCCGGTGGAGGTCCGCCGGCCGCGGTGGTGGTTGGGAAGTAAAGGGCGCGGGCAGGGCCGGGGGAACGTGCCCCGCCCGCGCCGGTTGCGCAGAGCCCAGGGGTACGGGGGGAACCCCGGCTCATGCGCGGCCGATGACCAGTCGGCTCGATACGTACTGCGTCGCCGGTTCGAAAAGTGTTACAGGCAGGTCAGCGCACCGATCAGCGGCGGTCGCGCAGGCCCGCTCCGCCCGGCAGCGCCGGGGACAGGGTCGGGGCCCGGAAGACGCCGTCGTCGCCGTCCCCGCCCGCACCGCCGGACGCGCTCGTCCCGCCCGAGCGGCCGGGTGCGCCGGGGGCGTCGCCGGGCAGGCCGCCGGCGTCGGTGACCCCGTCCAGCAGCGCCTCGCAGTAGCGCGGGATGCGGGAGAGCCCCCGGGCCAGGTCCGACAGCTTCTCGCGGCGGTCCTTGTCGAGGTGTCCCGCCCGGTAGTCCTCGCAGAGGGTCGCCGCCCGGCGCTTCGCCCGGTCGTGGTCGCGTTCCTTGCTGCCGCCGTTGGCGAACGTGTTCCCGTTGCCCTCGGTGTCGCCCGCGTCGTCCTTGCCCGCGGCGGCGCCGCCCTGGGCACTGCCCCGGGAATCCTTGCCGGTGCCGCCGACGGCGAGCCCTCCGGTGGAGGTTCCGGTTCCGGTGGTGGCCGCGGCGTCGGGCTCCGTACGCCCGTCCGGTTCCGGCGTCGCCGTGGCGCCCCCCGGGCCGGGCTGGACGGTCGGGCCGTCCCGGAGCGGGGTGGGCGGCAGCTGCGGGGCGAGGGTCGGCAGGGTGCCGTCGGAGTCCGGGGCCGCGTCGTCGTCGGCGCTGACCGACAACGCCGGTACGGGTCCCGCGCTGTCGAAGCGGTCCTGGTCCAGCAGCCCGGCTCCCGCCGCGGCGGCCAGACCGCCCACGGCCACGCTCGCCAGGGCGGCAGCGAGGCCGAACCGGACGTGCCGCCGGGGGCGGGGCGCCGGGGCCGGCGCGAGGCGGCCGAGGTCGAGCAGGGCGTCCCGGGAGGCGGCGGCCGGCGGCCGGGCCGCGGCCGGGCCGCAGGCGCCGCGCGCCGCCTGCGCGGTACGGAAGGCGGCGACCGCCGCGGCCTCGCCGGGCAGCTCCCCGCGGGCGGGCGGCCGCTCCGCCAGGGCGTCGAGGGCCGCGCGCAGGCGTGCGGCCTCGCCCCGTGCGCGCGGATCGGCGGACGGTCCCACAGGTTCCGCCGGTTCTCCGCGCAGCAGTCTGTCCGCCGCGGCTCTGTCCAGCCACCTGTTGCGCTCGTCGGCCATCACATGTCCTTCTGCGTCCGCCAACGTGAATGCGTCACACCGGTTTGCTCTACGAGGCCCCCGCCACGGCCGCGTTGTGCGGGTACGGCGTCGAGATCCCTCCCGCCCCCGGCGTCCCGCGCCTGGCCACCGGCATTATGGCCGACGGGGGCCCGCTCTTCCGAGTCCGGTTCCGGTTCCGCTTCCCGGCCCGGCGCGAACTCGCCCGTCACGCCCTGCGCGCCCAGCAGCTCCGCCAGCTTCTTCAGGCCCCGGTGCGCGGCGGTGCGGACCGCGCCGGGCCGCTTGCCGAGGGTCTCGGCGGCGGTCTTGGCGTCGAGTCCGACGACGACGCGCAGGACGACGGCCTCCGCCTGGTCCTGGGGCAGCTGGGCTATCAGGGCCATGGTCGATCCGGTGGCGAGGGACTCCATTGCGGCGCCCGCGGTGTCGCACTCGGCGGCCCAGCCGGAGAGCTCCGTGTCGTCGCCGCCGATGGCGGGGCGGCGGCCGCGCATGCGGATGTGGTCCAGGGCGCGGTTGCGGGCGATCCGGGCGGCCCAGCCGCGGAAGCGGTCGGCGTCGCCGGTGAAGGAGTCGAGGTCGCGGGCGATCTGCAGCCAGGCCTCGGACGTCACGTCCTCCGCGTCGCCGTCCCCGACGAGCGTGCGTACGTATCCGAGCAGGCGTGGGTGCACGGCGCGGTACACAGCACGGAACGCGTTCTCGTCGCCGTCCTGTGCCGCGAGCACCGCGGCGGTCAGCTCCGCGTCGTCCCCCAGCAAAGTCCCCAACCCGTTCACTGTCCTGTACCTCTGGCGCAAATCAGCACGTTACGGCTTTCACGCACCTTCGTCCACGAGTTGTACAACCAGCAACCAACCCTGCGCGGAGCGAGGTGTGACACAAAACGCACTCGGGGCGCTGACAGGGGTACGGGCTTGTCGCACGAGTCCGTGACGGACGGCGACCGGGGCCTCTCCTGTGGGGGGTGGCGGCCTCGGTCGTCTTCCCCCTCCCGTCCCGTCCGCCGCGCTGGTCCCCGCGGACGACCCGCGTGCCGCCCGAACGGCTGCCCCACACTCCGTACCAGGCGTCCACGTCATCCTTTCGGCTCTCTTCCGGGTGATTTCCCCGCGGGAGTACGACACACCCGACCCCACGTCGCTAGCGTGGCGGTACACCCGCGCCGCGCCCCGAGGAGCCCCCCGCTGTCCAGCCATCTTCCGGCACAGGCCCGCGGCAGCTCCGACCCCGTACACGGCTCCGGGCTGACGCGGTTCAACGCCCTCTCCCCCGAGGCGGCCCACGCCGCCCTGCTGCACTGCTGCGGAAGCCGCCGCTGGGCCCACCGGCTGGCCGTGCACCGCCCGTACCCCGACGCCGGCGTACTGCTCGCCGCGGCCGACGAGGCCTCGTACGACCTCTCCCAGGCGGACCTGACGGAGGCGCTGGCCGCCGAGAGCTCGGCGGAACTGGACCACGGCGCCTCGTACGCCGCGCTGCTCGCCCTCGACGCGGCCCACGCGGAGTACGAACGCACGTTCGGCCACGCCTTCGTGATCTGCCTGGACGGGCACCCGCCGGAGGAGCAGGCGGACCAGCTGCTGGCGGCGATCCGGCGGCGGATGGCGCACGAGGTGGACGAGGAGCGCTCGATCTCCGCGGACGAGCTGCGCCGGGTCGCGCAGGGCCGGCTCCTGGACCTGACACGCTGGCTGACGTCGGCCGATGGGCTGACTGCGGACGAATTCGGGCTATTTGCCCCTGTGGGATAGTCCGTCCGTGCCTGTTTGATCACACCGATGACCCCCGCGCAAGGGAACCGACAAAGCGTCGCTACGATGTCCGGGGCCGGAGGACCGTACCCGGCCGGGCCCGACCGACAAAGAAGCCGGCTGGCCCCCGCCCCGCTTCCGGAGGGTTTTCCGTGCCGGCTGGAACGTTGTACCGCGGCCGGGAAGGAATGTGGTCCTGGGTGGCTCATCGAGTCACCGGCGTCCTCATTTTCTTCTTCCTGTTCGTACACGTCCTCGACACCGCTCTCGTCCGCGTCTCCCCCGAGGCGTACGACGACGTGGTGGCTACCTACAAGACGCCGATCGTCGCGCTGCTGGAGTACGGCCTCGTCGCCGCAATCCTGTTCCACGCGCTCAACGGTCTCCGTGTCATCGCCGTGGACTTCTGGTCCAAGGGCCCGCGCTACCAGAAGCAGATGCTCTGGACCGTCGTGGGCATCTGGATCGTGCTGATGGTCGGGGCTCTCTACCCCGTACTCGGCCACGCCTACCTTGAACTGTTCGGGAAGTGACACGCATGTCTTCTGACACTTCTTCCCCCAAGGTCGTCGGCGACGTCGAGGGCGTGTCCCTCTACGACGTCGACAACCCGGCCCCGTACATCGAGGCCCCGCGCAAGCGGACCGGCAAGACCCCGCGCTCGACCCGCGGCAACTTCGAGATGGTGGCATGGCTCTTCATGCGCCTCTCGGGCATCGTCCTGGTCGTGCTCGTGATCGGCCACCTCCTGATCCAGCTGGTGCTGGACGGCGGCGTCTCCAAGATCGGCTTCGCCTTCGTGGCCGGCCGCTGGGCGTCCCCGTTCTGGCAGGTCTGGGACCTGCTGATGCTGTGGCTGGCCATGCTGCACGGCGGCAACGGTCTGCGTACGGTCATCAACGACTACGCGGAGCGCGCCAACACGCGGCTGTGGCTGAAGGGCCTGCTCTACACCGCCACGGTGTTCACCATCCTTCTGGGCACGCTGGTGATCTTCACCTTCGACCCGAACATCCGCTAGGCAACGGGGCTGAGGCGCAACCAATGAAGATCCACAAGTACGACACCGTCATCGTCGGCGCGGGCGGCGCGGGCATGCGCGCCGCCATCGAGGCGACGAAGCGCAGCCGCACCGCCGTGCTGACGAAGCTCTACCCCACCCGCTCCCACACGGGCGCCGCGCAGGGCGGCATGGCCGCCGCGCTGGCCAACGTGGAAGAGGACAACTGGGAGTGGCACACCTTCGACACGGTCAAGGGCGGTGACTACCTGGTCGACCAGGACGCCGCCGAGATCCTGGCGAAGGAGGCCATCGACGCCGTCCTCGACCTGGAGAAGATGGGCCTGCCGTTCAACCGCACCCCGGACGGCACCATCGACCAGCGCCGCTTCGGCGGCCACTCGCGCAACCACGGCGAGGCGCCGGTCCGCCGGTCCTGCTACGCCGCGGACCGCACGGGCCACATGATCCTCCAGACGCTCTACCAGAACTGCGTCAAGGAGGGCGTGGAGTTCTTCAACGAGTTCTACGTCCTGGACCAGCTCCTGGTCGAGGAGGACGGCGTCACGAAGTCGGCCGGCGTGGTCGCGTACGAGCTCGCCACCGGCGAGATCCACGTGTTCCAGGCGAAGTCCGTCATCTACGCCTCCGGCGGCACCGGCAAGTTCTTCAAGGTGACCTCCAACGCGCACACCCTCACCGGCGACGGCCAGGCGGCCTGCTACCGGCGCGGCCTGCCGCTGGAGGACATGGAGTTCTTCCAGTTCCACCCGACGGGCATCTGGCGCATGGGCATCCTGCTGACGGAGGGTGCCCGCGGTGAGGGCGGCATCCTCCGCAACAAGGACGGCGAGCGCTTCATGGAGAAGTACGCGCCGGTCATGAAGGACCTCGCGTCCCGTGACGTCGTCTCGCGCTCCATCTACACCGAGATCCGCGAGGGCCGCGGCTGCGGTCCGGCCGGGGACCACGTGTACCTGGACCTGACGCACCTGCCGCCGGAGCAGCTCGACGCCAAGCTCCCGGACATCACCGAGTTCGCCCGTACGTACCTCGGCATCGAGCCGTACACGGACCCGATCCCGATCCAGCCCACCGCGCACTACGCCATGGGCGGCATCCCGACCAACGTCGAGGGTGAGGTCCTGCGCGACAACACCACCGTCGTCCCGGGCCTGTACGCGGCCGGCGAGGTCGCGTGCGTGTCGGTGCACGGCGCGAACCGCCTGGGCACCAACTCGCTGCTGGACATCAACGTCTTCGGCAAGCGCTCGGGCATCGCCGCGGCGGCGTACGCCCACGCGCACGACTTCGTCGAGCTGCCGGAGAACCCGGCGCAGCAGGTCGTCGACCTCGTCGAGCAGCTGCGCAACTCCACGGGCCGCGAGCGGGTCGCCGACCTGCGTCTGGAGCTCCAGGAGACGATGGACGCGTGCGTGATGGTGTTCCGCACGGAGCAGACCATCAAGACCGCGGTCGACAAGATCGCGGAGCTGCGCGAGCGCTACCGCAACGTGTCCGTCCAGGACAAGGGCAAGCGCTTCAACACGGACCTGCTGGAGGCCATCGAGCTGGGCAACCTGCTCGACCTGGCCGAGGTGATGGCCGTGTCCGCGCTGGCGCGCAAGGAGTCCCGCGGCGGTCACTACCGCGAGGACTACCCGAACCGCGACGACGTCAACTTCATGCGCCACACCATGGCGTACCGCGAGGTGGACGCCGACGGCAAGGACTCCGTCCGGCTGGACTACAAGCCCGTCGTCGTCACCCGCTACCAGCCGATGGAGCGTAAGTACTGATGGCCACCCCGACCCTGTCCAAGACGGACCAGATGGAGGCCGCGGCAGCCGCCTCGCCCTTCATCACGGTCACCTTCCGGATCCGCCGCTTCAACCCGGAGATCTCGGAAGAGTCGACCTGGCAGGACTTCCAGGTCGAGATCGACCCGAAGGAGCGCGTGCTCGACGGTCTCCACAAGATCAAGTGGGACCTCGACGGCACGCTGACCTTCCGCCGCTCGTGCGCGCACGGCATCTGCGGCTCCGACGCGATGCGGATCAACGGCAAGAACAGGCTCGCCTGCAAGACGCTGATCAAGGACATCAACCCGGAGAAGCCCATCACCGTCGAGGCCATCAAGGGCCTCACGGTGATGAAGGACCTCATCGTCGACATGGAGCCGTTCTTCCAGGCCTACCGCGACGTGATGCCCTTCCTCGTCACCAAGGGCAACGAGCCGACGCGCGAGCGCCTGCAGTCCGCCGAGGACCGCGAGCGCTTCGACGACACCACCAAGTGCATCCTGTGCGCCGCGTGCACCTCCTCGTGCCCGGTGTTCTGGAACGACGGCCAGTACTTCGGCCCGGCGGCGATCGTCAACGCGCACCGCTTCATCTTCGACTCGCGCGACGAGGCCGGCGAGCAGCGGCTGGAGATCCTGAACGACAAGGACGGCGTGTGGCGTTGCCGCACGACCTTCAACTGCACCGACGCGTGCCCGCGCGGCATCGAGGTCACGAAGGCGATCCAGGAAGTCAAGCGCGCCCTGATCACGCGCCGCTTCTGATCCGCCCCCTCGGCAGTACCCCGCGGCAGTAGCCGTACGGAGCCCCGTGCCCCGGACCACCGTCCGGGACACGGGGCTCCGGCGTGCGGGAACGGTCCGATCCGGGCACGTGGGGTACGGGGGCGGGCGTGCCTGTGGAAGGATCGGCCGTATGAGCGAGCAGCAGCCCAACCCCTACGCGAGCGACCCGAGTCAGGGCGGCCAGCCCGGCCCGTCCGGCCAGGGCGACTACAGATGGGGTCCGGGCGAGGCCAGTTACGGCTACCCGCAGCCCTATCCGGCAGCCTCCGCCTACCAGCCGACCCTCGGCGGCGCGGGCTTCCCCGTACCGGCGTACGGCCCGGGCACGGGCGGCGGCGGGGGCGCGGTGCTGTCCCTCGGCGACATCAGCGTCGTGGGCGACCAGATCATCACCCCGTCGGGACCGATGCCGCTGCAGGGCGCGATGTGGAACGCGACGGACTTCTCGCGCACCGAGGAGAAGATCCCGACCCACGCCATCGTGCTGGCGGTCGTCTTCGCGGTGTTCTGCCTGCTGGGCCTGCTCTTCCTCCTGATGAAGGAGAAGGTCACGACGGGCTACATCCAGGTCACGGTCACCAGCGGCGGCCGCCACCACTCCACGATGATCCCGGCGGCGGACGCCCACGCGTACGCGTGGGTCATGAACCAGGTCAACTACGCCCGCTCACTGAGCTTCTGAGGGGCGGTCCGGAGCGGCTGCCCCGCCCGGACCCCCACCCCCGCCGCGCGGGCCATCCCAGGCTGCGCGGGCCGGGCCCTCATCGCCGCTTCCGCCGACGGCCGCGAGCACCGTGCGCCGGAACGCCCCCACCACCGCGGGATCCGGCGCCCGCCCGGCGGCCGGGGACCGGGTCGGCTCCCGTCGGGCCGCTGACGCACGCGCCCGACTCCGGGCGGACGTTCGCTTGAACTTGTTCAAAAAACGCCCTAGAGTCAGCCCTGCCAAGCATTTGAACACGTTCAAGGGGGCTGAGGGCTATGGACCTCACCGTGGTCGCGTACGTCATCTACCTGCTCGTCAGCATCGGCCTCACCGTCTGGGTGGCCCGCACGCTCAGCCGCAACGGCCGCGTCTTCATCGGCGACGTCCTCCAGGGGAACGAGAAGCTCGCCGACGCCGTGAACCACCTCCTGGTGGTCGGCTTCTACCTCGTGAACATCGGCTTCGTGACCCTCTACCTGCGCTCGGGCGAGACGATCCTCGACGCCCGCGGCCTCTTCGAGGCGCTGTCGCTCAAGCTCGGCGTCGTCCTGCTCGTCCTCGGTGTCATGCACCTCGGGAACGTGTGGGTGCTGACCAGGATGCGCCGCCGGGGCGTCATGGAGCGCCGGCACATCCCGCCGGTCGCCCCCCAGGGGTGGACCGCGCCGGCCGGGGCCTGAGCCGGTGACGGCCCCGGGAGCGGTGCGCAGACTGACCGTCCTGTACGACGCCGGCTGCCCGGTCTGCGTCCACATCAGGCACTGGCTGATCGGGCAGCGCCACCTGGTCCCCCTGGACCTGGTGCCCGCGGCGTCCTACGAGGCGCAGCGGCGGTTCCCGCGGCTCGACCACGCCTCCACGCTCAAGGAGATCACCGTCGTCGGGGACTCGGGTCAGGTGTGGAGGGGGACCGACGCCTTCATCGTGTGCCTGTGGGCGCTGGCCGAGCACCGGCCGAAGGCCAACTGGCTCGCCACCCCGGCGGGCCGCCCCTTCGCCCGCGCCGCCCTGTACACCGCGTCCGCCTGGCGGCAGGCCGTACGGACGCAAGACGGCCCGCCGGTGGCGGGGAACGACCCCGCGCGGGCGGAGGCACCGGTCTGTGACGACCGGTGCTCCGTCCCCGGATAGGCTCGTACACCGTGACTGATCAGAAGGCTCCCAAGAGCGAGCAGACCCGCACGCTCATCCTCGAAACCGCGCTCCGGCTCTTCCAGGAGCGCGGCTTCGACAAGACGACCATGCGGGGCATCGCCAAGGAGGCCGGTGTCTCGGTCGGCAACGCCTACTACTACTTCGAATCGAAGGAACACCTGGTCCAGGGCTTCTACGACCGGATCGGCGCCGCCCATCAGGCGGCGGTCCGGCCCATCCTGGACAACGAGACCGATCTGCAGAAGCGCCTCGCGGGCGTACTGACCAGCTGGATGGACATCGCGGCCCCGTACCACGAGTTCGCTTCCCAGTTCTTCAAGAACGCGGCGGATCCCGAGAGTCCGCTCAGCCCCTTCTCCCCGGAGTCGGAGCCCGCCCGCAAGGCGGCGATCGACATCCACCGCGAGGTGCTGGCGGGCGCGAAGACCAAGGTTCCGGCCGAACTTGCGGACGTGCTGCCGGAGTTGATGTGGCTCTCGCAGATGGGCCTGGTCCTGTACTGGGTCTTCGACCGCTCTCCGGACAGTCAGAAGACCCGCGGTCTCGCCGAGCGCGGCGCGCAGCTGACGACGCGGGGCATCGTCCTGGCCCGGTTCCGGGTGCTGCGGCCGCTGGTGCGGGAAGTCCACGAGCTGTTCGCGGACTTCCTGCCGGGCATGGCGCAGACGGTGGTGTCGAAGAAGCGGGCCTCGGACCCGGACCCCGACCCCGCCCGGGACGGGTCCTAGCCGTTCGGCGCCGGGGCCGCGGCGGGCGCCGGCGCCGCCAGGCGGCCCTCGCGCTGGGCCTGGGCGAGTCGTCGCACTTCCCGGTAGAAGGGGTGGTCCACCGGCACCCGCCAGGAGTGCAGGTAGACCAGGAGCTGGGTCAGGACGGTGTCGTACTCCACGAGGGACGCGCTGGCCTCGGACTCCTCCCGGGCGAGGGCTTCGAGCATCTGCGTCCTCGTCTCGTCCTCCGCGTTCAGCTTCGCCTTGAAGCCCGCGACGTACTTGCCCATCTGACCGTTCTTGGTCATGTATTCGAGCTTGTTCTCGATCAGGCTCCGCTGCCGGCCGGTGACCATGTCGTCGGTGAGCAAGCCCTTCAGGGCGCGGGCGTGCCCGGCGCGCTCCAGCGCGATCGCCCGCATCTGCTCCTTGTCGAGGCCGCTGTCGCACAGCAGCAGGATGGCCGTGTTGTGGTAGCTCTCACCGGCCGCCACGTGGGTCAGTTCGTGTGCGAGGGAGCCCAGGCGCTCGGTCCGCCCCTCCGTCTGGTTCACCGCGTGGTTCATCGTGTACCGGCCGGTGGCCTCGTCCCTCACGGTCCCCGGCATGCCGACGCCCAGGTCCACGTGGCCGCGCAGGTCCGTCACCTCGGTGAGGACCGCCCGGGTCTCCCCCGGCACTCCGGGGTCCACGGCCATCGCGAGCAGCGCGTCCATGTCCCTGGCGAGCAGGCCGGCCAGGGCCGCGTCGGCCGCGGCGCCGGCGGCGGCCTTGTCCGCGGCGGCGCCCTGGGCCCTGCCGTCCTTCGACGCGGTCAGCAAGCCGCCCACCCGCCGCTGGAGCTCCTCGGACACCATGGTGGAGAGGAGGGTCAGCTCGGAGTTCCCCGCTGCGCCCTGGATGCGCGGCAGGATCTCCTCGTACACGTCGATCAGCTCCGGGGAGGCCAGCTCCGGCGGCAGTGTCAGCGCGGCGGCGAGCCGGCCGTAGATCGCACCCTCCGCGCCCGCTTCGACGCGGACCGCCTCGACCGCTGCGCGCCGCTTCTCCTTCGGACGTCCCTGCAGAGCCGTGGCGGCGGCAGCCGCGATGCGTACCAGCACGTCGGCCCGGCCCTGGTAGTCGCGCCGGCCCAGCGCCTGGTACTCCTCCAGCAGCCGGTCCAGTGCCCTGAGCTCACCGCGCGGGGCGAGGGGGACCTTGCTCTGCTCCTTGAAGTCCTCCGCCGTGACCAGGCGTGCCACGGTCACCGGTTCCGACGCCGCCGTGGGGGCCGGCCGCACCGGCCCTTCGGGGCGGTGCCCCGCGGGGGCGTGCCGGTCGGCGTCCGGGGCGGGCCCGGCCATGACCCGCGTCGCGTTGGCCTCCGCTTCGCGTTCGAACCGGTCGGATGGGTCGGAGACCTTGAGCCCCGCGCCGTTGTCGGTGCCCGCGACCGGCCCCTGCCGCTGCTGGATCACGTGCGTCAGCTCGTGCGCGAGGGTGTGCTCGTCGCCCCCGCCGTCACCGATGACGATGTGGCTGCCGGAGGTGTACGCCCGGGCTCCGACCTCGGCGGCCGAGGCGCGGGCGGCGCCGTCGTCGTGGATGCGGACGTCGGAGAAGTCCGCGCCGAGCCGGGCCTCCATCTCGGCCCGCCGCGCGTCGTCGAGCGGCCGTCCGGGGGCGGCCAGGACGTCGTGGACCGCCGAGCGCTGCACCTGCGCCTCGTCGGCCCCGGCCTGCCCCCGTACGCCGTGCCCGCAGCCCGCACCGTGCCGGTGCCGGTCCTGGGCCTGACCGGCCCGCTGGAGCATCGTCACGACGGCGGCGTTGCCGGCGGTGCGCTGCAGGGCCGCCAGGCCGGCCGCCCCCGCGGGGGCGGAGACCCTGGGTGCCGCGGTCTTCCTGTCGGGGCCCTGCTCCGACACGTGCTCGTGAACCACTGGTGGTCTCCCCCATCGCCGGGTGCGGTCCCGACCACGACAACAGGAGCCCCGGCGGCCCGGAAGGGCGGAACGCGCCGGCCCCGGGGCACACCGCGCTGCCCGGAAGGACAGGGGACGCGTCCGGCCGGGGGATCAGGCCTGGTGTGAGGCGAGTTCCACGACGGTGATGTCGGACGGTGCGCCCACGCGGACCGGGGGCCCCCAGGCGCCGGCTCCGCGGGAGACGTAGAGCTGGGTGTCCCCGTAGCGCTCCAGGCCGGCGACGGTGGGGTTGGCGAGCTCGGCGAGGTAGTTGCCCGGCCAGAGCTGGCCGCCGTGGGTGTGCCCGGACAGCTGGAGGTCCACGCCGTGCCGTACCGCGTCGTGGATGACGACGGGCTGGTGGGCGAGGAGTACCGCGGCGCGGGCCCGGTCGCGGTCGCCGAGGGCGGCCTGGAAGTCGGGCCCCTGGCCCTCGCTCTCGCCCGCGATGTCGTTCACCCCGGCGAGGTCGAAGTACGGCAGCGAGCGGCGGGCGTTCTCCAGCGGGGTCAGGCCGAGCTCCCGGACGTGGTCGACCCACTGCGCGGCGCCGGAGAAGTACTCGTGGTTGCCGGTGACGAAGTACGAACCGTGGCGTGCCCGCAGCTCGCGCAGCGGCTCGGCGGCCGGCCCGAGGTCGTGCACGTTCCCGTCGACCAGGTCGCCGACGATGGCGATGACGTCGGGCTGGGTGCGGTTGACGGCGTCGACGATGCGCCGGGTGTGGGCGCGGCCGAGGACCGGGCCGAGGTGGACGTCGCTGACGACGGCGATCCGGAACCCGTGGGCCCCGCGCGGCAGCTTGGCCAGCGGCACCTTGACCCGCTTGACCGTCGGGCCCCGCAGCACCCCGCGGGCGCCGTTCGCGACGGTCCCCACGGCCACGGCGGCGGCCGCGCCGCCGACGGCGCGCGCGAGCGTACGGCGGCTCGGCCCGTGGACGGCGGGCCCGGCCGGCACCTCGGCGGGCGCCGGGGCGGGAGCGGGCGCCGGGGCGGAGACGGAGGCCGGGGCGGCGACGGAGGCGTTCCCGGCGGCGGCCGCCGGAGCGCTGGCGGGGGTGCTCGCAGGGGCGTTCGCGGGGGCGCCCGAAGCGGCGGGTACCGCCTCGGAGGGCGCCCGGTGGGCCAGACGGCGGAGCAACAGCGCGCGGATCGGCTCCGCGACCAGCATCGTCAGGGTCAGGTACAGGAGCACCGCGAGCCAGAGGAACCCGGGCCAGGCGACCGCCTGCTGGAGCCAGAACGGGGCCCCGGCGCGGCCGGCGGTCAGGGCGGCCACAGAGAGGAGGGGCAGGGCGATGGCCAAGGACGTGCCGATGCGGCGGGGCAGGCCGCCGGGGGCCGTGGTGTCCCGGACCAGACGGATCCACAGCCAGCGGTGCACCAGGGCCAGCAGGGCGAGGACCGCCAGCGCGACGAGAACGAAGACCACGATCATCATGCGGCTGGTCCCGATCCGGCGTCCGGCCCGGTGCGCGGGCCCGCGGCCGGGCCCGCACCCGTGTCCGCGCGCGTGCCCGCGTCCGTGTCCGTCCCCGGACGTGATCCGCGCCGCAGCGCCCGGACCCCTCGCAACCCGATCACTCCGACGGCCGTCCCCAGGAGAAGGGACGACACCGCGAGGGTCAGGTGGACCCAGAAGTAGGAAGTGGGATCGCCCGCCGCGTCAAACGCCAGGCCACTGCCGTTCTTCCACAGGTTCCGGACGAAAGACACCCAGATGAACCAGCTCCACACTCCGAAGACGAGTAGGAACCAGGCGGAGGAACGGCTGAGTTTCATGACCTCAGTATCGGATTCGTCCTCAGGACGGACGCGCCGGGGTGGGCTGTCCCGGCGGTTTCTTCGAAATTACCGGTCAGCGACGGCATGCAGTACATCGGGATGTACTTTCACCTGCGTGTCTGCAAAGAAGACCGCGCTGACGGTCCTTTCCGCCGCGCTGCTGATCCCCTCGGTCCTCGGGGTCCCCGCGCACGCCGCGCCCTCCCCGCCGGCCGACGGGAAGGGCGGGCCCGCCAAGGCCCCGTCGGCGGCCGCGCCGCCCGCGTCCATGTCCACGGTCGGTGGAGCGGCGCTGGGCCAGCCGGGAACCCAGGTGAACCTGCTGCCCGGCGCCCCCTCCCTCCCCGCGAACCTGTCGGGGCGGTCCTGGGTCGTGGCCGACGCCGAGTCGGGCGAGATCCTGGCCGCACACAACGCGCACTGGCGCCTCCCTCCGGCCTCCACCATGAAGATGCTCTTCGCGGACACCGTGCTGCCGAGCCTCCCCAAGGACCGGGTCCACAAGGTCAGCGAGGACGAGCTCTCCGGCGTCGGTTCGGGCAGCAGCCTGGTGGGCGTCAAGGAGGACCACGAGTACTCGGTCCACGACCTGTGGCTGGGCGTGTTCCTGATGTCCGGCAACGACGCCGTGCACGTGCTGTCGGCCATGAACGGCGGCTTCGAGAAGACCGTCAGGGACATGCAGGCCCACGCCGAGGAGCTCCAGGCGCTGGACACCCACGTGGTGTCCCCCGACGGCTACGACTCCCCGGAGCAGGTGTCGAGCGCGTACGACCTCACACTCATCGCCCGCTCCGGACTGCAGAAGCAGGACTTCCGGGAGTACTGCGGCACGGCGAACGCCCAGTTCCCCGGCAAGCAGGACACCGGGAAGGCCCGCGAGTCCTTCGGCATCCAGAACACCAACCGGCTGATGACGGGCGCGCACGGCGTGGCCCCGTACAAGGGCATCGCGGGCGTCAAGAACGGCACCACCACGATGGCCGGGTCCACGTTCACCGGCGTGGCACAGCAGGGGTCCAGGAAGCTGCTGGTCACGGTGATGAACCCGAGCGCGGGCGGCGGCAACGCCGTCTACGAGGAGACCTCCGCGCTCTTCGACTGGGGTTTCGCGGCGGCCGGGAAGGTCAAGCCGGTGGGTGAGCTGGTGCCGCCGAAGAGCGAGGACACCTCCTCGTACGGCTCCCCCGCCCAGTCCCACGAGGGCGGCCCCGGGGCGGCCGGCGCCGGCGGGGCCGGCGGCGGTGTGGGCACCGCGCTCGGTGTCGCGGGCGGCGCGCTGGCCGCGCTCGCGGGCGGCGCGTTCGTGGTGAACCGGCGCTGGCCGCGCGGCCGCCGCGGCACGGGCCGCGGCTGACCCGGAACGGCCGGCCCGGAACGGCCGATCCGCAGTCCCCGCTAAGACCGGGCTGGCTCCGGGCCGGCGTCCGGCTTGCGGTCCGGGTCCGGGTCCGGGTCCTGCGCGCCGTCGCCGTCCGCGTCGGCGCGCGTGGCGGTCCAGGACGACACGAAGAGCAGCAGCTTCGCCGTGAAGTTGATCCACAGCAGCAGGGCGATCGGCACGCCGAAGGCCCCGTACATGCTCTTGGCCGCCACCTCCCGCATGTAGCCGCTGAGCAGCAGCTTCAGCAGTTCGAAGCCCACCGCGCCGATGAGCGCCGCCTGGATCAGGCGGCCGCGCGGCGGTTCGACCCCGGGCAGCAGGGTCAGGACGTAGAGCAGCAGCAGGAACGCCGCCAGGACGCCCACGAGGAACGCGCCGGACCGCAGGAGCGCGCCGCCCGCGCCGTCGCGCGGGATGCCCAGCCACTCGGCGGACTTCCCGACCGCGCTGGACCCGAAGGTCGAGGCCGCGGCCGAGGCCAGGCCCACCCCGCCGAGGCCGAGGAGCACCAGGGCGTCCTTGCCCTTGCGGGAGAAGGGGTTGCCCTCGTCCTCGTCGTCCTTGTCCCACACCGCGCGCAGGCAGTCCCGCATGGCGCCGACCCACCCGATGCCGGTGAACAGCAGGATGGCGCCGGCGACGAGCCCGATCGTGCCCGCGTTGGCGACGAGCGCGTCGAGGTCGAGCTGGTCGGAGATGCCGGGGACCTGCTCGGCGAGGTTCTTCTGGAGCGTGGCCAGCTGCTCCTTGCTGAGCAGCGCCGCGCCCACGGCGGCGGCCACCGTGATCAGCGGGAAGAGCGCGAGGAAGCTGATGAAGGTGATCGCGGCGGCGAGCCGGGTCCAGTGCACGCGGTCGAGGCGCTCGTACGAACGCCACGCGTGGGTGCGCATCAGACGGGCCGCCAGCGGCCCGATCACCGGGAGTTTCGTCAGCCAGTCCATGGAGTCACCGTAATTGAGCCGCAGGAAATAGCCGGGATTGCCGCTTTCGGGGACTACGGTCGTCGATTGTGACTTTTCGCCCGAAGGCCCGCCCGTTCCACTCCCTCGTCCTGCGCGGGCTCAGGTTCCGCACGCACCGGGTCCTGCGGCCGCTCCGTCAGGAGGGCCGTACGGTCGGCTCGGCGGCCGCGCCTGCCGGCGAGCCGCACTGCGCCGGGACGCCGGTCGGACCGGTCCCGAACGGGTACTCGCGCAGCTTGCGCCAGACCCCGTCCGAGCCCTGCTCGTAGAGGGCGAAGCCTTCGCAGAGCCACTCGGCCGCGTAGTCGGCGAGCGCCTCGAACGCCACGTCCATCGCCTCCTCGGAGATCCCGTGGGCGACCGTCACGTGGGGGTGGTACGGGAACGCCAGCTCGCGGCTGAGCGGCCCCGACGGGTCGCGGACCTCGCCCTGGAGGCGGGTGCAGCCCGGGGCGCCCTCGGCGATCCGGACGAAGACCACCGGCGAGAGGGGGCGGAAGGTCCCCGTCCCGGACAGCCGCATCGGGAAGGCGCGGAACGCGGCCGCGACCTGGGCCAGGTGGGCCCGGATCTGCGGCAGCCGGTCCGCCTCGACCCCGGTCGGCGGCACGAGGGTGACGTGCGTGGGGATGCCGTGCGCGGCAGCGTCCCCGAAGCCTGCGCGCAGCTGCTGGAGCTGGCTGCCGTACGGCTCCGGGACCGCGATCGAAACGCCGAGCGTTACGGTCCCCACGTGTCTCTCCTCCGTCTGTCTGGTTGGACTGCTGCCGCCCAGTGTGGCGGCAGCACCCCCGATCTCGCCAGGGCCCTCTGTCCGGTCAGTGCTTGGCGGGCAGGAAACCGAGGCGGTCGTACGTCTGGGCGAGGGTCTCGGCGGCGACCGCGCGGGCCTTCTCCGCGCCCTTGGCCAGGAGGGAGTCCAGGGTTTCCGGGTCGTCCAGGTACTCCTGGGTGCGCTGCCTGAACGGTGTGACGAAATCGACCATGACGTCGGCCAGGTCGGTCTTCAGCGCGCCGTAGCCCTTGCCCTCGTACTTCTCTTCGAGGGACGGGATCGTCTCGCCGGTGAGGGTGGAGTAGATGGTGAGCAGGTTGCTGACGCCGGGCTTGTCCTGGGCGTCGAAGCGGACCTCGGCCCCGGTGTCCGTCACCGCGCTCTTGATCTTCTTCGCGGTGGCCTTGGGCTCGTCGAGGAGGTTGATGAGGCCCTTGGGCGAGGAGGCCGACTTCGACATCTTGATCGACGGGTCCTGGAGGTCGTAGATCTTCGCGACCTCCTTGACGATGTGCGCGGCGGGGAGGGTGAAGGTCTGGCCGAAGCGCTGGTTGAAGCGCTCGGCCAGGTCGCGGGTCAGCTCGATGTGCTGGCGCTGGTCCTCGCCGACCGGGACGGCGTTCGCCTGGTACAGCAGGATGTCGGCGACCTGGAGGATCGGGTACGTGAACAGGCCGACGGTGGCGTTGTTCGCGCCCTGCTTCGCGGACTTGTCCTTGAACTGGGTCATCCGGCCGGCCTCGCCGAAGCCGGTGATGCAGTTCATGACCCAGCCCAGCTGCGCGTGCTCCGGCACGTGGCTCTGGATGAAGAGCGTGCAGCGCTCGGGGTCCAGGCCGGCGGCGAGCAGCTGCGCGGCGGAGAGCCGGGTGTTCGCGCGGAGGTCGTTGGGATCCTGCGGCATCGTGATCGCGTGCAGGTCGACGACCATGTAGAAGGCGTCGTGCGTCTCCTGGAGGGCGACGTACTGGCGGATGGCTCCGAGGTAGTTCCCGAGGTGGAACGAACCGGAGGTGGGCTGGATGCCGGAGAGCGCGCGAGGACGATCAGAAGCCATGGCCCCATTCTCTCAGGTGCGGGGGCGGGCTCCGGTCCGCCGCTGGCCGGAACCTCCCGGGTCGCGCCGCTGCCCCGCCCGGCCCCGCACGGGTACCGGGCGGTAGCGCGGCGGCCGGATCCCGCCCCGGCCGAGCGACCGCTTTGCGTTGCGCCACCGCGCAGTGCCGACGCCGGCGAGACGTGCCCGCGCGGGGTCCGGGGCAGTGCCCCGGCAACGGCTCCGCGGGTCAGGACAACGGCAGGCCCGGGGCCGGGAAGGCGGCCATCAGGTCCGCGACCTCCGCGCGGATCGCGCCGAGCGCAGGCTCGTCGCCCTTGGCGGCGGCGTCCACCGCGCGGGAGATCCAGTCCGCCACCGCCGGCATGTGCGCGGCGGTCAGGCCGCGGGAGGTCAGCGACGGCGTGCCGATCCGCACCCCCGAGGGGTCGAACGGCTTGCGCGGGTCGAAGGGGACGGTGTTGTAGTTGGCGACGATGCCCGCCCGGTCGAGGGCCTTGGCGGCGACCTTGCCCGCAACGCCCCGCGAGGTGAGGTCCATCAGGATCAGGTGGTTGTCCGTGCCGCCCGAGACCAGGTCGAAGCCGCGCTCCAGCAGGGCCGCGGCCAGCACCTTGGCGTTGGCGACGACCGCGTGCGCGTACGCCGTGAAGGAGGGCTGCGCCGCCTCGTGGAGGGCGACGGCGATACCGGCCGTCGTCTGGTTGTGCGGGCCGCCCTGGAGGCCCGGGAAGACGGCCTTGTCGATGGCCTTGGCGTGCTCCTCCCGGCACATCAGCATCGCGCCGCGCGGGCCCCGCAGGGTCTTGTGCGTGGTCGTGGAGATGACGTCGGCGTGGTCCGCCGGGGACGGGTGCGCGCCGCCCGCGATCAGGCCCGCGATGTGGGCGACGTCCGCGACCAGGACCGAGCCCGCCTCCTCGGCGATCGAGGCGAAGGCGGCGAAGTCGATCGTGCGGGGCAGCGCGGTGCCGCCGCAGAAGATCAGCTTCGGCCGCTCGGCGAGCGCCAGCTCCCGTACGGCGTCGTAGTCGATCAGCCCGGTGTCGGGGCGCACGCCGTACTGGACGCCGCGGAACCACGAGCCGGTCGCCGAGACGCCCCAGCCGTGCGTGAGGTGGCCGCCCATCGGCAGGGCCATGCCCATGACGGTGTCGCCGGGCTTCGCGAAGGCGAGGTAGACGGCCAGGTTGGCCGGGGAGCCGGAGTACGGCTGGACGTTCGCGTGGTCCACCCCGAACAGGCCCTTGGCCCGCTCGACGGCGAGGGCCTCGACGCGGTCGATGTTCTGCTGGCCCTCGTAGTAGCGGCGGCCGGGGTAGCCCTCGCTGTACTTGTTCTGCAGCACCGTCCCGGAGGCTTCCAGGACGGCCGCGGACACGTAGTTCTCGCTGGGGATCAGGCGCAGGGTCTGCGCCTGGAGGACTTCCTCCGCCGCGACGAAGGACGCCAGTTCGGGGTCGGTCGCGGACAGGGCGGGATGGCGGCTCGCGGACATGCGGGCTCCTCCGGGGTCGATGGGGATCGGTACCCCGCGAGGCCCAGGCGAGCGGCCCTGTGTGCGGATCTGCGCGCACGACTCCCCCGGAGTCGTTTCTCCGTGCGCCAGTCGCCGTGCGTGCCGCTCACCCTAGCGGGCGCGCCGCACGGGAGGTTTCCGCGTCCGCAATACGAGCGACGATAAGACTGTGACGCCACCCTCGTCACCTGCTCACCCGGCAAGACGGACGATCGGAGACCCCGTGTCGACAACTGCTGATGCCATCCGCTCCGCCGAGGCGCACAGCGCGCACAACTACCACCCGCTGCCCCTCGTCGTCGCCTCCGCGGAAGGCGCGTGGATGACCGACGTGGAGGGGCGCCGCTACCTCGACATGCTCGCCGGCTATTCGGCGCTCAACTTCGGCCACGGCAACCGCCGTCTGCTCGACGCGGCCCGCGCGCAGCTGGAGCGGGTCACGCTGACCTCCCGCGCCTTCCACCACGACCGCTTCGCCGACTTCTGTACCGAACTGGCCGCGCTGTGCGGCAAGGACATGGTGCTGCCCATGAACACGGGCGCGGAGGCGGTCGAGACGGCGGTGAAGACCGCCCGCAAGTGGGGGTACGAGGTCAAGGGCGTGCCGGACGGGCACGCCAAGATCGTGGTCTGCGCCGACAACTTCCACGGGCGGACCACGACGATCGTCTCGTTCTCCACCGACCACGACGCCCGCGACCACTTCGGGCCGTACACGCCGGGCTTCGAGATCGTCCCGTACGGCGACCTCACCGCGCTCGCCGCGGCCGTCACCGAGAACACCGTCGCCGTGCTGCTGGAGCCGATCCAGGGCGAGGCGGGGGTGCTGGTGCCGCCGCCGGGCTACCTCCAGGGCGTACGGGAGCTGACGCGCGAGCGGAACGTGCTGTTCATCGCGGACGAGATCCAGTCGGGCCTCGGCCGGACCGGCAGAACCTTCGCGTGCGAGCACGAGGGCGTCGTCCCGGACGTGTACCTCCTGGGCAAGGCGCTGGGCGGCGGCGTGGTCCCGGTCTCGGCCGTCGTCGCCGACCGGGACGTGCTCGGGGTGTTCCGGCCCGGGGAGCACGGCTCGACGTTCGGCGGCAACCCGCTGGCCTGCGCAGTGGCGCTGGAGGTCGTCGCGATGCTGCGGACCGGCGAGTACCAGCAGCGGGCCACCGAGCTGGGCGACCACCTGCACCGGGAGCTGAACGTGCTGGTCGGCGGCGGCGCGGTGACCGCCGTGCGGGGGCGCGGGCTGTGGGCGGGCGTGGACATCGACCCGGCGCGCGGGACCGGCCGGGAGATCTCCGAGAAGATGATGGAGCGGGGGGTGCTGGTGAAGGACACCCACGGGTCGACGATCCGGATCGCCCCGCCGCTGGTGATCTCCAAGGAGGACCTGGACTGGGGGCTGGAGCAGCTCCGGTCGGTCCTCTCCTCCTAGCCGGACCCGGCCGGGCCGGCCAGGACGGCCCGGCGGGCCCGGACCGGACCGGCCGGGCCGCCGCGGCCGCGGCCGCGGCCGCTCAGAGGATCACGTGGGGCAGGAAGCGGGCGTACTCGTCCGTGACCGGCCCCGCGGATTCGCGGATGCCGAGTCCCGCCGCCTCGTCCTCGACGACCCACGCGCCGAGCACCACCCGGTTGCCGTCGAAGTCGGGCAGCGGGGCCAGGCCCTGGAAGCAGTACCGCTCCCCCTCCTCCGGTACGAAGGGCTCCCCGCCCCCGCCCGGCACGTGGAGGGTGACCCCGGCGCCCTCGCGGCCGAGCAGCGGCTTGGCCACGTACCCGCCCGATCCGGGTCCGGCCAGCTCGCGGGGGCCGTCGAGGTAGGCGGGCAGCAGGTTCGGGTGCTCCGGGAACAGCTCCCACAGGACCGCGAGCAGCGCCTTGTTGGAGAGCAGCATCTTCCACGCCGGCTCGATCCAGCAGGTGCTGCCGGTGCCGCCGCCGTGGTCGTAGGTGCCGAGGACCTGCGGGCCGAACTCGTCGGCGGCCAGCCACTCCCACGGGTACAGCTTGAAGCAGCTGCGGATGAAGCGGAGCTTCTCGTCCACGAACCGGCCGGACAGGCTGTCCCAGCCGATCTGCTCGACGGACAGCGCCTGGGTGTCGATGCCGGCCTGTTCGGCGGTCTCCTGGAGGTAGGCGACCGTCATCAGGTCCTCGCCGAGCTCGTCGGTCTCGGAGTGCGCGAAGTGCAGCGGGCCGGGCGGCAGCAGCTCCGCCTGCCGGCGCCAGGCCTCGACGAGCCGCTCGTGGAGGGAGTTCCACTGGTCGGCGCCGGGGAACCGCTCCTCCATCCAGAACCACTGCGGGCTGGCCGCCTCCACCAGGGAGGTGGGGGTGTCGGCGTTGTACTCCAGCATCTTGGCCGGGCCGCCGGCGCCGTCGTAGCGCAGGTCGAAGCGTCCGTAGAGGGACGGCTGGTCGGCGCGGCGGCGCCAGGACTCGGCGACCAGCGCGGCCACCTTCGGGTCCGTGATGCCGAGGTCGGCGAAGCGGTCGTTCTCGACGATGTGCGCGGCCGCCGCCAGGCACATGGCGTGCAGTTCCTCGACGACGTTCTCCAGCGCCTCCACCTCGGGGAGCGTGAAGGAGTAGTACGCGCTCTCGTCCCAGTAGGGGCGCAGCGAGTCGTCGGGGTAGCGCGTGAGGGGGTAGATCAGCCCCTGCTCCTCGACGGTCTTCTGCCAGTCGGGGCGGGGTTCGATGGTGTGCCGCTTCATGGTTCTGGGTTCCTCAGCCGCCGCTGGTTCCGGACTTGCTGCCGCCGATGCCGCCGCGGGTGACGGCCGACTTGTCGAAGCTGCCGCCGGAGACCTTGCCGGCGACGACGGAGCCGCCGTAGTAGTACGCGCCGCGGCCGCCGCTCTTGCACTCCTTGTTGTTCAGCTTCTCCAGCGTGGAGCGGGACGCGCACCGCTTGTCGGGCTCGTCGCTGCTCCCGCAGGCCACGAGCGTGGCCGCGAGGAGGCCCATGCCGCCGAGGGCGACGACGCCGGAGCGCATGCGGCGCTGGTTGGTGCTGCTGCTGTCCATGTGGCTGCTCCCCCTGGGTGGCGTACTGCCGACAGAGTAGAGCGGGCCCCCCGGGGGATGGAATCCGGCCGCCGTGCGATCTGTGACCTACAGTCAATTCGTGCTGATTGGGATGATTTGTGCGCTCGGGGCCGCGCTGTGTTTCGGTACGGCCTCGGTCCTCCAGGCGGTCGCGGCGCGGGCGGCGGAGCCGGGGACCGGGTCCGGCGTCGACCCGGCACTGTTCCTGCGGGCCGTACGGCAGTGGCGGTACGTGGCCGGTCTGGGACTGGACGGAGTCGGCTTCGTCCTCCAGATCATCGCCCTGCGCCACGTCCCGATCTACGCGGTGGGGGCCGCGCTGGCCGCCAGCCTCGCCGTGACGGCGGTGGTCGCGGCGCGGCTGATGGGGGTCCGGCTGTCCCGGACCGAGTGGGTCGCGGTGGGGGTGGTGTGCGCGGGGCTTCTGATGCTCGGGCTGGCCTCCGGAGAGGAGGGCTCGGGGACCGGCTCCGACGCGCTGAGGTACGGGCTGCTCGGCGTGGCGGTACTGGTGCTGCTCGTCGGCGCGGCCGCCGGACGGCTCCCGGACGGGCCCCGGGCGCTGACCCTCGGCCTGGCCGCGGGAACCGGCTTCGGGGTGGTGGAGGTGGCCGTCCGCCTGATCGACGGCTTCTCGTGGAGCGAGCTCGCCAACCCGGCGCTGTACGCGCTGCTCCTGGGCGGCGCCGCGGGCTTCCTGCTGCTGACCTCGGCGCTCCAGCGCGGCTCGGTCACGGCGGCGACGGCCGGCCTGGTGCTCGGCGAGACGATCGGTCCCGCGCTGGTGGGGGTGGTGTGGCTGGGCGACCGCACCCGCGACGGCCTGGCCTGGCTCGCCGTCCTGGGCTTCACGGTGGCGGTGGCGGGCGCCCTCGCACTGGCCCGCTTCGGCGAGCCGGGCCCGGAACCGGGCCCGGCCCCTACGGGGCCCTGACCCCGCCCACGAACACGGCGAACGCCCCGGCCCCGACCTCCAGCACGGGCCCGCCGGGGTCCTTGGAGTCCCGGACGGGCACGACCCCGCGCGAGGCGACGAGGTTGGTGGCTACCTCGACGCAGTCGCCGCCGTTGCTGCTGTAGGAGGACGTGAACCAGCGGGGCTCTGCGCGGATCACCGGAGACCGCCCTTGACTCCCGCCACGAACGCGGCGAACACACTGGGTGCGAAGTCCAGCACGGGCCCGCCGGGGTTCTTGGAATCACGAACCGGAACCACCCCGCGCGAAGCGATCAAGTTCGTGGCGACCTCGATGCAGTTGCCGCCGTTGTTGCTGTAAGAAGACTTGAACCAGCGGGGGGAATCGGTGCGGGTCGTCACGGGGAGCCCTTTCGTACCGCATTGATCATGGCGACTGATGCCGTCTGGGAGAGCGCTTCGGCCTGTAGCTGATGGTAGGCCGTAAGCATGGGCAGGACCGAGACGGTTTCTCGGTCCAGGTGCCCCTGCGCCTGTGACTCGGCGTACGCGACGACGGATCGATCGGCAAGGGTCAGCAAGTTGACCGGCAGGTCGAACGGCCGGCGCTCCCCGATGTCAAAGGGTGCCACCTGAAGAACCGTGTGGGCCCGCGCTGCGAACTCGACCAGCCGCTCCAGCTGGGCTCCCATGACCTCAGGGCCGCCGACGGGCCGACGAATGCAGCTTTCGTCCATCACCACGAACACCATGGGTGGTCGATCCCGCTCCAACGCCTCTTGGCGCTCGGCAAGGAACGCCACGCGCTCCGCCGCGTACGCGGGAGTGATGGCGCCGCGCCGCACGGCGCTGTTCGCCAACGCCTTCGCGTACTCGGGCGTCTGCAACAAGCCGGGAACGATGCCGATCTCGAACAGGCGGAGCTCCACCGCCCGGCCTTCGTATCCCACGTACTCCGGGAAGCCTTCCAGCAGCGCACCGTGCCGAATCTCCAGGGACTGGCGCTCGAACGCATCGCCGGTCCCGAATGCGACATCCGCACTCCGCGAAAACCGCAAGGTCGGCACTTTGCGACCAGTTTCCACGGATGAGATGTGCGTACTCGAATACCCCATCCGCTCGCCCAGTTCGTCCTGCGTCCACCCCTGTGCCTTCCGCGAGCTGCGCAAGCGGGCCCCGAACGCGGCCTGCGGAGAGCTCTCCGGGTTCAACTCCTTGACGTTCAAGCGGTACGCACCAACCTTTCGTTCTCCCCTGACACGTTGAATGCTTCCCTGCGTGTGGTCACGCTGAACCTCGCCGGTAGCGGAACGACTACACAGAGGAGCGGCGCCATGCCCAACGCAGGCAACGAATGGCGGCAGCGGTTCAGCAGTACGCGTCGGGGCGCGCGGCTGGCACGGGAGCTGGCGTTGCTGGAACTGGCCCGGTGGGGCTACCCGTTGGGCGGCGTCGACAACGAGCGGGTCGCGCAGGTCGTCGCCGAGCTGGCGGCCAACGCCGTGGCGCACGGCGGCGTACCGGGGCGGGACTTCGAGCTCGGGCTGCGGGAACTGGACGGCGTGCTGCGGGTGGAGGTCTCCGACGCACGGGCCGGACAGCAGCCCCGGGTCCGGCCGGGGCCGGTCGGGGCCGCCGAGCACGGCCACGGCCTGCGGATCGTCGAGGCGCTCTGCGTCGCGTGGGGCGTATCCGGGCGGCTGGTCGGCAAGACCGTCTGGGCCGAGGTGGCCACACGGGCGGCGGTCACGCGGACGGCCGCCGCTACGGCAGCGCGGCCGTGAGCGCCGGCAGCACCAGCGCGGCCAGGAGCGCGCCGCCGGTGAGCAGGGCCCCGGCGAACCAGGCGAAGACGACCCCGGCGGCCCGGCCCGGCTCCGCTCTGCGGGCGCAGAGGGCGTGGGCGAGGACTCGGGCGGCGTCGAACCCGTAGGAGGGCGCGACGGCGCACGGCAGGCGGCCCGCCTCGCTGAGCGACGGGGCACGGGCGACCTGTCGTCGCGGCCGCCGCCCGACAGGAGGGAACGAGCCGAAAGGTCCCGGCGCACGGGGCGCCGGGACCTTTCGGATCAGACAGGTGCTACGGGTGGTGCGGGCGGTCAGATCAGACCGAGCTCGCGGACCGCGTCGCGCTCCTCGACCAGCTCCGCCACGGACGCGTCGATGCGCGCACGGGAGAACTCGTTGATGTCCAGGCCCTGGACGATCTCGTACTTGCCGTCCTTGGTGGTGACGGGGAAGGACGAGATGATGCCCTCCGGGACGCCGTAGGAGCCGTCCGACGGGATGCCCATCGAGGTCCAGTCGCCCGCGGCGGTGCCGTTGACCCACGTGTGCACGTGGTCGATGGCGGCGTTCGCGGCGGAGGCGGCGGAGGACGCGCCACGGGCCTCGATGATCGCGGCGCCGCGCTTGGCGACGGTCGGGATGAAGGTCTCGGCGAGCCACAGCTCGTCGCTGACGACCTCGGCGGCGTTCTTGCCGGCGATCTCCGCGTGGAAGATGTCCGGGTACTGGGTGGCCGAGTGGTTGCCCCAGATGGTCAGGCGCTTGATGTCGGTGACGTCGGCGCCGGTCTTCTTGGCGAGCTGCGAGATCGCCCGGTTGTGGTCCAGCCGGGTCATCGCGGTGAAGCGCTCGGCCGGTACGTCCGGGGCCGCGGCCTGCGCGATGAGCGCGTTGGTGTTGGCCGGGTTGCCGACGACGAGGACCTTGATGTCGTCCGCGGCGTGGTCGTTGATGGCCTTGCCCTGCGGCTTGAAGATGCCGCCGTTGGCGGAGAGCAGGTCGCCGCGCTCCATGCCCTTGGTGCGCGGGCGGGCGCCCACGAGCAGCGCGACGTTCGCACCTTCGAAGCCCTGGTTCGGGTCGTCGAAGATGTCGATGCCCTTGAGCAGCGGGAAGGCGCAGTCGTCGAGTTCCATGGCGGTGCCCTCAGCGGCCTTCATGCCCTGGGGGATCTCCAGAAGACGGAGCTTGACCGGCACGTCCGCGCCGAGCAGGTGACCGGACGCGATGCGGAAGAGCAGCGCGTAGCCGATCTGGCCTGCGGCGCCGGTGACGGTGACATTCACGGGAGTGCGGGTCATGGCCTTCTCCGTTAGACAGCTGGCGGTGGGGCGTCCCTGCCCCATGTGCTGGGAGGACGCCGCTCCCCGGCCCTGTGAATCTTGACGTGAAGAGACATCCGCCGTCAGGCTATCCGACCCGGGAGGGGCCCAATCCCCCGGTCCCTGTGGTCCGTGGCACACGTACGGGCGATTCGCAGCGTCGGCGCCCTGGATTCGAAGGCCCGGCGGGGTCGCCCGCACCCCGTTGCGCGGCTCCGGGGAGCCGTCAGCGGACCGTGAAGCGGACCGCCGTCTCCAGGAAGGGGATCTCCAGCCACGGCTTGGGCTCGATGACCAGCGCCAGCAGGGTGATCGCCACGCCCAGCAGCCCGTACGTGGCCACGTCCGTGAACCGGGAGCGCACCGCGAGCATGCCCACCGACGGCAGCAGCTGACGCATCGCAGAGGCGGCGATCAGCGCGACGCCGATCACCAGGCAGCCGATCCGCGGGTGCCCGATCGCCGTGGCCAGCAGGCCGGCCGCGGTCGCGGCGAGCACGCTGAGCATCGGCCACTGCCGGGCCGGCGCGGACACCGCCCCGGGGACGGCGCGGCCGCCGCCCTCGGGACGCGCGGTGTCGCGGGTGACGGACGGGAAGCGGCGGGACCTGGCCTGGGCCCGCTCGGGCCCCGGACCGGACTCCGTACCGGACTGCGGACCGGACTGCGGACCGGACTCGGCGGAGGCCGGTTCCGGGGCGGTGACGGTCCCCTTCGGGGCCGCGGCGGACGCGGGCTGCGGCTCCGGCACGGGCTCCGGTGTCGGCACGGGCTCCGGCGGCCGCCCCGGCTCCCGGGCGGCCGCGGCCTCCGCGCCCGGGTCAGCCTTCACCGGTGGTCCGTTCCGCCGCCTCGACCACGTTGACCAGCAGCTGGGCGCGGGTCATCGGGCCGACGCCGCCCGGGTTCGGGGAGATCCAGCCGGCCACCTCCGCCACGCCCGGGTGGACGTCGCCGACGATCTTCCCGGCCTCGTCTCGGCTGACGCCGACGTCGAGCACGGCCGCGCCCGGCTTCACGTCCTCCGGCTTGACCAGGTGCGGCACCCCGGCCGCCGCGACGACGATGTCCGCCTGGCGCAGCAGCCCCGAGAGGTCGCGCGTACCGGTGTGGCAGAGCGTCACGGTGGCGTTCTCCGACTTGCGGGTGAGCAGGAGGCCGATGGAACGGCCCACGGTGATGCCGCGGCCGAGGACGACGACGTGCGCGCCGTTGACGGCGACTCCGTGGTGGCGCAGCAGTTCGACGATCCCGTACGGGGTGCAGGGCAGCGGGCCCGGCTCGTTCAGGACCAGCCTGCCGAGCGACATGGGGTGCAGGCCGTCGGCGTCCTTGGCCGGATCCATCAGCTCCAGCACCCGGTTGGTGTCGATGCCCTTGGGGAGGGGGAGTTGGACGATGTAGCCCGTGCACTCCGGGTTCGCGTTGAGTTCGCGCACGACCTCCTCGATGTCCTCCTGGGAGGCCGTCGCGGGCAGTTCGCGCTGGAGGGAGGCGATGCCGACCTCGGCGCAGTCCTTGTGCTTGCCCTTCACGTACCAGCGGCTGCCCGGGTCGTCGCCGACCAGCAGGGTGCCGAGGCCGGGCGTGATGCCCCGGGCCTTCAGGGCCGCCACGCGGACGGTCAGTTCGGACTTGATCGCGGCGGCGGTGGCCTTGCCATCGAGAATCTGGGCAGTCATGGACCCATACTCCCGGATGGAGTGGCCCCGGTTCCACTCAAGGCGTTCACCGGAGCACGCGGTTCATTGCACTTGCACAACAAGTCACGGGGCGCACGGGAACCAACTGGACAAGTCATCGCCCGGCCGACGACGATGCAGTGAAAGAGTGCCGCGGGCAGTGCCGGGGGGCGGACCGCAACATCCCGTATTCCTCCGTGCGTATGCCGTGCGTCCCCGCACTTCCACGGAGGAACACCCCAAGATGAGCTTCGGCGACCCGAACAACCCGTACGGACAGCAGCCTCAGGCCCCCCAGGGTCAGCCCGGCTACGGCTACCCGCAGCAGGCCCCCCAGGGCGTCCCGCCGCAGGGCGGCTACGGCTACCCGCAGGGCGCCCCCGCCGGCTACCCGGCCGGCCCCGGCGGCTTCCCGGGCGGTCCCGTCGAGATGCCGGGCGGTGTCAAGGGCGCGCGGATCATGCTCTACGTCCTCGGTGGACTGCAGGTCGTCTTCGCGCTGATCGCCATGATCGCCTCCGCGTGGATCGCCGACATGATCTCGGGCGCCGACACCTCCGGCTCCGGCCTCAGCAGCACCGACACCGACAATGCCGCCGCCGTCGGCGCCGGTATCGCGATCGGCATCGGTGTGATCACCCTGCTCTTCGCGGTGTGGGCCATCCTCACCGCCGTCAAGCTGGGCAAGGGCCGCAGCGGTGTCCGCATCTCGGGCATCATCTACGGCTCGGTCACGGTCCTCTTCAGCCTGGTCAACCTGCTGGGCGGGAACTTCTTCGCGCTCATCAGCCTGGTGCTCGGCATCCTCATCATCGTCTTCCTCGCGAAGAGCGACGCCAGCCAGTACTTCAGCCGCCCGCAGTACTAGGCGCCCCGGCCCCGGCCCCTCGGGCCGGTGAATGAACGGCGAAGGCCGCGTCCCGCAGTGCGGGACGCGGCCTTCGCCGTTGGCGCGGGGACCTCGACCGGTCAGTGGAAGAAGTGCCGGGTCCCGGTGAAGTACATGGTCACGCCGGCCTTCTTCGCCGCCTCGACGACCTGCTCGTCACGGACCGAACCGCCCGGCTGGACGACGGCCTTGATGCCGGCGGCCGTCAGGATCTCCAGGCCGTCCGGGAACGGGAAGAACGCGTCGGACGCGGCGTACGAGCCCTGTGCGCGCTCGGCGCCCGCCCGCTCGACGGCGAGCTTCGCCGAGTCGACGCGGTTGACCTGGCCCATGCCGACGCCGACCGAGGCACCGTCCTTGGCGAGCAGGATGGCGTTGGACTTGACGGCCCGGCAGGCCTTCCACGCGAAGGCGAGCTCGGCGAGTTCCGCGGCGGACAGGGCGTCGCCGGTGGCGAGGGTCCAGTTCGCCGGGTCGTCGCCCTCCGCCCGGCCCCTGCCCTTTTCGAACGTGTCGCTCTGCTGGAGCAGCACACCGCCGGAGATGGGCTTGAGGTCGCCCGGCTGGTGCGGGGTGCCGTCCACCTTGAGGACGCGGATGTTCTTCTTCTTGGCCAGGACCTCGACCGCGCCGTCCTCGTAGGACGGGGCGGCGATGACCTCGGTGAAGATCTCGGCGACCTGCTCGGCGAGCTCGACGGTCACCGGGCGGTTGACGGCGATGACGCCGCCGAAGGCCGACAGCGGGTCGCAGGCGTGCGCCTTGCGGTGGGCCGCGGCCACGTCCGCGTCCACGGCGATGCCGCACGGGTTGGCGTGCTTGATGATCGCGACGCAGGGCTCGTCGTGGTCGTAGGCGGCGCGGCGCGCGGCCTCGGTGTCCACGTAGTTGTTGAAGGACATCTCCTTGCCGTGCAGCTGCTCGGCATTGGCGAGACCACCCGGCTGACCGTCCGTGTAGAGCGCGGCGGCCTGGTGCGGGTTCTCGCCGTAGCGCAGGGTCGACTTGCGGTCCCAGGCGCCGGCCAGGAACTCGGGCAGCGCCGCGTCCCCGGCCTCCGGGGCGTACGCGTTCGTGAACCACGAGGCGACGGCTACGTCGTACGCGGCGGTGTGCTGGAAGGCCTCGGCCGCGAGCCGCTTGCGGGCGGTCAGGTCGAAGCCGCCGTTCTTCACCGCGTCGAGGACGTCGGCGTAGCGCGCGGGGCTGGTGACGACCGCTACGGACGGGTGGTTCTTGGCGGCGGCGCGGACCATCGACGGGCCGCCGATGTCGATCTGCTCCACGCACTCGTCCGGGGTGGCACCCGACTGGACGGTCGCGAGGAAGGGGTAGAGGTTGACGACGACCAGGTCGAAGGGCTCGACGCCCAGCTCGGCGAGCTGGTTGCGGTGGTCCTCCAGGCGCAGGTCGGCGAGGATCCCGGCGTGCACGCGCGGGTGCAGGGTCTTGACCCGCCCGTCCAGGCACTCGGGGAAGCCGGTGAGCTCCTCGACCTTGGTGACGGGCACCCCGGCGGCGGCGATCTTCGAGGCGGTGGAGCCGGTGGAGACGAGCGCGACGCCCGCCTCGTGCAGGCCGCGGGCCAGGTCTTCCAGTCCCGTCTTGTCGTAGACGCTGATGAGCGCACGCCGGATCGGCCGCTGGGTCGTGGTCGGGTCGTTGCTCTCTACGGCGGTCACTGGATTGTTACCTTTCGTCCCTCAATGCGGTAGCCGTGCCGGGCCAGGCGCCCCACGACATCGACGAGCAGTGCCCGTTCGACTTCCTTGATGCGCTCATGGAGAGCGGCTTCGTCGTCCTCGTCCCGGATCTCCACGACACCCTGGGCGATGACCGGACCGGTGTCCACGCCGGAGTCCACGAAGTGGACGGTGCATCCGGTGACCTTCGCGCCGTAGGCGAGCGCGTCCCGTACGCCGTGCGCGCCGGGGAAGGAGGGGAGGAGGGCGGGGTGGGTGTTGACGAACCGGCCGCCGAAGCGGTCGATGAACGCCTTGCCCACGATCTTCATGAACCCCGCGGAAACCACCAGGTCCGGCGCGTGGGCGTCGGTGGCCGCGGTCAGGGCGGCGTCCCACTCCTCGCGGCTCCCGTACTCCTTGACCGGGCACACGAACGTGGGGATCCCGGCCTTCTCCGCCCGCTCCAGACCGGCGATGTTCGCGCGGTCGGCACCCACGGCGACGACTTCGGCGCCGAAGCCCCCGGGCCCGCCGGGGTGGGCGTCGATGGCGTCGAGCAGGGCCTGGAGGTTGGTGCCGGAACCGGATACCAGCACGACCAGGCGGGAGGCGGCCATGGGAGGCCCTTTCTCGGGGGAACGCGGTGTTCGTCTTTGTGTGGTCATACGAAACTTCGGGGTACCGATATACGGGGGACCCTACGAAGCCTCCGACCGCCTGCAACGATACCGGCACACCGGGCAGCCCCCGAGGGACGGGGGCACGGCCGAGAGGTAGCGTCAGGCGTACACGCCGCAATCAGGCCTCACCTCGCCACGACGTCTCCCTCGACGTCCATGACACAGGGGAAGAAACACACCCGATGCCGGACCGCCGCCAGCCCGACTCCCCCACCGACGACAACCCCTTCGCGGCTCCCCCGGAAGGCCGGCCCGACCAGCCGTGGCAGCCGCGCAGCGGCGGCGACGGCAACGGCGACGGCGGCGACGACGGGAACGGCCCGGGCAACAGCCCGAAGGACGGCTCCGGCAAGCGCGGCCCGGCCCGCTGGGACCCGACGGACCCGATCCAGCGCCACGCCCGGTACGCCCTGCTGGCGGGCATGTGGGGCTTCTTCTTCGGGATCTTCGGGATTCCGTCGATGGGCCTCCTGCTGGGCGCGCTCGCCCTCTACTGGGGAATCAGCGCGCTGCGGGGCAAACCGGCGGCGCCCGCTTCGGCGAGGGCGTCGGTGGCGGACGTGTCCGGTACCGGACCCGGCACCGTGGCCGGGGGGTCGGCCGCAGTGGAGCCCGGCGCCGCGCGGGGCGGCCTGGCGGCGCTGGGCGCCGCGGCCCGGCCGCAGCGGACGGCGGCGGTGAGCGGCCTGGTCGCGGCCTCGCTGGCGATCCTGCTGGCGCTGAGCTCGTACGGGCTGCAGCTGGCGTACAAGGACTTCTACGTATGCCGGGACGACGCCCTGACGGCGGCGGGCGAGCTGGAGTGCAACGACCTGCTGCCGGACAACTACGTGGGCGACGTGCTCAAGGTCCGCCAGTAGGACGCCCGACACACGAAGGCGGGGGCCGGCTCTGGAGCCGGCCCCCGCCTTCGTGTGTCGGGCGTCGGGCGTCGGCGTCAGGCGTCGGCGTCGGGCTTCCGCCGGGTCATGACCCGGACGCCGGACGCGGGCGGCACCAGCGGCGGGCCGGGTGGTACCGCGGGCGGGGCGGTGGGCGCCGCCACGGGCGGCGGAGCTGCCGGAGCTGGCGGAGCTGGCGGAGCTGGCGCCGGGATCGGGATCGGCGTCAGGTCCAGGCTGAACCCCTGCGCGACCGTCACCGGGCGCGGCCGCCTCGGCGCGGCTGGGGCCTCGACCGGCGCCGCGGGCGGGGCCTCGACCGGCGCCGCGGGCGGGGCCGCGGGGGCCGCCGGGACCGGGTGCACCTGGAACTCCTCGGGCCGCGGCGGGGCCTCCGGCCGTCCCGGAGCCGGGGCCGCCACGGCGGTCGTCACGGGGGCCGACGCCCGGGCGGGGGCTCCGGGCCGGGGCTGGGCCTCGGGCTGAGCCTGGGGCTGGGGCTGGGGCTGGGGCTGGGGCTGGGGCTGGGGCGGGGGCTGGGGCTGGGGCTGGGGCGGGGGCTGGGGCTGGGGCTGGGCGGACGAGAAGTCCGGGATCAGGGTGCCCGCCGCGCGGCGCAGCGCCGCCCAGCGCACCTCCCGTACGCCGCTGTCGTGCCAGCGGTCGTCCTCCGCCGGGTCCGCGGCCCCCGCGCCCTTCGCGGGGCGGGTCCGCCAGGCGTGCACCGACACCGCCACCGGCACCGCGAGCAGCAGCGTCCAGGCGAAGGCCGCCCCGCCCGTCGCCCACCACACCGGCCCGAAGTCGGCCAGGTCCCGGGATCCCAGCGGCCCCGAAGAAGCCGCCGCGAGCCCTGTCATGGCCAGCCCGCACACGAGCGCGCCCAGGGCCGCCGTGAGGGCGGTCTCCCCGTACGAGACCTCGCGCGCCCGGCGCACCGCGAACCAGCCCACCGCCAGCCCGGCCACCACCGGCACCCCGGCCGCCGCCCAGGTCAGCGGGGTCCCCGACCCCTCGGGCGGCAGCGCCGCCAGCAGCGGGAAGCGGGGCAGCTCGGGTGAGCCGGTGAAGCCGAGCGGGGTCGCGGCCGCGCCGGTCCCCAGGGCGAAGCCGGGGCCGAGGCCGTAGGCCGCGCCCCACACCATGGCGTTCGGGATCAGGGCGAGCGCGAGGAGCAGCACCGCGAAGCGGCCCGACCACACGCCGGTCAGGGCCAGGAAGGACCCCTGGACCTCCGCACCGTGCCATGCGAGCGAGGCGCCGACGAGCAGCGCGCCGCCGCCCAGCAGGACCAGGGCCCCGCCCGCTCCGGCCCGGAGCGCCAGCGTGTAACGGGGGCGTACGAATGCCCTCCGTACGCCCCCGGGCCACCAGGACGGCAGCGGACCGAGGGGACGCCCCCGGGCCGCCCACACCCCGCCGCCCGCGGCGAGCACCGCGACGAGCGGGACGTGCCAGGCGGCACTGAGCGGGTCGGCGGGCATCGGCCCCCCGGCGGCGTACACGGTGGCGAGGGCCCCGACGGTCAGGTATCCGCAGAGCACGGCGGAGAAGACGGCGCCGGCGGGCAGCACCTCCTCGCCGTCCTCCTCCTCGGCCGCGTGCCCCAGCCGGGCGGCGCGCCGCATGAGCAGCACGGGCAGGGCGACGAGCAGCAGGGGCGTCACCCCGACGGGCGCGGGCACCTCGGACAGGGTCTCGTAGCGCACCAGCTCCGTCCCGTGGGCGAGGAGCCACAGCCCGGCGGCGAGGTGCAGGGCCCCGCCGGGGCCGCTGTCGGGGTAGGGGGAGCTGATCCACAGCACGATGACGAGCACGGCGAGGAAGCCGAGCCCGAGGCCGGCCGCCACGGCGCCGCCCACCACGCACGCTGCGGCCGCCGGAGAACGGCGCCTCCCGGCGCTCCGGGGGGCCGCGGACAACGGGGTCCCGCGTTCGGTCACTTGGGTCACCCCGCCATGGTGCCAACGACACGCGCTATGGGCGGGTAACAGGCGAATGCCCGTGGTGTCGCTCAATATACGTTTATGTACTTTATCGCCCAGGTCTGTCGGGTCACGGGGAGTGTGGCATGACACAAAGCGTCGAGACGAGCTCGGAACTGAGCCTCCCGTCCCCCAAGGAACGCCGCAGACTGCGCGAATCGGCCGCCCTGACGCACGAGGAGGTCGGGGCGGCGATGGGCGTCACCACGACCACGGTGCGCTCCTGGGAGACGGGCCGCACGGAGCCCAGGGGCCGCAAGCGCGAGGCGTACGCGAAACTCCTGGACTCCCTCTCGAACCCCCCGGAGGCGGAACCGGAGCCCGGGTCCGGGGCGGAAGCGGAGTCCGGGTCCGGGTCCGGCGCGGAACCGGGATCCGGGGCGGAAGCGGGGGCCGGGGCCGGGACCGGAGCGGAAGCCGGGACCGTGGCGGAAGCGGGGTCCGGGACCGGGGCCGGGGCGGAAGCCGGGACCGGGGCCGGAGCTGGGGAGCGGGCTGCGGACGGGGCGTCTCCCGGCGCGGCTCCGGGGGAAGGGCGCCGGAGCGCGCCCCCGACCGGGACCTCCGGCGACGACCCGGCCGCCGGCCGAAACCCGGCCCCGAACCACGCGGACACCGAACCCGGGGCGGCTCCCGGGGGCGCCGCCCCCGGGGGGACCCACCCGTCCGGGCCGTGGGCCGCCGCGGTCTCCGGCGCGCCCCCGGCACACCCCTCCGCCGAGCCCGCCGCAGGCACGGCCGCCGAGGCCGGGCCCGCCCCGGAGACCCGCCCGGAACCCGGGGAACTCCCCTCCCCGACGCCGACCGACCCGACTCCCGCGCCGCCCGGCGGCTCCGGCCTGCGGGCGGCCGGCGGCCCACGGGCCTTCGCGGGCGGCGGCCCGAACCACAATCCGAACCCGAACCAGAGACAGGCCTATGGCGCCGGGACCCGCCCGAAGCCCGCGGTCAAGCGCGCCTCGAAACCGCCGGCCGGGCAGCCGCGCCACGAGCCCAGGTCCGCCTACGCCAGGGCCCTGACCAGCGGCGCCACCGTCGCCCCCGGAACCCCCGTCGCCCTCGGAACCGCCAAAAGCCCCGGAGCGGCGGGGGCCGCCGGGGTCACCGACTCCCCCGGGGCCGCCGGGGCCGTACCCGCGGCCGAGGCGGCGGCTGAGGCGGCGGAGGCGGCGCCCCCCGGCCTCTCCGCCGCGGAAACCGCCGCCGGGACCGAAACCGACGCCCCGGCCGACGCCGAGGCCGCGGCCCGGCCCACGCCGGCGCAGGCCTTCGACGCCCTCTACGCCCACGCCGTCCAGGCCCTCGCCCGGCAGACGTACCTGCTCACCGGCCGCCGCGGCCTCGCCCAGGAGGCGGTGGACCGGGCCTTCCAGCAGGCCTGGGCCCGGTGGCCCGAGGTGGCCGTCGACCCGGACCCGGTGGGCTGGGTGCGCGCGGCCGCGTACGAGCACGCCCTCTCCCCTTGGCACCGGCTCCGCCGGGCCCACCGGGAGCCCGACAAGCCCCCCGTCGAGCCCGCCGACCGGATCCTCCTGGACGCGGTCCTCACGCTGTCGCCCACCCACCGCCGCACCGTCGTGCTCTACGACGGCGTCGGCCTCGACCTGCCGGACACCGCCGCCGAGACGGAGGCCAGCACCCCCATCGCGGGCAGCCGGCTCGTCCACGCGCACGCCGCGCTCGCGGGCCGCATCCCCGAGCTGGCGGGCGTACCGCCCGAGAAGCAGTCCGCGCTGCTGCGCGAGCGGCTCACCGCGCTGAGACCGGCCGTACACCTCGAAGCGCGCTCCGCCTCCGTCGTACGGGCCGCGGCGGAGCACCGCGCCCGGCTGTGGACCCGGGCCGCCCTCGCCCTGACCGCGGTGATCGCCGTCGCGACGGCCTACACCGCCTCGACCGCCCCCACCCGGTACGAGCCCCCGCGATCACCCGGTGCGAACGTCTCCGGCGTACCCCCGCACAGCGGCCCCCAGCGGCTGACCGACGAGAGCAGGGCGCTCCAGGACAAGCTGCGCGACAACCCGCTGGCCGGGCCCGGCCGCGTCACCCCGCGGATCGAGTAGCGGACCGGAAACGACACGGCGAGACGGCACCACCGCGGTGACGCGACACGGCGGCACCGCGACACCGAAACGGGCGTGGCCCGCACCCCGGAGGGTGCGGGCCACGCCCGTACACACGTGCCTGGAAGGCGCGGACTACTGCGCGGCGCTCAGGATCGCGCGCGCCAGCTCGGCCGTCTCGGTCGGCGTCTTGCCGACCTTGACGCCGGCGGCCTCGAGGGCCTCCTTCTTCGCCTGCGCGGTACCGGAGGAACCGGAGACGATGGCGCCCGCGTGGCCCATGGTCTTGCCCTCGGGGGCGGTGAAGCCCGCGACGTAGCCGACGACCGGCTTGGTGACGTGCTTGGCGATGTAGTCCGCCGCACGCTCCTCGGCGTCGCCGCCGATCTCGCCGATCATGACGATCAGGTCGGTGTCGGGGTCCGCCTCGAACGCCTCCAGGGCGTCGATGTGCGTCGTGCCGATGACCGGGTCGCCACCGATGCCGACGGCCGAGGAGAAGCCGATGTCACGGAGCTCGTACATCATCTGGTAGGTCAGCGTGCCGGACTTGGACACGAGACCGATGCGGCCGGGCTTGGTGATGTCACCCGGGATGATGCCGGCGTTGGACTGGCCGGGGGTGATCAGACCCGGGCAGTTCGGGCCGATGATCCGCGTCTTGTTGCCCTTGGCGGTCGCGTACGACCAGAAGGCGGCGGAGTCGTGCACCGCGATGCCCTCGGTGATGACGACGGCCAGCGGGATCTCGGCGTCGATCGCCTCGACGACGGCGGCCTTGGCGAAGGCCGGCGGGACGAAGAGGACGGACACGTTCGCGCCGGTGGCCTCGATCGCCTCCTTGACCGAGCCGAAGACCGGGACCTCGGTGCCGTCGAAGTCGACGGTCGTGCCGGCCTTGCGCGGGTTGACGCCACCGACGATGTTCGTGCCGTCAGCCAGCATCAGCTTGGTGTGCTTCATGCCCGTGGCACCGGTCATGCCCTGGACGATGACCTTGCTGTCCTTGTTGAGGAAGATAGCCATGTGAGTCTGTGACCTCTGCCCTTACTTCGCAGCCGCGAGCTCGGCGGCCTTGTCGGCCGCGCCGTCCATGGTGTCCACGCGCTGCACCAGCGGGTGGTTGGCGTCCGACAGGATCTTGCGACCCAGCTCGGCGTTGTTGCCGTCCAGACGGACGACGAGCGGCTTGGTGACCGCCTCGCCCTTCTGCTCCAGCAGGGCCAGCGCCTGGACGATGCCGTTGGCGACCTCGTCACACGCGGTGATGCCACCGAAGACGTTGACGAAGACGGACTTGACGTCCGGGTCGCCGAGGATGATCTCGAGACCGTTGGCCATGACGGCGGCGGAGGCGCCACCGCCGATGTCCAGGAAGTTGGCGGGCTTGACGCCACCATGGTTCTCACCGGCGTACGCGACCACGTCGAGGGTGCTCATGACGAGACCCGCGCCGTTGCCGATGATGCCGACCTCGCCGTCGAGCTTCACGTAGTTGAGGTTCTTCGCCTTGGCGGCGGCCTCGAGCGGGTTCGCGGCCGCGTGGTCCACGAACTCCTCGTGGCCCGGCTGGCGGAACTCGGCGTTCTCGTCGAGCGAGACCTTGCCGTCGAGCGCGATGACGTCGCCGTTGGCGACCTTCGCGAGCGGGTTGACCTCGACGAGCAGCGCGTCCTCGGCGATGAAGGTGTCCCACAGGGTCACCAGGACCTCGGCGACCTTCTCCGCGACCTCGGCCGGGAACTTCGCCTGGGCGACGATCTCGCGGGCCTTCTCGATGGTCACGCCCTCGTTGGCGTTGACCGGGACCTTCGCGAGGGCCTCGGGGGTCTTCTCCGCGACCTCCTCGATGTCCATGCCACCCTGCACCGAGGCCATGGCCAGGAAGGTGCGGTTGGTGCGGTCGAGGAGGTACGAGACGTAGTACTCCTCGAGGATCTCGGGAGCGGTCTCGGCGATCATCACCTTGTGGACCGTGTGGCCCTTGATGTCCATGCCGAGGATGTCCGTCGCCCGGGCGACGGCCTCGTCCGGGGTGGCGGCCAGCTTCACGCCGCCGGCCTTGCCGCGGCCGCCGACCTTCACCTGCGCCTTGACGACCGACTTGCCGCCCAGCCGCTCGGTGGCCTCGCGAGCCGCCTCAGGCGTGTCGATGACTTCACCGGCCAGCACCGGTACACCGTGCTTGGCGAAGAGGTCCCTCGCCTGGTACTCGAACAGGTCCACGCGCGTCCGTCCCTTGTCTTCAAAGATTCGCAGTGATTCGCGGTTTTCTGCTATCTGCGTGGGCGTGCCGCGGAGGGCAACGTGACGGCGCTGTCACAAGGAAGGCGCACACGGTGACCGTGGACGCGGCATGTCCGTCCCGCAGGTTATCCCCGTGGGACCTGGGTCCCTAAATCGCAGATCACACCTGAGCGGTGATACCTGTCACAGATCGCCTCACGGTTGAGCTGGAACTTCGTGCGATCTGCCGGTTCCCGGCCGCCCGGGAAGGTGGGCGGCCGGGAGGCGCGGAAGGCCGGAGACGGGCGGCCGGTCAGGACGCCGGTACGGGCAGGGGCCGCTTCTCCAGCGCCGCCGCCATCACCTCCGGGAACAGGTCGGGAGTGCAGGCGAAGGCCGGTGCGCCCAGCGCGGCGAGGGCGGCCGCGTGCTCGCGGTCGTACGCGGGGGCGCCCTCGTCCGACAGCGCGAGCAGGGTCACGAACTCGACTCCCGCCCCCTTCATCGCGGCGACCCGCTTCAGCATCTCGTCGCGTATGCCGCCCTCGTAGAGGTCGCTGATCAGGACCACCACCGTGTCCGCCGGACGGGTGATCTTCGACTGGCAGTGGGCGAGGGCGCGGTTGATGTCGGTGCCGCCGCCGAGCTGGGTGCCGAAGAGGACGTCCACCGGGTCGTCGAGCAGGTCCGTCAGGTCGACGACGGCGGTGTCGAAGACGACGAGGCGCGTGGCGAGGGAGCGCATGGAGGCGAGGACCGCGCCGAAGACGGAGGCGTAGACGACGGAGGCCGCCATCGAACCCGACTGGTCGATGCAGAGGATCACCTCCTTCTTCACCGACCGCGCCGCCCGGCCGTAGCCGATCAGCCGCTCGGGCACGACGGTGCGGTGTTCGGGCAGGTAGTCCTTGAGGTTGGCGCGGATCGTGCGGTTCCAGTCGATGTCGTGGTGGCGCGGCCGGCTGATCCGGGCGGACCGGTCCAGGGCCCCGGTGAGCGTGGCCCGGGTGCGGGTCGCGAGCCGCTTCTCCAGCTGTTCGACGACCTTGCGGACCACGGCCCTGGCCGTCTCCCGCGTCGTCTCGGGCATCGCCTTGTTCAGGGAGAGGAGGGTGCCGACCAGGTGGACGTCCGGCTCGACCGCCTCCAGCATCTCCGGTTCCAGGAGCAGGGCGGACAGGCCGAGCCGCTCGATCGCGTCGCGCTGCATGACCTGGACCACCGAGGTCGGGAAGTACGTCCGGATGTCCCCGAGCCAGCGGGCCACCTGCGGGGCGGACCCGCCGAGCCCGGCCGACCGCTCCCCCGGGGCCTTGCGGGAGCCGCTGCCGCCCCCGTCGTACAGGGCGCCGAGTGCGGCGTCCATCGCCGCGTCCCGCCCGGTGAGTGCGCACCCGGTGCCGTCCGCCTCACCCCCGCCGAGCACCATCCGCCACCGCCGCAGCCGCTCGGCCGCGCTCCGTTCCCCCGGTCCCCCGGCCCCGTACGCCCCGTCCTCGCCACCGGGTGCGGCGCCAGATCCACCGCCCGACCCGGCCAGCCCGGCCGCGGGTCCGGCCGAAGGCCCTGCCGCGGGTCCGGCCGAAGGCCCTGCCGAAGGTCCGCCGCCGGGTCCGGCCGTGGCGGCCGGCCTGCCTGCCGCCGCGCCCTGCACGGGCTCCGCCGCCGTGTCCCGCGCCACCGTGCGTCCGTCCGTACCGCTCATCCGCCCGTCCCCTTGCACTCGTCGCTCGCCGCTCGCCGCTCGTCCTGTCCGCCGGACCGTCCGGCGGTCCCTTGCCGCACCCGTAGCGGCCGTCCCCGGCCCGGGCCCGGCCGATCCAGCCCCGTGGCGGCGCCGGCCCGGTCCCCGTGCGCGGCCCACCCGCACGCCCTGCCCCGGTCCCGTCCGAGCGGGCGTCCCGGCCCCCGCCCCGGCGTCGTCACGCTCCCGCCCCGCCCCGGAGGGGGCCGTCATCCCGGCGCGGCGGGCTCCGTTCCGGTCGCGGCGCCCAGCAGCAGCCGGACCAGGTCCATCACCGCGTCGGCGCGGGCCCGGTCCAGTTCCGGGGCGAAGCCCTCGGGGGCGGCGCCTGCGCCGGTCGCCGCGGGCGGGGCGCCCGGGCCGCGGCGGACCAGTTCGCCGAGGATGCGCTTCACCCCCGGCTCGTACGCCCCGAACGTGCGCCGCAGCAGCGGCAGTACGTCCGTGAAGGCCCGCTCCGGCACCCCCGTCAGCCACGCGTCGATCAGCCCGAGCAGCCGGTCGTCGTGGACCAGCAGCGTGCCGCCGCCGCTGCCGCCGCCCGCGAAGCCCTCGATCCATCCGGCCGCGTCCGCCGGGGAGGCCGCCGGGGACAGCGCCAGGCCCATCAGCCGGGCGGTCTCGTCGCCCGGCAGCCGGCCGTCGTCGAGGAGCAGCCGGGCCGCCCGGCCCCGTATGAGGCCCGGGACGGTGTCCCGGGCGGCCAGCGTCCGCAGCACCGCGGACCAGCGGTCCCGCAGGCCCTCGTCCGCGTCGGCCAGCAGGCCGACCGCCCCGTGCACCCCGTCCACGTGCCCCCGCAGTTCCGCCGCCGCGTCGGCGTCCAGCCCGGCCGCGCAGGCGGGCGGCAGCGCGACGCAGATCCGCTCGGCGATCCCGGCCGCGACCGTGCCGAGCGCCGCCGCGTCGGTACCGCGGACGTCGCCGTACCGCAGGGAACGGGCCAGGGCCGGCAGGGCTTCGGCGAGCCGTGCCACGTCGGTGTCCAGCGCGGCCCGGTCCGCGAGGGCCCGCAGCACTGCGGGCAGCGCGTCGGAGAGGCCCGCCAGCAGGCACCGCTCGGCCAGGGCCGTCACCTCGCCCAACTCCCGCGCGCCCGCCGCGTCCGCCTCGGCCCGGGCGGTGGCGGCCGCGAGGACGGTGGTGCCCCAGATCCCGGCCTCCGCGACCCGTACCGACAGCTCCGGTTCCCAGCGCAGCCGCCAGGTCTCCCGGAACGTCCCGGTGCTGCCCCGCGACGCCGCGGGCGTGCCCCAGTCGACGCCGAGCAGCCTCAGCCGGTGCAGCAGCACGGACTTGGCCGCGTCGGTGTCCTTGCGCAGGTCGAGCTCCAGCTCCCGGTCCTGGGCCTCGGCCTTGAGGCGCAGCGAGCGCTGCTGCCGGGTCAGGTCCCGCATCAGCGGGACGGCGGGCGCCGCGTCCGGGACCTCACCGAGCACGTCGCCGACGACGAGTCGGTCCTCGATCAGCGCGAGCGGTATGTCGGAGCCGTCGCACATCACCGCCCGGACCGCTTCCAGGGTCTCGGTCAGCCCGGCCAGCGGCCGCCCCCGCATCGCGGCCAGGGTGTCGGCCAGCCGGACGGCCTCGATGACGTGCGCCGGGGAGACCTGCCGGTCCTCCTCCCGCAACAGTCCGGCGACCTTGGTCAGCCAGCGCTCCACGGGCCGGTCGCGGGCCGCGAAGAGGTGGGCGTACCAGCCGGGCGAGGCGATCCCGGCGCCGTACCCGCCGGCCCGGGCGAGCCGGCGGTGGGTCCAGGGCACCCAGGTGGTCTCCACCTTGACCTTGGGCAGGCCGGTGAGCAGCGCCCTGTCCGCGGCGACCGTGGTCCTCGCCCGCAGGGCCGGGACGTGCCAGGCCCCGCAGACCACGGCGTAGGCGTCGCCGAACTCCCGGCGGGCGGCCCGCATCCGCTGCCGCATGTGCGCCTCGCGGATCAGGTCCCGGGGGTGGCCGCCGTCGCCGTAGGCCTCGCGCAGGGCTCCCATGGCCTCGCCGAGGGCCTCGAAGGCGCCGAGCGGGTCGTACCGCTCCGCCGGGGTCCCGCGGTGTTCGACGACGTCCTCCCACCAGCGCTCGGGATCGTCGTACCCGGCGGTCTCGGCCAGGACCGCGAGGGGGTCCAGCCGTACGGAGTCCCGCGCGCCGGGCTCCTGTTCCCCCGCGGCCTGTTCCCCCGCGGCCGGCGCCCCGGCGGCCAGCGAGTGCGCGGCCGGGAGGTCGATGAACCGCACCGGTACGCCCGCCTCCTGGGCCCAGCGGACGGCGACCCACTCCGGGGAGAAGTCGGCCAGCGGCCAGAACGCGGCCCGTCCCGGGTCGTCGGCGGCGTGGGCGAGCAGGGCGACGGGCGGCCGCATCCCGGGGTCGGCGGCGAGCGCCAGCAGGGCGTCCCCCTCGGGCGGTCCCTCGACCAGAACCGCCCGCGGCCCGGCGGCGTCGAGGGCGGCCCGTACGGCGCGGGCCGATCCGGGCCCGTGGTGCCGTACGCCGAGCAGCAGCGGCCCCGGGGCGGCCGGCGTCACGCGGTCACCTCCCGGCAGGCGCGGTAGAAGTCCTTCCAGCCGTCGCGCTCGCGCACCACGGCCTCCAGGTACTCCTGCCAGACGACCTTGTCTGCGGCCGGGTCGCGGACGACGGCGCCCAGGATTCCGGCGGCCACGTCGGAGGGGCGCAGGACGCCGTCGCCGAAGTGGGCGGCGAGGGCGAGCCCGCCCGTGACGACGGAGATGGCCTCGGCGGTGGACAGGGTGCCGCTGGGCGACTTGACCTTCGTCCGGCCGTCCTCGGTGACGCCGTCGCGCAGCTCCCGGAAGACGGTGACGACGCGGCGGATCTCCTCCAGGCCCTCGGGCGCGGCGGGCAGGTCGAGGGCGCGGCCCATCTGGCCGACGCGGCGGGCGACGATGTCGACCTCGGCGTCGGCGGTGGCCGGCAGGGGCAGGACGACGGTGTTGAACCGGCGGCGCAGGGCGCTGGAGAGCTCGTTGACCCCGCGGTCGCGGTCGTTGGCGGTGGCGATGAGGTTGAAGCCGCGGACGGCCTGCACCTCGTCGCCCAGCTCGGGTATCGGCAGGGTCTTCTCGGACAGGACGGTGATGAGGGAGTCCTGGACGTCGGCGGGGATGCGGGTGAGCTCCTCGACGCGGGCGGTCATGCCCTCGGCCATGGCCCGCATGACGGGGCTGGGGACGAGGGCCTCGCGGCTGGGACCGTGGGCGAGGAGGCGGGCGTAGTTCCAGCCGTAGCGGATGGCTTCCTCGGGGGTGCCTGCGGTGCCCTGGACGAGGAGGGTGGAGTCTCCGCTGACGGCGGCCGCCAGGTGTTCCGACACCCAGGTCTTGGCGGTGCCGGGGACCCCGAGGAGGAGCAGGGCGCGGTCGGTCGCCAGGGTCGTGACGGCCACTTCGACGATGCGGCGCGGTCCGACGTACTTCGGCGTGATGACCGTGCCGTCGGGAAGTTCGCCGCCGAGCAGGTAGGTGGCCACGGCCCACGGAGAGAGTTTCCAGCGGGCCGGGCGGGGCCGGTCGTCGGCCGCTTCCAGGGCTTTCAGTTCGTGCGCGAAGGCGTCTTCTGCGTGCGGTCGAAGCGCCTCGGCGGTCGTGTTCGTCTCGGGCATGGTCATGCTCCCCCTCCAATGCTCGACAGCCGTTCCCGACTGCTGTGTCCACGGTGCACCACGGCACTGACAACGGGCCCTGTTCGAAGCGTTGTTGCCGGTCAGAGCGATTGTCAGTGGGGCTCCGTACGGTGGTTCACATGACTGAGCAGGGGGTCCGCTGGACAGCGGAACAGGTACTGGCTCTGGCTCCTGACGATGCCTCGCGCAAGGCGGGGGGCAGACTCGGCGGGGCGGGGTCGTGGTCACAGATCGGAGGTTCCGCTTCCGGTTCTGTATGGGGGTTGTGCAAGGGCAGCGGCAGTACGCCGTACCGGACGGTCGTGGACCTGACGGGCCCGGCGTACACGTGCTCGTGCCCGAGCCGGAAGTTCCCGTGCAAGCACGCGCTGGGACTGCTGCTGCTCTGGTCGGCCGAGGGGGCGGGCGAGCCCGGCGAGGCGCCGGACTGGGCTTCGTCGTGGCTCGCCGGGCGGGGGGAGAGGGCCGCGCGGGCGGCCGCGGGACCGGCCCGTCCGGTGGACGGGGAAGCGGCCCGGCGCCGGGCCGAGCGGCGGGCGGCGCGCGTCGGCGCCGGGGTCGCGGAGCTGGAGCAGCGGCTGACCGACCTGCTCCGCGGAGGCCTCGCGGGCCAGGAGCAGGCGGGGTACGCGGCGTGGGAGGAGACCGCCGCCCGCATGGTCGACGCCCAGGCACCCGGACTGGCGGGGCGGGTGCGGGAGTTGGGGACGATACCCAGTTGCGGCCCCGGCTGGCCCGCACGGATGCTGGAGGAGGCGGCGCTGCTGCACCTGCTGGACCGGGCCTGGTTGGGGGTGGAAGGGCTGCCGGAACAGCTCGCTGCGACCGTGCGCAGCCGAGTGGGACTGCCGGCCTCCGGGGAGGGGGAGGCCGTACGGGACCGCTGGCTGGTGCTGGCCCAGTACGACTCGGTGTCGCCGGACGGCTGGCTCACCACCCGGCGGATCTGGCTGCACGGGCTGGGGGGCGGGCGGCCCGCCATGGTGTTGGACTTCGGTCCGCCGGGGCGGCCGCCCGGGATGGCGCTGCCGGTCGGGCTGGTGCTGGAGGCGGAACTCCGCTTCCGGCCGGGTTCGGCGGGGTTGCGGGCGGACCTCGGTGAGCGTTCCGCGGCGGCGGCGCCGTACGCGGAGGTTCCGGCCGGGGTGACCACGGGGGCGGCGCTGGAGGCGTACGGGGCGGCGCTGCGCCAGGACCCTTGGCTGGAGTCCTGGCCGGTGGTGCTGGGGCCGGTGGTGCCGGTGCCGGGCGAACTCGGCTGGCAGCTGGCGGACGCGCAGGGAACCTGCGCCCTGCCGGTGCCCCTCACCGGGCCGGGCAGCCGGTCCCGCGGGGGCCTGTGGCAACTGGCGGCACTGTCCGGCGGAGGCCCGCTGACCGTGTTCGGCGAGTGCGGTCATCGGGGCTTCACCCCGCTGACGGCCTGGCAGCCGGGCTCGGCCGAGCCCGTCCCGCTGGTCTGACGGGACGGGGAACAAGGGGAAATCGCAGGGGGCCTGGGGGCCCGTATGCCGTCGCCGGAGGCGGCGGGGAGGGGATCGGTACGCGGCGCGGGGGCGCCGTACGGGGAGGGAGCGGCGGCGCGGGGGCGCCGACGTGCGACAACGAGACAGCCGGGGGGCTCTTGTGAACGACAACCACGCCAGCTAGCAGGCGAACGGACCGACGGACGACGGTACACAGACTGCTCCGGTCCCGCGGAGGGGGCGGGACCGGAGCACCGGCACAGGAGAGGGAGGGGTCCGATGGAGAAGCCCGACGAGGAGTACGGGGACTGGGAGGCGCTGGTCGCCGCCGCGCTGCTGGGCACCGACCGGCGGCGGGGCGGGGGCCCCGCCGGCTCGCCTGAGGCACTGCTGGACGCGGCCGCCGTGCACGCCGTACGGCGGCGGGCCGGGCTCCGGCCCGCCGAGGCGGCCGCCCGGCCCGACCCCGCGCCCCGCGATCCGCGTCCGGCCCCGCCGGACGCGGCGCGGCGGCGCCTCGCGCAGCTGCTGGCCGGCCGGACCGCCGGGAGCGGGTCGGGCCGCCGGGGGGCCGCCCCCGACCTGACGGAGCTGCTGCCGCAGTGGCTGGCCGCCGCCGGGCGGCACGGGTACCGCGCACCGGCCGCGCTCGTACCGGCGCTGCTCGACGCCGCCCGGGCCCGTACGGACCTGCGGCCCCAGGCGCTGGCCCTGGCCGGCTCGCGGGGGCTGTGGCTGGCGCGGCTCAACCCCGACTGGCGGTTCGCGCTGCGCGGCGGAGCGGGGGGCGCGGGGGAACTGCCGGCGGCGACCGACCCCGCCGGGGTGGAACGGCTGTGGCAGGAGGGCCTCTTCGCCGAGCGGGTGGCCCTGCTGGGGCGCGTACGGGCACACGAGCCGGCGGCGGCGCTGCGGCTGCTGGAGACGACCTGGACCACGGAACGCGCGGAGGACCGGCTGATGTTCCTGGACTCGCTGCGGACGGGACTGTCCGGGGCGGACGAGCCGTTCCTGGAGGCGGCCCTCGGGGACCGCAGCCGCAACGTCCGGGCGACGGCCGCCGAGCTGCTGTCGGCGCTGCCGCGTTCGGCGCTGGCGGCGCGGATGGCGAAGCGGGCGCTGGCCTGCGTGGGACCCGACGGGGTGGTCCCGCCGGCCGAGTGCGACGCGGGAATGCTGCGGGACGGCGTGGTCAGCCGGCCGCCCGCCGGTCGCGGCGAACGGGCCTGGTGGCTTGGCCAGTTGGTGGAGGCGGCGCCGCTGTCCTGCTGGGGCGGGCGGTTCGGGGGACGCGGACCGGAGGAGATCGTGGCGCTGCCGGTGGCCTCCGGCGAGGGCTGGGCGGAGGAGCTGCACGCGGCATGGTGCCGGGCGGCGGTGCGCCAGCGCGACGCGCCGTGGTCGCGGGCCCTGCTCGGCGCGCCGTCCGCGCCGCCCGCGGCGGGGCCGGGCACGCCGTCCCTGGCGGAGCGGGCGAAGCTGCTGGAGACCCTGCCGGAGAGGGAACGGGCGGCGTGGGTGGCGGAGTTCATACGGGCCCACGGCCTCTCGGAGGCGTTCCAGCTGCTCGGCGTCTGCGTGGTCCCGTGGACCGGGACGCTGGGCCGGGCGGTGGTGGAGGCACTGGACTCGGCACGGGAGGCGGGCAGCTACCCGTGGAGCTTCAGCGGCGTGATGGGCCTGGCGGAACGCTGCCTCGACCCCGCGGAGGCCGGGCCCCTGGAGACCCTGACCGCGGCAGGGCAGGATCCGCCGGACGCGTCGCCGGGGGCCGCCGCGTACTGGGCGGAGGCCTTCCAACGGCTCACGGCCACGATGCGGTTGCGCGCCACGATGCTCGCAGAACTCACCCCGGCCTGACCCCACCACCTCGAACCGGCCCCCTCCCGGCCCCCGGCCCCCGGCCGGGAGCAGACACGAACCCGCACCAGGCCGGGCGCGACGGTGGGACGGAAGGGCGCAAGAGACGCAGCCCGGCGCGGGCGGACGCGGGCGGACGCGGGCGGACGCGGGCGGACGCGGGCGGACGCGGGCTCGGGGCGGAACGAGCCGGCGCAGGCAGGCCGTCCCCGGCGCGGGCACCCGCCCCACGCGGGCCGGATCGGCCACGCACAAACCCGGCCCGCCGCGAGCGCAGGACGGGAAGGGTCCCGAGCCCGACCGGCGCGACCGCAATCGGCCGCATCGGCGCGGCCCGATGCAGCGCGGGCCGACGCGAGCGCAGGACCAAGAACGGGCGCAGGAGGCCGGCCGGACAGACCGGGACGGGCGCAGGAGCCGGATCCGGAGCTGGGGCAAACCCGAACGGGCCGGCCGGAGCAGGCCCGAGCCCAACCGGCGTAAGCGCGCGCAGCTCAGCGGAGGCCGGAACGGACACGAGCCCGAGCAGCGCAAGCGCATGCAGGCGCACCGGCGCAGCGCGCCCCGGTCCGACGCGGCGCACGCAGGACTACGCGCCCCGGTCCGACGCGGCGCAGGACCCGAGCAGGTGTGAGCCCAACCGACGCAACGCAGGACCCGAGCAGGTGCGAGCCCAACCGGCGCGACCCCCGGCGGGCAAGCCCGAACGGGCGCGAGCCCGCAGGCCTGCCCAGCCGGGCGGGACGCGTCGGGGGCGGCCGGGGGTGGCGCACCCGGCCGGAAGGCTACTGGCGGACGTTCCCGCGGACCCAGTCCACGATCGCCGTCGTCGTCGCACCCGGGGTGAAGATCTCGGACACGCCCTTCGCCTTCAGCGGGGCGATGTCGTCCTCCGGGATGATCCCGCCGCCGAACACCTTGATGTCCTCCGCGTCACGCTCCTTGAGGAGTTCCAGGACGCGCGCGAACAGCGTGTTGTGCGCGCCGGAGAGGATCGAGAGGCCGATCGCGTCGGCGTCCTCCTGGATGGCGGTGTCCACGATCTGCTCGGGGGTCTGGTGGAGGCCGGTGTAGATGACCTCCATGCCCGCGTCCCGCAGCGCCCTCGCGATCACCTTGGCACCGCGGTCGTGGCCGTCGAGACCCGGCTTGGCCACCACCACACGGATCGGACCGGTCACACCCATCGCACTGCCTCCCGAGTGAACGAACGTTAAGTACAGCATCGCGCACACCACCGTTTCGCGGTCAACCAGGAGGGGGAAATCACACGTGGGACGGCGTTGATTCACCGGCCGCGCCCCCGCGCCGACAGCCGCACGGCACGGGGGCGCGGCCGGCGTCCGTCCCAAGAGGCTCAGGGGAGGCCTGCGATGGCGCTGTTCATACCCGTGTCCGGCGCCGCGCTGCGGGCGGGCGCGCTCGAGGTGGTCGTGCTGGGCGGGCACCTGCTGCTCTACCCCACCGGCGTGTTCCAGGAGAAGGTCGCCGCCGCGCCGCACGCGACCCACCTCCACGCAACACAGCCGCACGCAACACATCCGCACGCGACACGCCCGGCCGCGACCCGCCCGCCCGTGCTCCTGCTGCACGGGTTCAACGACAACCGCTCCGTCTTCGTCCTGCTGCGCCGCGCCCTCGGGGCGGACGGCCTGCGGCACGTGGAGGCGTACAACTACTCGCCGTTCACCCGCGACCTGCGCGTCACCGCCCGCCACCTCGCCCGGCGCGTCGAGGAACTGTGCGAACGCACCGGTCAGGAGCGGGTGGACCTGGTCGGCCACAGCCTGGGCGGGCTGGTCGGGCGCTACTACGTGCAGCGCCTCGGCGGTGACGCCCGGGTCCGGACGCTCGTCACGCTCGGCACCCCGCACTCCGGCACGCGCGTCGCGCCCTTCATGAACGCGCACCCGCTGGTGCGGCAGATGCGCCCCGACTCCGAGGTGCTGGCGGAGCTGGCCGCGCCCGCGCCCGGCTGCGCGACCAGGTGCGTCGCGTTCTGGAGCGAGTTCGACGCGGTGATGTCCCCCGTCGGGACGGCCCGGATCGAGCATCCGGACCTGCGCGTGGAGAACGTCCACGTCACCGGGATCGGACACCTCGCGCTCCCGGCCCACCCGACGGTCATCGCGGCGGTCCGGCGCGCCCTCGACGGAGCCGCGCCGGCCGTCGCGGCGCTCCCGGAGGCGGCTTCCGTCGCGTAGCCGCTCGGCGTCCACCAGTCGAACGCATTTCGAACTCAAGGCCAAGGCCGCGTCTTTCGGCGACCGAAAGACGGCCGAATGCCCGGTTCCGGGAATACCGGAGTCCGTCGAAGATTGTCGTTGCCAGTAACCGGCGGGTACAGTCGCGCCACTGCTCTCCTCCGGGGAATCTCCCATTCCCCGGCCACCCAGGCCCCCACTGCCGAGGCGAAAGAGAAGTTGGTGAACGACCACCCCCCGTCGGGCCAGTACCCAGATACCGGGTACGACGGCCTGACCACCACCACTTTCGCTGGTGACTCGTCCTACGTTTCCTATGAATCGCAGGGTCAAGGGGTCAACTACGCAACGTACGGCGCCTACGAGACGGGCACGTACGACACCACTGCCTGGACGTCCCAGGACCCGTACCTCTCCACGATCCCGAGCCAGGGCATCCCGGAGGACACGGCGGGCCAGTGGGACGCGAAAGCCTGGAGCACGCAGGGCGCGGAGCACTCCGGCTACGCGACGGAGTACCAGACGCAGTACCAGCAGCCCGCCGCGTCCGGCTACGACACCTCGGCCGAGCAGACCGGCCACTGGGCGGTCCCGGACTACGGGACCAGCATCGGCACCGAGACCGGCGCCTACGACGCCACCACCTGGAACGCCGTCGCGGAGCCCCAGGCCCCGGCACCGTCCCAGCCCGAGCCGGCCTACGGGTACGAGTACGCACAGCACCCGGAGCAGCAGGAGCAGGCGCAGGCGCAGCAGGAGTACGCGCAGCCGGGATACGCGCAGGACTACGCGTACGAGACGTACGAGGCCCCCGCCCCGTACGCCTACGAGACCCCGGCGCCCGCCACCGGCGCCGTCACCGAAGCGGACTTCGCCGAGACGGACTTCGCGCAGTACAGCGAGACCTCCGTCTTCGAGGTGATCTCCGACGCGACGGACGGGCCCGACGCGACCGACGAGACCGACGCGGCGCACGCGGCCGCCGACGGACCCCCCGCGGTCCACGACCTCCCCACCCAGGCCATGCCGGTGACGCCGGCGCCCCCGCGTTCCGCCCGCCGGTCCGCCACCAAGGGCGCCGCCGCGGCCAAGGCCGCCCCCCGGCCGGCCGGCGGTTCAAGCCGTCGCCGCACTCCGGCGAAGCGTTCCGCCCTGCTGACCGTGGCCGTGCCCTCCGCCTGCGTGATGGGTGTCGCGGGCGTCGCCGCCGCCTCCGTCGGCGGTCTCACCGGGACGGAGAAGCCCGCCGAGGAGACCACCACGATGGCCGCGCCCGACCCGGCCTCGGTGAAGCCGGTCGCGGCGAACACCAAGCTCGACACCCAACTGGCGGCGCTCAGCGCCGACGCGGGCGACTTCGCGGACCGCGCGAGCCGCACGCAGGAGCGCATCGACCTGCGCCAGCGCCAGGACGAGGAGAAGAAGAAGAAGGCGGAGGAGGCCGCGGCCAAGGAAGCGGCCCGCCCCAAGTTCTCGCTCCCCGTCGCCCAGCAGGGCCTCAGCGCCAGCTACGGGCAGTCCGGCGGCATGTGGATGTCCGTGCACACCGGCATCGACTTCCCGGTCTCCTACGGAACCCCCGTCATGGCCGCCACCGACGGCACCGTGCGCACCCAGTACAACAGCGCCTACGGGAACATGGCCATAGTGACCTCGGCCGACGGAACCGAGACCTGGTACTGCCACCTCAGCAGCACCAAGATCCGGGGCGGCAAGGTCAAGGCCGGCGAGGTCATCGCCTACTCCGGCAACTCCGGCAACTCCACCGGCCCGCACCTCCACTTCGAGGTACGGCCCGGCGGCGGGGCCTCGATCGACCCCCTGCCGTGGTTCCGCAACCACGGCCTGGACCCCACGTAGCCCCACCGCCAGGCGGCGGGGCCCCCGCCCTACAGCTTCTGCACCGGCGCGTAACGCAGCAGCAGCCGCTTCGGCTTGTCGTCCCCGAAGTCGATGGTGGCCTGCGCGTCCGCGCCCGCTCCCTTGACCTCCATGACGGTGCCGAGCCCGAACTGGTCGTGCGTGACCCGGTCCCCGACCACCAGCGCGACGACCGGCTTGTCCGTCGCCCGGCGCGTGGCGAAGCCGGAGGGGCCCGACTTCGTGCGCGACGAGGACAGGAACGACTCGGGCGAGGTCCCGAAGGTCGCCTTGCCGCTGCCGGAGCCCGACCCGTAGCCCGATCCCGACCCGTAGCCCGAGCCGGAACTGCGCATCGGACCGGCCGGCTTCTGCGAGGCGCCGGTGCGCTTCCACGTCAGGTACTCGGCGGGGATCTCCTCCAGGAACCGCGACGGCGGGTTGTACGAGGGCGTCCCCCACGCGCTGCGCATCGAGGAGCGGGTCAGGTACAGCCGCTCCCGGGCGCGCGTGATCCCGACGTACGCGAGGCGGCGCTCCTCCTCCAGCTCCTTGGTCTGGCCGAGCGCGCGCATGTGCGGGAAGACCCCGTCCTCCATGCCGGTCAGGAAGACCACCGGGAATTCGAGGCCCTTGGCGGTGTGCAGGGTCATCAGCGTGATGACGCCCGAGCCGTCCGTCTCCTCGTCCGGGATCTGGTCGGAGTCGGCGACGAGCGCGACCTGCTCCAGGAACTGGGCGAGCGTCCCGGGCCCGGCGGCCGCGGCCGCCGCGTCGCCCGCGTCGACACCGCCCGCGTCGACACCGTCCGCGCCGCTCGCTCCCGCACCGCCGGGGGCGGCATCCTGAGCGGCGGCGCCGTCTGCGGCGGCCTCGGCCTCCGCCGCCGCGGCCTCGCGCGCCTGCTCGAACTCCAGCGCCACCGCCGCCAGCTCCTGCAGGTTCTCGATCCGCGTCTCGTCCTGCGGGTCGGTCGACGCCTGGAGCTCGGCGAGGTACCCCGTACGCTCCAGCACCGCCTCCAGCACCACCGCCGGGCCCGCGCCGGAGTCGACGATCGTCCGGAGTTCCTCCATCAGCACGTTGAAGCGCTTCACCGCGTTCGTCGAGCGCGCCGCCATGCCGAAGGCCTCGTCCACGCGCCGCAGCGCCTGCGGGAAGGTGATCTTCTCGCGCATGGCGAGCGCGTCGATCATCGCCTCGGCGCGGTCGCCGATGCCGCGCTTGGGCACGTTCAGGATTCGGCGGAGCGGGACGTTGTCCTCGGGGTTCGCGAGGACGCGCAGGTACGCGAGGACGTCGCGCACCTCCTTGCGCTCGTAGAAGCGGACGCCGCCGACGACCTTGTAGGGCAGCCCGACCCGGATGAAGATCTCCTCGAACACGCGCGACTGCGCGTTCGTCCGGTAGAAGATCGCGACGTCGCCGGCCTTGGCGTCGCCCGCGTCCGTCAGCCGGTCGATCTCGTCCGCGACGAACTGCGCTTCGTCGTGCTCGGTGTCCGCGACGTAGCCGGTGATCACCGCGCCCGTGCCGGCCTCGGTCCACAGGTTCTTGGCGCGGCGGTTCTCGTTGCGCTCGATGACCGCGTTGGCCGCGGAGAGGATCGTCTGCGTGGAGCGGTAGTTCTGCTCCAGCAGGATCGTCGTCGCGTCCTGGTAGTCCTCCTCGAACTGGAGGATGTTGCGGATGGTCGCGCCGCGGAAGGCGTAGATCGACTGGTCCGCGTCACCCACCACGCACAGCTCGGCGGGCGGCAGGTCCGGGTAGCCGGTGCCGACCAGCTCGCGCACCAGCGTGTACTGGGCGTGGTTCGTGTCCTGGTACTCGTCGACGAGGACGTGCCGGAAGCGGCGCCGGTAGTGCTCGGCGACGTCCGGGAAGGCCTGGAGCAGGTGGACGGTGGTCATGATGATGTCGTCGAAGTCCAGCGCGTTGGCCTCGCGCAGGCGGCCCTGGTACATCGCGTACGCCTGGGCCAGGGTCTTCTCGAAACCGTCGGCGGCCTGGTCGGCGAAGGCTTCCTCGTCGATCAGCTCGTTCTTCAGGTTGGAGACCTTGGCGTTGAAGGCCTTCGGCGGGAACTTCTTCGGGTCCAGGTCCAGGTCCCGGCAGACGAGCGCCATCAGCCGCTTGGAGTCGGCCGCGTCGTAGATCGAGAACGAGGAGGTGAAGCCGAGGCGCTTGGACTCGCGGCGCAGGATGCGCACGCACGCGCTGTGGAAGGTGGACACCCACATGGCGTTGGCGCGCGGGCCGACCAGGCTCTCGACGCGCTCCTTCATCTCGCCGGCGGCCTTGTTGGTGAAGGTGATCGCCAGGATCTGGCCGGGGTGGACCTGCCGCGCCGACAGCAGGTGCCCGATGCGGTGGGTCAGCACCCGGGTCTTGCCGGAGCCCGCGCCGGCCACGATGAGCAGCGGGGAGCCCGCGTGCACCACGGCGGCCTTCTGCTCGGTGTTGAGGCCTTCGAGGAGCGTCGCCGGGTCGATGACGGGCCTGGGGGCACCGTCCCGGTAGTACGCGTCCCCGGACATGGGCATGTCGAACCGGCCACCGAAGAGATCGTGCGCGCCCGATTCCGGGGCGGCGTGATCCTCGGGCGGCGGGGGGACCTCGTCGGAGGGGGTGAAGTCCGCCAGGAAACTGTCGTCAAAGAGGCTGCTCATCGCCATCCGAGTCTAGGGGGCGGGACCGACAGCCGGTCCCGGGCCCGGAAAATCGCGGAATCCGGCCCGGGAACCCTGCCCGCTACGCCCCCGCGTCGTTGAGGACGAGCTCCAGCAACCCGGGGAACCGGGACTCCAGGTCGTCGCGGCGCAGCACGAGGAAGAGCTTGCGGCCTCGGGGCCGCTGGCAGATCACCCCGCTCTCGCGCAGGGCCTTGAGGTGGTGGGTGACGCTCGACCTGGGCAGGTCCGGCACGACCTCGCCGCAGAAGGCCTCCTCGCCGGAGGCCAGCCTGCGGACGATCTCCAGCCGGACGGGGTGGCCGAGCGCCGCGAGCACGTCGACCAGGGCGATGCGGTCGGCGGCGGGGTGGGCCGGTTCGGCGGCAGTGACAGCCATGGACCCACTGTACGGAAATTTCGTACGGACCGGCCACCACCCCTGTCGGACCATTCGAAAATCTCATACAGTCGCCACATCGTTCGAAAACTTCGTACGGTCATTCCCTCCAGGACACCAGGACACCCCCATGCCCGCGCACTCCCCCCTCCCGCTCGACGACGCCTCCCTCGCCGCCTCCCTCGACGGCGGGTTCACCAGCCGCCGCGCCGAGGTCAACGGCACCCGCCTGCACTTCGTGGACAGCGGCCCCGGGAGCGCCGGAGAACCCCTCGTGCTCCTCGGCGGCTGGCCCCAGACCTGGTGGCAGTGGCACAAGGTGATGCCGGCCCTGGCCCGCCGCCACCGGGTGATCGCGGTGGACCTGCGCGGCATGGGCGGCTCCGACAAGCCCGTCGGCGGGTACGACAAGAAGACGATGGCCTCGGACGTCCACGCCCTCCTCGACCACCTGTCCATCGAATCGGCGCACCTCGCCGGGCACGACATCGGTGCGATGGTCGCCTACGCCCACGCCGCCAACCACCCCGCGGCGACCCGCCGCGTCGCCCTCCTCGACGTGGCCCACCCGGACGAGGACTGGGCCCGGATGACCCTGCTCCCGCAGCCCGGGGTCATCCACCTGTGGTGGTTCGCCCTCAACCAGGTGCACGGCCTGCCCGAGCAGCTCCTCGCCGGCCGCTACCACCACCTCCTGGACTGGCTGTTCACCCACGGCGCCGCCGATCCGGCCGCCGTCGACGCGCATTCCCGCGCGGTGTACGCCCTCGCGTACGACTCCCCGGACGCGATCCGGGCCGGCAACGACTGGTACCGGACCTTCGGCCGGGACATCGCCGACCTCGCCACGTACGCCCCGGTGACCAGCCCGCTGCTCGCCCTCGGCGGCGAGCACAGCAACTACGAATTGCTCGCCCGCGCCGTCCCGGCGCTGGGCACCGACACCCGCGTCGTCCGCGTCGACGGCAGCGGCCACTACCTCCCGGAGGAGCAGCCGGAGGCCGTCGTCGCCGAGCTCACGCGATTCTTCGGCTGATCACACCGCGTCGGACCGGCGGTGGTCAATATCCTCACCGCCGCCCTCCGGCGCCGATCCGCTCCGGTCCGGAGCGGCCGCATCCGGCCGTATCGGGCCACTTGTGATCACCCGTCATCTGCCCGTTACCTCCGGGTCTAGCGTCCTCCTCCAGCAAGCACCGACAGAGGAAGGACGTGAGGCCCGCGTGGCCAGTCACCGAAAGCCCAGGCAGCGCCCGTTCTCCGGCGGCACCGTACGGACCGCCGCCACCCTCGCCCTCGCGGGCGCTGCCACCGCCACCGCGTTCGAAGGCACCTCCCAGGCCGACCCCCGGCCCACCCCCGCCCAGGTCGAGGCGGAGGTGAACCGGCTCTACGAGGAGGCCGAGGCCGCGACCGAGCGGTACAACGGGGCGAAGGAACAGGCGGACGAGGCCGAGCGGGCGCTGACCGGTCTGCGCGACGAGACCGCCCGCAGGACCGACCGGCTCAACACCGCCCGCGGCGCGCTCGGCACCCTGGCCGCCACCCAGTACCGCGGCGGCTCCCTGGGCAGCGCCGTACGGCTGGCGCTGTCCGCCGACCCGCAGGAGTACCTGGCCCAGGCCGCCTTCATCGCCCGCGCCGGCGACCGCAACGCCGCCGGGATCACCGCCGTGCGCCGCGGGCTGGACGAGGTCGGGAAACTGCGGACCCAGGCCGCCGGGCGGGCCTCCGACCTGCGGGCCAGGCGGGACGAACTCGCCGGGCACAAGGCCGAGGTCGAGGCCAAGCTCGCCGCCGCCCGGCAGCAGCTGGCCAAGCTCACCGCCGAGGAGCGGGCGGCCTACGAGGCGCGCACCGCCGCCGCCTCCGCTCCCGCTGCCGCCCCTCCCGCGGCCGCGGGAGCCGTACCCGCGCGGCGCGCGGCCCCGGCGCCGTCCGACGGTTCGCGCGCCGCCCGCGCCGTGGCCTTCGCGTACGGGGCGGTCGGCAAGCCGTACGTCTGGGGCGCGACGGGCCCCGGGTCCTTCGACTGCTCGGGGCTGACCCAGGCGGCCTGGCGGTCGGCCGGGGTCGCGCTCCCCCGCACCACGTACACCCAGATCAACGCCGGCCGCCGCGTCTCCCGCGACCAGCTGGCCCCCGGCGACCTGGTGTTCTTCTACTCCGGCATCACGCACGTGGGCCTGTACATCGGCAACGGTCAGATGATCCACGCGCCGCGTCCGGGCTCGACGGTCCGGGTCGCCCCGCTCGACTCGATGCCCTGGGCCGGCGCCTCGCGCCCCGCCTAGCCCACGCCTAGCCCGTCCCTGACCTGCCCGGCGGCGCCGAGCTGTGCCCGGCTCTGCCCGTCCTGGTTACGGCGCCTTGACCTGCGTGGTCAGCCAGCCGAAGGTCTGCGGCAGCTGCTTGGACCACGATTCGAGGTTGTGGCCGCCGGTCACCTTCTCCGCGTGCACCACGGTCGGGCTCTTCGCCGCGCCCTTGAGGTCCATGCCCGACAGGTAGCCGTCGTTCTGGGCCCCGGACATCCACAGGGAGACGGCGGGCGGCGCCGGCGCCGCCTTGAGCAGGTTCAGCAGGTTGTGGGTGCGGCGCAGCTCCGGGTCCTGGGCGACCAGCGAGGACGGCTCCTGGCCCGGGTCGTTGTACCCGGACAGCGAGACGGCCGCGGCGTAGCGGTCGGGGTGGGCGATGGCCAGCTTGGCGGCGCAGTACGCGCCGGCCGAGTACCCGGCCACACCCCAGGTGCGCGCCTCGTCCGACGCCCGGAAGTTGTCGACGACCATCTTGCGGACATCGACGCTGAACCAGCTGTCCGCGTTGACCTTGCCGGGCAGGTTGGCGCAGCCGGTGTCGCCGTTGCCGAGCAGCATGGCGCGCGGCGAGACGAGGATGAACGGCTGCACCGTGCCGCTCTTCATCAGCGGCTCCAGCACCTCGTGCGCCTTGAGTCCCTGGAACCAGGACTTGCCCGTCCCCGGGATGCCGGGGATCAGCTCGACCACCGGGAACTTCTTGTCCTTGTAGGCCGGGTCGTCGTACTGCGGCGGCAGCCACACCAGGACGTCGCCCTTGACCCCGGAGACCTTTCCGTCGAGCTCGGTCTTCTGGACCCGGCCGCCGAGGCCGTCCACCGGCTGGAACTGCTGGCGGACCTTCGGCGCCTCCTGCGTCTTCTTCCCGCCGAGCCCGTCCGGGCCGAGGTCGGGGGCGGCGGTGACGTACTTCCCGGTGCCGAGCAGGTCGCCCCAGGAGGTGTAGAAGTTCATGTCCCGGTTGATGCCTATGAACACCAGCGCGACGGCGGTGGCCTGCGCGAAGACGAGCATCGTGCCGCGGGTGGCGACGCGCACGGCGGCGGGGCCGCGCACCCTGCTCCACACGGTCAGCGGCAGGACGACGGCGATCACGGTCAGGGCGACCGCCGCCGCGAAGAGGGGGGTCCCCGTCAGGCTCATCACGCCATTGAAGAGGGCGGCGCCGCGCCTTCCGGTTGCCCTCTCCCCCTGCGGCGTGGATCACACGCCCGGACCGGACCGGCCCGGACCGGGCAGCTCGGACCGTCCCGGCAGCTCGGACCGCCCCGCGGGTCAGACCGCCCCGCGGATCAGACCAGCCGGCGGGCCGTGGCCCAGCGGGTCAGCTCGTGCCGGTTGGACAGCTGGAGCTTCCTGAGCACCGCCGAGACGTGCGACTCGACCGTCTTCACCGAGATGAAGAGCTGCTTGGCGATCTCCTTGTACGCGTACCCGCGCGCGATCAGCCGCAGCACCTCGCGCTCCCGCTGCGTGAGCCGGTCCAGGTCCTCGTCCACCGGCGGGGCGTCCGTCGAGGCGAACGCGTCGAGCACGAAGCCCGCCAGCCGCGGCGAGAACACCGCGTCGCCCTCCTGCACCCGGAAGACCGAGTCCACCAGGTCGGTGCCGGTGATGGTCTTGGTGACGTAGCCGCGCGCGCCGCCCCGGATGACCCCGATGACGTCCTCGGCGGCGTCCGACACCGACAGCGCGAGGAAGCGCACCGGGTTCTCGGCGGCCCCCATCAGCGGGGCGCAGCGGCGCAGCACCTCGACGCCCCCGCCGCCGGGCAGGTGCACGTCGAGCAGGACCACCTCGGGCCGGGTGGCGGTGATGACGGTGACGGCCTGGTCGACGTCGGCCGCCTCGCCGACGACCTCGACGCCGGTGCGGTCGGTCTCGCCGATCTCGGCCTGCACTCCGGTGCGGAACATGCGGTGGTCGTCGACGAGGACCACCCGGACCCGCCTGGTCGGTGCCGCGCCTGTGTTCTCGTCGGACATGCTGCCTCCGGTCATGCTGCTTTCGCCGCCCTCTCCATCTCCAGTTCGACTTCGGTGCCGCCGTCGGGAGCGGACCGCAGCCGAGCGGTCCCGCCGTTGCGCTGCATCCGGCCGATGATCGATTCTCGTACGCCCATGCGGTCGTCCGGTACCGCGTCGATGTCGAAGCCGGGCCCGCGGTCCCGTACGGACACGAACACCGTCTGCCCCTCCACCTCGGCGTAGACCTGCACCGGCCCGCCCTCGCCACCGTACTTGGCGGCGTTGACCATCGCCTCGCGCGCGGCCTGGACCTGCGCCGCCAGCCTCTCGTCCAGCGGGCAGTCGCCGACGACGACGACCTCGATGGGCACCCCGTGGTGGTCCTCCACCTCGGCGGCGGTCTTCTTCACGGCCTCCGCCAGCGTCGTGGGCTCCTCGGCCTCGTCCTTGCCGGTGCCCTCGGGCTTGTACAGCCAGTTCCGCAGCTCGCGCTCCTGGGCCCGGGCCAGGCGGCGCACCTCGCCGGCGTCCTCCGCGCCCCGCTGGATCAGGGTGAGGGTGTGCAGCACCGAGTCGTGGACGTGGGCGGCGACCTCGGCGCGCTCCTGGGCGCGGATGCGCATCAGGCGTTCCTCGGAGAGGTCCTGCGTCATCCGGATCAGCCAGGGTCCGGCGAGCAGGGCGACGCCGACGAGGACGGCGAGGGTGGCGGTGAGGACGTTGCCCAGCTGGGCGGCCGATCCCCGTACGACGATGAAGACGGTCAGGCCCACGCCGACGAGGACGACGCCGGCGAGCGCCCGGGCGGTCTGGAGCAGGCGGGCGTGCCGTCCGGCGGCGGCGTTCCAGTGGGCGCGGCGGGCGTTGTCGGCCTGGCGCCACACGAGGACCACGCCGGCGCCGACGAGCAGTGTCGGCCACACGTACCGGCCGGACTCGCCGCCGAGCTGGACCTTGGAGATGAAGATGCCGGCGCCGATGAACAGGGCGATCAACGCGGTGATCTGCCCGCGGTCGGGTTTGCGCAGCCGGCGGGTGCCGTCGGCGCAGGTCTCCCAGAGGGAGCCGTTCGCGGTCCGGCCGCCGACGCCGAGCGGTACGAACACCCAGAACGCGGCGTACAGCAGGACGCCGAGGCCGTCCCCGAACATGAAGAGGCCGAGGAACGCCAGCCGGACCCAGATCACGGGCAGTCCGAGGTGGCCGGCGAGCCCGCGCGCGACCCCGCCGAGCATCCGGCCGTCGGCGCTGCGGTAGAGCCTGCGCTGCGGTGCGGGCTCGGGCAGGGGTTCCGATGCGTGCGGGGTGCGGGGTGCGGCGGCTGCGGGCATGTCACTGATGGTCACACGCGCGGAGGGGGCCCGGCATCAGGGCATCCCCCCAGTTCCGTCGGGGGGATATCAGGGTTGCGCCAGGGTCGGGCCGGGTGCCGCGGGGCGCCGCGGCCCGTCACCATGGACGCATGACCGAAGTACACGACGCCCCGCCGGCGGACCCCGCGGCCGCACCGCCCCCGGCGGCCCGGCCGCCCCTGCGCCGCGCCAGGCGCGACAAGGTCCTCGCGGGCGTGTGCGGGGGGCTGGGCCGGCACTTCGACCTGGACCCGGTGGTCTTCCGGATCTTCCTCGGCGTCCTCGCGGTCACCGGCGGCGTCGGCCTGATCTTCTACGGCTTCGCGTGGCTGCTGCTCCCGCCGGAGGGCGAGGAGGAGAGCGAGGCGAAGAAGCTGCTGACCGGCCGGGTCGAGGGCGCCACCCTCGCGGCGGTGTTCGCCGCCCTGGTGGGCTGCGCGCTGTTCCTGTCGATGCTGGACAACGGCGAGATGGCGGTCTTCTCGATCCTGGTCATCCTGGCGCTGGGCGTCGCCTCGTACTGGTCGCAGCGGCGCCGGGTCGCCACCCCCGAGGCGGAGGCCCCCGCCTCGCAGCGGCCGGCGCACTCGCCGGCCCCGCCGGAGACGAAGGCGCCGCCCGCCCCGGGCGGCCCGTCGTGGTGGCGGGATCCGCTGGTCAAGGACGGCACCACCGGCCCGGTCGGCGGGACGGGGTACCTGTGGGGGCCCGACGACGAGGGGGTCGACGCCCGGAGCGGCGCCGCGGCGGCGCCGGCCGCGCCCTCCGTCCCGGTCCGCCCGCGCGGCGGCATCGGGGGCCGGGTGTTCGTCCTGGCCGTGCTGGCCGGGGCCGGGGCCGCGTCCTCCGTATGGGAGGGCGGCACTATGACCCACGCCCTGCAGATCGGGCTGGCCTCGGCCCTGGCCGTGTTCGGCCTCGGGCTCGCGGTCAGCTCGTTCAAGGGGCGTACGGGCTTCGGCACGTTCCTCCTCGCACTCCTCACCGCCGGGCTGCTGGCGGGCGCGTCGGCGCTGCCCGCCGAGATCGGCACGGACTGGCGCCGGGTCGACTGGCGGCCGGCCGCGGTGGCCGACGTACGGCCCTCGTACGAGGCGGGCACCGGGCTCGCCACGCTGGACCTGAGCCGGCTGGACGTTCCGAAGGGGACCACCGTGGCGGTCCGCGCCTCCCTGGACGCGGGCCGGCTGAAGGTGATCGTGCCGCGGGAGGTGACGGCCGTGGCCGACGTGTCGGTCCGGTTCGGCGACATCCACCTGCCCGGTGAGACCAGCCGGGACTTCCGTGTCCGCCGCGGCGGCGAGACCCAGGGGGCGACGCTGCCCCCCTCCCCCGGCACCGAGGCCGGCGGGACGATCGAGCTGCACCTGGACACGGGTGTGGGACAGGTGGAGGTGGCCCGTGCGGCGTCATGAATTCCAGCCGGGACGGCTCCTGGCGGGGCTCGTCCTGATCGCCGCGGGCGTGCTCTACCTGCTCGACGCGACCGGCCGGGCCGATCTGCCGTGGTTCCTGGTCATCCCTATGACCGTGGGCGGGCTGTCGCTCGCCGCACTGCTCGGGATGGTGACCTACGCCGTGCGCAGGGACCGCCGCGAACGGATCAGCGCGTCGAGCGACCAGTAGGGGGCTCCGGCGATGATCAGCGGGGTCCAGGCCATCAGGTAGACCAAATCGTTGCCGTAGTAGTACGGGGACACCGCCCAGGAGACGGTGAGCCAGAGGCTGAGCGCGATCAGCGCTCCGCCGAGGGCCGCGATCCGGGTCAGCAGGCCGGCCAGGACCCCGAGGCCGACCAGGAGCTCCCCGAGGGCGATGACCGTCCCGAAGGCCACGGGGGCCTCCAGCGCCATGTCCACCATGGCCGGGATCGCGGAGCTGTCGCGCACGCCGCGCATCTGGTCGCCGATGGAACCGTCGCCGGTGGCGGCGAGGAAGGCGGAATCGGTCAGCTTGTCCAGGCCGGCGTAGACGAAGGTCACGCCGAGGAAGATCCGCAGGGGCAGCAGCGCGTACCGGGTCGCGCGCTCCTTCAGCGGGGAGGGCTTCGACGGGGCGACGTCAAGTACATCGGTTCGATTCACGCGACATGTGTACCCCGATCACTCGGCCACGTCGATGGTGCAGCGGTTGGATTCCACTCCTGCGGCGGTCACCACTTGGACGTCCACGCGCCCAGGTTCCACTTCCGCCGGCACGGGCACCGTCAGCACGGCGTCCGAGGGGTTGGTGAACCCGCCCGCCACCGGGACCAGCGGCACGTGCACGTGCACCGCCCCGATCCGTACGACCAGCCGGGCCAGCATCTCCGGGGTCTGCGCCCCGGGCGGCACGAAGCCCACCCCGCGGATCTCGATGTCGTCCCCGGGGCGGACGGCGGCGTCCAGGTCCCCGGGCTCCCGCCTGCGCACCACCGACAGCACGAGCGGGCGGCTGCCCTCCGCGTACTTGGCCGCCAGGTAGACGGCGGCCGACAGCGCCACCAGCAGGGCCAGCGCCCACGGCAGCCGGGGCAGCCGGTCCGGGAAGCGGGCCAGCGACACCGCCGCGTGGACCAGCACCACCGCCGAGACCAGGACGTACTGCGCGTCGGGGAAGGAGCCGCGCCCCGCGTCGTCGGTGAGCAGGTCCGCCCCGCGCGGCCGGTCCGCGGGCAGCTTCTGCAGCCGCTGGCCCATGATGCGTACGGAGACCACCCGGCGGACCAGTACGGCCACCGTCGAGGTCAGCGCGACGACCGCCAGCAGCGGCAGCGCGCCCTCCAGGGCGAACCCCGCGTACAGGGCCTGCCGCTCGGGGCCGGGCACCGACGCCGCCAGCCGCAGCGCGGGCAGCAGCGCGGCGAACCCCGCCAGCAGCACCCAGGCGCTCGGCACGGCCTTGGAGGTGGAGAGCCGGTTGTCCTCGCCGACCAGCGGTGCCAGCAGCCCGCCGCGCACGGACTGGGCGCGCGCCGCGAGGGTGAGCAGCCCCGCGAGCAGCAGGGCCGCCAGCAGCCCGGCGGTGCGCGCGGTGGACCATCCGGTGCCGAGCGCGGCGGCGACCTGGACCAGCAGCAGGACGCCGGCGGCGATCCAGACGGCGAGCACGGCCCTTTGGGAGAACCGGTACAGCCAGGAGTTCCCGGCCTCCCGGCCCCGGTCGGCGACGGTGCGGGCCGACAGGGTCAGCTCGTCGGAGACCCACTGCCGGGACGCGCCGAGGGAGTGGGCGACGGCGGCCGGCACGCCGTGGCCGGCGGCGAACTCGTCCCGCTTCTCCAGGAACGCGGCGACGGCGCGCCGGTGCCCTTCCCGTGCGCACTCCTCGCAGGCGCAGGCAGTGGTGTGGGTACTTCGGGAGATCTCTTGGACAGCCACGTGCGTGCCGCCTCTCTGAACTACGGTGCAATGCCAGCGAATTGTGCACCACTGCGGCAGTGCTCCGGATTGCGCACGATGTCAGAGCAGGTGATTAGCGGTTCATGATGTTGACGCCACCGGTCGCGGGGCCGTCTGGCGCAACGGCTGGTAGTTCGCCCAGGCGGCCAGATCGGACCCGAACCGCTCGCGCATGAGCACCGCCCCGCGGTGGTCGACGGGCACCGGTTTCCCGGCCGCCCGCGCGGTCAGCTGCACCTGCGCCGCCCGCTCGGCCGCGACGAACCACCAGACGGCGGCATCGACCGTGTCACCGACCGTCAGCAGTCCGCGGTTGCGCAGGATCAGCGCCTTGTACGGTCCCAGCGCCCGCCCGATGCGGCGCGGGTCCTCGACCCCGGCGCACTCGTCGAGGAGCGCGTGGTCCCCGTAGAAGGCGCAGGCCTCCTGGGTGATCGGGGCCAGCAGTTCGCCGAGCGCGGCCAGCGCCCTGCCGTACGGGCCCTGCGCGCGGACGACGGCCACCGCCCCGGGGCGCTCCCGGTGGACGGCAGCGTGCACGGCGAAGGCCAGGTCGTTGACGCGGCGCCCGCCCTGGAGCACCCGTCCGTCCCCGTCGACCAGCAGCAGGTCGTCGGGGGTCAGCGTGGCGAAGGCCCGGCCGAAGGGGTTCACCCAGTAGCAGTCCTCGAACTCCGGGTCCCGCGCGCTGACGTGCCCGGCGACCCCGTCCTCGTACCCGAGGGCGCCCAGCAGTCGCAGCGCCTCGGCGAGACGCTCCTTGCGGTGGGCGCGCTCGTCGGCGGGGTCCGCGTGCTCGGGCGGCATGTCGAAGCGCAGCCGGTCCACCGGCACCGGGCCGGGCCGCGTGCCGGGGCGCGTGTCCGGCACCGGGCCGGGGCCTGTGTCCGCCGCCGCCGTCTCGTCGGCCATCGCTCGCTCTCCTCGTCGGTCGTCCGCGCACCGCCGCTCGTCGGCGCAAGGTACTGGCCGCCGCGCGAGGAGAACAGGGCCGCGCACCGGCGAAAACGGCGGCGGGGCCGGCCCCCCCGGGGGGGGGGGGGGGGCCGCCGCCGCGGCGCCGGGGGGCGGGCCCCGCCCCCACCCCCGCGGGGGGACCCGGGGGGGGGACG
>NZ_JBHXQN010000001.1:170454-414835 GCF_042717785.1 Streptomyces sp. NPDC058619
GTCCACCGGCACCGGGCCGGGCCGCGTGCCGGGGCGCGTGTCCGGCACCGGGCCGGGGCCTGTGTCCGCCGCCGCCGTCGTCGTACGCGGGTCAGGACCCGGTCACTCCCACTCGATGGTGCCCGGGGGCTTGCTCGTGCAGTCGAGGACCACGCGGTTCACGTCCGGCACCTCGTTGGTGATCCGGGTGGAGATCCGGGCGAGCACCTCGTACGGCATGCGCGTCCAGTCCGCGGTCATGGCGTCCTCGGAGGAGACGGGGCGCAGCACGATCGGGTGGCCGTAGGTGCGGCCGTCGCCCTGGACGCCGACGCTGCGGACGTCCGCGAGCAGGACGACCGGGCACTGCCAGATCTCGCGGTCCAGACCGGCGGCGGTGAGCTCGTGGCGGGCGATGGCGTCGGCCTCGCGCAGCAGGTCCAGGCGCTCCCTGGTGACCTCGCCGACGATGCGGATGCCGAGGCCGGGGCCGGGGAAGGGCTGGCGCTGGACGATCTCGTCCGGCAGGCCCAGCTCCTGGCCGACCATCCGGACCTCGTCCTTGAACAGCTGGCGCAGCGGCTCGACGAGCTCGAACTCGATGTCGTCGGGGAGGCCGCCCACGTTGTGGTGGGACTTGATGTTCGCGGTGCCGGTGCCGCCGCCGGACTCGACGACGTCCGGGTACAGGGTGCCCTGCACCAGGAAGGCCACGTCCGCGCCGCCCTCGGCGATGATCTCGGCCTGCGCCTGCTCGAAGACGCGGATGAACTCGCGACCGATGATCTTGCGCTTGGTCTCCGGGTCGGAGACGCCGGCCAGCGCGTTCAGGAAGCGCTCCTGCGCGTCGACGACCTTCAGCTGGACGCCGGTGGCCGCGACGAAGTCCTTCTCGACCTGCTCGGTCTCGCCCCTGCGCATCAGGCCGTGGTCGACGTAGACGCAGGTGAGCTGCGAGCCGATGGCCTTCTGTACGAGCGCCGCGGCGACCGCGGAGTCCACGCCGCCGGAGAGGCCGCAGATGGCGCGCTTGTCGCCGACCTGCTCGCGGATGGCGGCGACCTGCTCCTCGACGATGTTGCCGGTGGTCCAGGTGGGGGCCAGGCCGGCGCCGCGGTAGAGGAAGTGCTCCAGGATCTGCTGGCCGTGCGTGGAGTGCATGACCTCGGGGTGGTACTGGACCCCGTACAGCTTCTTCTCGTCGTTCTCGAAGGCCGCGACCGGCACGACGCCGGTCGACGCGGTGACGGCGAAGCCCTCGGGGGCGGCGGAGCACGCGTCGCCGTGGGACATCCAGACCGACTGGTTGTCGGGGGTGCCCTCGAAGAGGGTGGAGCCGGACTTGGAGACGGCCAGCGGGGTGCGGCCGTACTCGCGGGCGCCGGTGTTGTCGACCTGGCCGCCGAGGGTGACCGCCATCAGCTGGAAGCCGTAGCACATGCCGAAGACGGGGACGCCGGCTTCGAACAGGGCGCGGTCGATGGTGGGCGCGCCGTCCTCGTACACGGAGGAGGGGCCGCCGGAGAGGATGATCGCCTTGGGGTCCTTGGCCAGCATCTCGGCCACCGGCATCGTGCTGGGGACGATCTCGCTGTAGACCCGTGCCTCGCGGACGCGGCGGGCGATGAGCTGGGCGTACTGGGCGCCGAAGTCGACGACGAGAACCGTGTCCGGGGCGCTGTCGTGGGCGGCGGAGGGTGCTTCTGGCACGGGGCGGCCTTCCGGCGGAAGAGGTGGCTGTTTTGTCGATTCTAACGGGGGACCCAAGCCCCTCTTCGTCTCACCATCCGAACCGGCTTGGCCTGAAGGGGGACGGAAGGCCATAATCCGTTCCATGCGCGAGCAGCTGAGCTTCCTCTTTACCTATGGCACCGGTCGGTCCGGTCGCCATGGGTCCTCGTGATGCTCGCTTGAGCCGCTGACTTCCCAGAGAGCGCCCCGGTCCGACAGGACCGGGGCGCTCCTGCGTTCCCGCCCCTGTCGGCCGCGTCCACCCCGCGAACCACAGCCACAGGAGAACCGCCATGACCACGACGACCACCACCCCCGAGCAGCTGATCGCCGACTCCCGCACCCGCATCGACGCCCTCGACGACCGCATCATCGGGCTGATCCAGGAGCGGATGGCCGTCTCGACCGTCATCCAGGAGGCCCGGATCACCTCCGGCGGCCGCCGGGTGCACCTGTCCCGCGAGATGGAGGTGCTCTCGCACTGGAGCGGTGCGCTCGGGAAGCCCGGCACCAGCCTGGCGATGACCCTGCTGGAGCTGTGCCGGGGCCGGGTCTGACGCCGGCGGCCGCGGGGCCGTGTCACGCCCGTTCGTCACCCGTCCGGACCGTGACCGGCCCCGCGGCCCTTCGTTGGTGAGGTTGGCCGCGCCAGCCAGGCGCGGGACCGCAGCACCACGCGTGGCTCCGCCGGAGCGATGAGACGCACGCCCCGTGGAGCGTGCGTCGTGGGACCTCGCTCCTCAGCGTGACCGGACGGCAGGGGACAGCAGGCCGGTCCGTGACAGGACGGCCGGTCCGGGGGACGTCCCGGGCCGGCCGTTCCTCCCGTGCGGCCCCTCCCCGACCCGGCCTCCCGGAGCGCGGGTGCGGCCCCTCCCCGCCGGCCCCGCCCTTCACCGTGTGACGGACGCCACGGACCGGGAGCGCTGGTTCCGGTACAACCATCCGTGCGGACCACGTGTCACCAGATGCGTGCGGGGACTGCGCTCGGAGGGGGAGTGCAGTCCCCGCCTGCAACTGCGTCGCCGCGCGTCCCGCCGGCCCCGCGTCCCCGCTACGGCGTCTCCTGCCTCGCCGGCACCTCGGGGATCCCGAGGAACGGCAGCCGCAGCGCCCCGAAGGCCTCCTTCGGCACCGCCGGGCGGACCGGTTCCACCGCGGGGAGGCGGACGTACGCCGCTCCCTGCTCCGGGCGCGCGTCCTGCTCGCCCTTGTTCGGCCAGTACGACATCGCCCGCTCCGCCTGCGCCGTGATCGTCAGCGACGGGTTGACCCCGAGGTTGGCGGAGACGGCCGAGCCGTCCACCACCGAGATGCCCGGGTGTCCGTAGAGGCGGTGGTACGGGTCGACGACGCCCTCCTGCGCCGACGCCCCGATCGGGCAGCCGCCGAGGAAGTGCGCGGTGAGCGGGGTGCCCATCAGCTCGCCGATGTTGCTGCCCGCGAAGCCGTTGATCTCCTCCGCCAGCAGGGACGCGGCCCGGGTGGCCTCCGCGATCTGGACCGGGTTCGGGGCGCCGTGGCCCTGGCGGGCGGTGAGCAGGCCCTTGCCGATGCCGCCCGGCTTGCGGTAGGTCGTCAGCGAGTTGTCGAGCGACTGCATGACCAGGCCGATGATGGTCCGCTCGGACCAGCGCCGGTTGGACAGCGAGCGCGCCAGCTGGAGGGGGTGCCGCGCCGTCCGGGCGAACCAGGCCCGGACCCGGTGCCGGGCGTACGGCACCTGGAGGATCGTCATGAACCCCATCGCGTTGGAGCCCTTGCCGTAGCGGACGGGCTCGATGTGGGTGTCGGCGTCGGGGTGCACCGAGGAGGTGATCGCCACGCCGTGGGTGAAGTCGGCGCGGCGGTCCGCGCCGTGCCGCCTGCGGTAGCGGCGGTCGTCGGTCTGCGCGCCGACCAGGCCCTCGGAGTTGGTCCGGGTCAGCTCGCCGAGCCGCTCCGACAGGCGCGGCAGCTCCCCGCGGTCCTTCATGGTGTGCAACAGGGTCTGGGTGCCGTACGTGCCCGCCGCCACGACCACGTACGGCGCGCGCAGCACCTTCGCCCGGCCGCTGCGCCGGCCGTCGGTCGGGACCGTGCGGACGCGGTAGCCGCCCCCGGGATCCTCGGAGAGCGCGGTGACGGTGGTCATCGGGTGGATGACCGCGCCCGCGTGCTCGGCGAGGTGCAGGTAGTTCTCGTTCAGGGTGTTCTTCGCGCCGTGCCGGCAGCCCGTCATGCACTCGCCGCACTCGGTGCAGGCGCTGCGGGCGGGTCCGGCGCCGCCGAAGTACGGGTCGGCGGCCTCCTCGCCGGGCCTGGCCCGGGCGCGGCCCGCGCCCTGCTCGCCGTTCTCGCCGTCCTTGCCGTCGCCGAAGAAGACGCCGACGGGGGCCATGTGGAAGGAGTCCCCGACGCCCATCTGCTCGGCGACGGCCTTCAGGTGGACGTCGGAGGCGGTCATGGTCGGGTTCAGGCGCACCCCGAGCATCCGCTTGGCCTGGTCGTAGTAGGGGGCGAGCTCGCTGCGCCAGTCGGTGATGGACGCCCACTGCCGGTCCTGGAAGAAGGCGGCGGGCGGCACGTAGAGGGTGTTGGCGTAGTTGAGCGAGCCGCCGCCCACCCCGGCGCCGGCCAGCACCATGACGTTGCCGAGCAGGTGGATGCGCTGGATCCCGTACAGCCCGAGGGCCGGGGCCCACAGGTAGTTGCGCAGGTCCCAGCTGTTCTTCGGAAGGCTCTCGCGGGTGAACCGGCGTCCTGCCTCCAGGACGCCGACCCGGTACCCCTTCTCCGTCAGGCGCAGGGCCGAGACCGACCCGCCGAAGCCCGATCCGATGACGATGACGTCGTAGTCGTACGCGTGCGACACGGGTGGCCCCTAACGCAGTCGGAGTGCCTTCATGACCTGGAGGCTGCGGGTCATGAACGCCGCGTACTTCTCGTCGTCCATGCCCAGCGAGGGCGCCATCGGCAGCAGCCGCTGGTGGGCGACCGTCTGGGCCTCGGTGTACTTCAGGATGCCCTCGGAGCCGTGGCGGCGGCCGAGGCCGGAGTCCTTCATGCCGCCCATGGGCGCCTGGGCGCTGCCGTAGGCGGGGGCGTAGCCCTCGTTGATGTTGACGGTGCCGGTGCGCAGGCGGGCGGCGACGGCGTGGCCGCGGCGGGCGTCCTTGGTCCACACGCTGGAGTTGAGGCCGTAGGCGGTGGCGTTGGCCTGCGCGATGACCTCGTCCTCGTCGGTGAAGCGGTAGACGGAGACGACCGGTCCGAAGGTCTCCTCGCCGCACACGGCCATGGGCGCCTCGACGCCGTCGAGGATGGTGGGCTCGTAGAAGAGGGGGCCTATGTCGGGGCGGGCGGTGCCGCCGGCGACGAGGACGGCGCCCTTGGCCACGGCCTCGTCCACGTGCCGCTGGACGGTCTCCAGCTGGCGTGTGCCGACCAGCGAGCCCATGTCGGCACCGTAGGCCAGGGAGCTGCCCAGGCGCATGGCCTTCGTGCGGGCGGCGAAGCGCTCGACGAACGTGTCGGCGACCGAGGCGTGGACGTACAGCCGCTCGATGGAGATGCACAGCTGGCCGGCGGAGGAGAAGCAGGCGCGGACGGCGCCGGCGGCGGCCTTCTCCACGTCGGCGTCGTGCAGGACGAGCATGGCGTTCTTGCCGCCGAGCTCGAGGGAGACCCCGACGAGGCGGTCGGCGGCGCCGCGGGCGACCTCGCGGCCGGTACGGGTGGAGCCGGTGAAGGAGACGTAGTCGGCGTGCCGGACGACCTCCGGGCCGACGACGGGTCCCTCGCCGAGGACGATCTGGAAGACCTCGGCGGGCAGTCCGGCCTCGATGAGCAGGTCACGGGCCCACAGGGCGGTGAGCGCGGTCTCCGTGTCGGGCTTCATGACGAGCGCGTTGCCGGAGACGAAGGCGGGCAGCGCGTCGCCGACCGACAGCTCCAGGGGGTAGTTCCAGGGGGCGATCTGGCCGACGACGCCGCGCGGCTGGCGCAGCTCGGTGACCTTGGTGAGGGTGGGCATCGCACCGGTGTGGCCCTTGGGGCGCAGGTACGAGGGGGCCTTGCGGCCGTAGTGGCGGGCGGCGACGGCGACCGCCTGGACCTCCTCGTGGGCGTGCAGGCGGGCCTTGCCGGTCTCCAGCTGGATCAGGTCGAGGACCTCGGCCTGCCGGGCGAGGACCAGGTCGTGGAAGCGCAGCAGCACCGCGGCCCGCTTGCGTACGGGGACGGCGGCCCAGGCCGGCTGCGCGGCACGGGCCCGGTCGAAGGCCTCGGCGACGTCCTCGGGGGTGGCCTCGGGGAGCTCGGCCAGCCGGTCCCCGGTGAAGGGGGTGTGGTTGGCGGTCCGGCCGGAGCCGATGATGCCGCGGGTCAGCCGGGCGACCAGGTCGGGGGTGACCACGTCGGCGGCGGTGCGGGCGCCCGCCGGGGCCGGGGCGACCGGGTTGGTGGGCTGCGGTGCGGTGCGGAGGGGGGCGGCGGGGGCCTGCGAGTCCGTCATGGCGGTGAGCGTATTGCGCCCGCGAGCCTTTGGGTACCCGTGGGTAACCGGATTTTGCCTTTTCCGCCAGTGATCGCTGGCATCGTCGGCGCGTTCGGCCGGATCACCGCCCCTTGGCGGGCGGCTCCCAGCCGCTGAGCACGGTGTCGAACTGCTGGCGGGTCGTGCTCCAGTCGGCGGCGGGGCTCGACAGGTAGATCGCGTACTCGGTCTCGTCGGGCGCGATGTACATCTGCTCGATGGCCCGGCGCGGGCCCGCATGCGTCCCCTTCTCGGTGTACGTGAACTCCCACAGCGCGGACCGCAGGCTGTCCCGGAAGGTGTTCGGCTTCAGCACCAGCCGCTTGTAGTCCGTCCGCTTCTGCACCTGCTTCTCCAGGTCGAGCAGGTGCGCGTACGCGTCCCGGTAGTCCGGGGTGGGGTCCACGGCGATCCGGATGAAGTGCTTCCCGTTGTCCGGGGTGTAGTCGATCTGGTTGCCGTCCGTCTGGCGCGTCCAGCCCTCCGGGACGAAGAGGGTGAAGCCGGCGGGATCGGTGACCCTGGTCCAGCCGGCCGGGGGCCCGGCGGGTTCCTGCGCCGGCGGGCCGCCGCCCGGGTTCTGCTGGTCGGGGACGCTCGCGTTCCTGTCCCCGCCGCCGTCCTTCCCGGTGTCGGCGTCGCCGGTGAACTTCAGCACCCCGAAGACACCGCCGCCGCCGAGCAGCGCCGCCACCAGGGCGACCGCCGCCGCGCGCCGGACGCGGCCCGTGGCCCCGCCGCCGCCGGGAGCGGCCCGGTCCGGGAGGGTGGCCGTCGCGGCGGGGCCCCCCGAGGGGTCCCGCGGGGGCCGGGGGGCGTGCGCGGCGTTGGGCGGCCCGGCCTCCGGGTGGTGGTCGGGCCGGTCCCGCGCCGGGGCCAGTTCCTCGCTGGTCACCGCGCGCGTGGGGACGTACGCCTGCGCCGCCTTCGGCTCCCGGCCCTCCATCGCCTCCAGCAGCATCCGCTCGGTCTCCGCGGCCGAGGGCCGCTCGGCCGGGTCCTTGCGCAGGAGGGCCGTGATGACCGACCCCAGGGCGCCGGACTGGCGCTGCGGCGGCGGCTCGTCGTTGACCACGGCCTGGAGGCTGGAGATCGGCGAGGTGCGGCGGAACGGCGAGCGCGCCTCGACGGCCGTGTACAGGGTGGCGCCCAGCGACCACAGGTCGGACGACGGGTCGGGGGCCCCGCCGGTGACCCGCTCGGGTGCCAGGTAGTCGATGGAGCCGACGATCTCGCCGGTGCGCGTGATGGAGGAGTCGCCCTCGATCGCCGCGATCCCGAAGTCCGTGAGCAGCACCCGGCCGTCCTTGGCCAGCAGGACGTTGCCCGGCTTCACGTCCCGGTGCAGGACGCCGACCGCGTGCGCGGCGCGCAGCGCGCCCAGGACGTGCAGTCCGATCCGCGCCGCCTCGCCCGGCTCGATCCGGCCGGCGGCCTTGGCCGCCTCCGCCAGGGACGGGCCGTCGATGTACTCCATGACGATCCACGGCCGGTCGTCGTGCTCCAGCACGTCGTGCACGGTGACGACCGCGGGGTGCTGGATGCGGGCCGCGGCCCGGGCCTCCTTCTGCGTCCGGGCGTGCAGGACCTCGCGGTCGGCCTGGGCCACGTACAGACCCGCCGTCAGCTCCTTGACCGCGACGGTCCTGTGGAGCAGCTCGTCATGAGCGCGCCACACCTTGCCCATGCCGCCGCTGCCGATCGGCTCGATGAGCCGGTACCGGCCCGCGAGCACGGCGCCCCCACCTGTCTGCTGTTCCACGAAACCTCGCCGCTCTCTGCACTTCAGGACAGGTTACGGAGCGCACGGGCGCTGCCGGAACCGCCCGGGCGCCCAGAGACAGCACTGTGACGCAATCGCCGTACTGATCGGCCGTCAGAAACTCCTCAACCGCCCGCCCGGTAACTCGCCGTGGCCTTCTCGAAGACCTCGGTGACCTTGCCCGACTCGTCCTCCGGACCGGTGACGATGACCACGTGGTAACTGCCGCCGAGGGCGACGACGAAGTTGCGCGCGAAGACGTTGCGGCCGTTGCCGTCGATCCACGTGTACCGGGCGGTGACGCGGAGCTGCTGGCCCACCGTGGTCTTCTTGATGTCGCCGACGGAGGACCAGGTGGAGCTGCGGTACGGGTTGAGCTCCGGCTCCTTGTCCTTCTGGTACGCCTCCGGGTCCGGGTTGCCCTGGACCTTGTCCCGGCCGGGCACGACGGTGAGGACGAACTGTCCCTCCGTGAAGCGCACCTGGCCGGCCTCGTTGATGCCGTTGCGGTCCCAGCCGTCGGGCACCGCGATCTGGAAGTGCTCCGGATCCTGCTGGACGGTGTAGCCGGGCGGCGCCGGCACGGGCTGCGCCGCCGTCGGGGGCGGTGTCGTCGTCTGGGGCGCCGGCTTCGACTCGGGCGTGCCGGCGGGCGTCTGCGAGGGGCCCTGGCTCTGCTTCTGCGGGGTCGGGCCGGCGCCGGCCCGCCCGTCCTGCTCACCGGCCCGGGGCATGAAGAGCATCGCGTACGCCACCGCCCCGGCGAGCAGGGCCAGCACCCCGACGAGCAGCGTCCGGCCGAGGGAGCGGGGCGCGCGGGGGCCCGCGGGATTGCGGTGCCTCCCGTGGAGTTCGCCGCGGCGGCGTACGACGGGCAGCCGCGCGGGGTCGGGTTCGGCCATCGGCAGGATCCCGAAGCCGGCCTCCGGCTCGGGGGCGGACCGCACGAGCGAGCGGAGCCAGCCGCGCAGCTCCTCGAAATCGGGCCGCTCGGTGGGGTCCTGACGCAGCAGCGACTCGACGACGGGGCGCAGCGCGCCGCACTCCTCCGCGAAGGCGGGCGGCTCCGCGCAGACCATTTCGACGAGTTCGGCGACGCTGTCCTCGGGGTACGGGGCGTGCCCCTGCACGGCGCGGTACAGCAGGGCGCCGAGGGCCCAGAGGTCGGTGGCCGGGCCGACCGGGGCGGCCAGCTGCCAGTGTCCGTGCACGGGACCGGCCTGTTCGGGGGCCCACCGTTCGGTGACGGCTCCGACGACGGCCATCCGCGTCTGCCGGGCCCGTTCGGCGTCCAGCCCGGTGCGCGGGCCGTCCCACCCGGGCCTCGGGGCGGGGCGGCCGGGCGCGGACTGGCCCGGGGCGGGACGGCCCGGCGCGGACTGGCCCGGGGCGGGGGGCGGGGTCGGCTGCGGCCGCGCGCCCCAGCTGCCGGCCTGGGCGGGCCGGGGCGGCTCGGGGCTCCGGACGGCACGGCCCTGCTCCGCGGCGCCGGCCGCCGGCGGTACGTCCCCGTGCGGGGCGTCGGCCTGCCGGTACCCCTGCGGCAGCGCGAGCCGCGCGGGCAGCGGAGCCCCGGGCTGTGCCTGCGGGGCGGTCGGTGCCTGCGGGCCGGTCTGCGCCGGGGGGGCCGGGTACGGCTGCGGCGGTGGCGGGTACGGCTCGGTGCGGTGCTCCGGGTACGGCTCGTGCCGCCCGGCCGCTCCCGGGTCGGCCGGGGCGTACGGCTCGGGACGGGCCTGCGGGCGGAGGGCGGCGCCCGCCTCCGGCGCGGGGTCCGGGGCCGGGGCGGAGGCCGGGTCCGCCGACCGGCCCGGGCCCGGCGGGAGCGCCTGGCGGGGGGTGGCCCCGTGCCAGGGCTCGCGGGTGCCGGTGGCGCCGGTCTCCGGGCCGCCGTACGGGTACGAGTACCCCTGCGGGAGGTTCGACCCCTCGGGCCGCGCCTCCTCGACGGCCTTGCGCTGCTCGGTGACCCGGGCGGCGGCGGCCTGCGCCCCGGCCCGGTAGGCGGCGATGGCGCCGGCGCGCGCGGCGGCCTTCAGCTCGGGCCGCTCGTCGGGGCGTTCGGGGGTGATGTGGTCGGTGTAGCGCGGCCCCGTGTCGTACCCGGGAGCCACGAGCGGCGCGTACGAGGCGGCGGGCGGACCCGGCCGCGCGGCGGGCGGAGCGGGCGCGTCCGGACCGGCGTGCGGACCGGCAGCCGCGTCCCGGCCGGCCGTCGGGAAGGGTGCGGCGGAACCCGTGTCGGGGGCGGCCGCCGGACCGGCGAACACCTCCAGTCCCGCACCGGGCGGCCCGGCACCCCCACCGGGGTACGGTCCGGCCGCCGGGCCCTGGTGCGGCAGCGGCCACGGCCCCGGCACCTGCCCCGGAGTCCCGGCGTCCGTGCCGGGAGCGGCGTACTGCCCCGGGGGCGGGCTCTGGCCCCACCCCGCGTCGGCGCCGGACGCGGGCCGCGGAACCGGGTCGTACCCGCACAGGGCCTCCTCGGCGGCGCCCGCCGCGAGCCCGGTCAGCACCACCCGCCCGTCGTCGCAGACGAGCACGGTCCGCACGGTGATGTTGCGGTGCGTCCACCCGTGCGCGTGCAGCACCCGCAGCGCGGTCAGCACGTCCGACGCCACCTCGGCCGCCCGGTACGCGCTCAGCGGTTCGTCCGCCATCAGCGCGGCCAGCGGCCTGGCCGGGACCAGTTCGCTCACTATCCACAGCGAACCGCCCTCGGCGAACACGTCGAAGACCTGGTCGAGCCGGGGGTGGTCCGGGATGGCGGCCGCCGCCTGCGCCGCCTCGATGGCGCGCCGGACGGCGGGCAGTTCGGCCACCCCGCCGCGGCCGGGGGTCGGGGTGACCCGGTGGCCGTCCAGCAGTTCGGCGTCCACGACCTCGGGCAACGGCACCTGCCGTACGAGGACTTCCTGCCCGCTGCGCGTGTCGAAGGCCCGGGTCTCGACCAGCTCGTACTCGTCCGACGGCGGCAACGGCAGACGGTAGCGGTGGGCCAGGATCCGGCCCGCGTACTCCTCCACATCGCCTCCCCCGAGTGCGGCGGCCCCCCATGGACCCGCTGACACGATACGACGCGCAGGGCGCCCGCGTCCCGGGGTCAGCCGAGCGGCTGGAAGGTCTCGAAGGCCGTGGTGCGCATCTGCGTGCACTCCGGGGCGTCCCACTGGTCCGCGGGGCAGCTGATCATGATCGCGTAACCGTGCTTCGCGTCCATCTTGAAGCCGCGGTTGAGGACCCGCACCTTGATGCCCTTCTGCTCGCGCTCGAACTCCCAGTCGGCGACGGTCGGGTAACCCCGGTAGTCCACCGTGTCTATGCGGATCTGCCGGTAGTTGTCGCTGCTGGCCGCGGTCGATACCGCCAGGGCCAGCCACGCGGCCTTGGCGTCGTTGCCGGGGGTCGGGGTGAAGTCGACCTGGATGCGCGGGAACCCGCCGTCGCGGCTGTATATGCCGCCGGAGTTCTCCCCCGCCGTCGCCGTCCGGCGGAAGCCCTCGGGCATCGCCATCGAGAAGTGGAACCCGGGCTCCGAGATCGTGGCGTACCCGGCCGGCAGCGCGTCGGCACCGGGAGCGGACCCCTGGCCCTGCCCCTGGTCGGCGCCGGGCGTCTGCTGGCCCTGCCCCTGGTTCTGGCCCTGGTTCTGGCCCTGGTTCTGCCCCTGGCCCGGTTCGCCGGCCGTGTTGCCGCCCGGCTGGCCCGCGTTCGGCGAGGCGGCCGGTGACTGTTGCGGGGTACCGCCCGCGGCGGGGCTGCCGGGCGCGGTCGGGGTGGGCTGTCCGCCCTTGCCCGCGTCCTTGCGGCCGTCCTTGTCGTCCCCGCTGACCATGTAGGCGATCAGGGAGCCGAGCGCGGCCAGCACCACGACCACGGCGACGATCGCGAGGACGATGGTGCGGCGCGGCACGACGTCGGTGAGCGACGCGGCGACGGGCGACGTCTTGGGCTTGGACTGGGGCTTGGTCTCGGGCGCGGGCTCGGGCTCGGGCGCCTCGGCGGCCGTGGCGGCGGCCGTGACGAGAGCGGCCTTCCGGGCGGACTTCAGCGCGGCGCGGGCCCGTTCGCGCTGTTCGCGCTCCCGCCGTTCGCGCTCCTTCTTCGCCGTCTTCTCGGCCGCCTTCTCCGCCTTGTCGGCCCCGATCTTGTCGGCGGCCTCCTTGGCGTCCGCGAGCGATATCTGCCGGGTCTCCTCCGCGGTCGGGGAGGCCACGGGCGCCGGTACGGGATCGGGGGCGTCGAGGACGGCGGTGAGCATCGCCCGCGCGCGGGTGTCGTCGAGCCGGTGGGCCGGGTCCTTGGCCAGCAGGCCGTAGATGACCTCGGTGAGCGGGCCCGCGTTCTTGGGCGGGTCGACCGGTTCGGTCATCACCGCGGTCAGGGTCGCGAGCGCGGACCCCTTGTCGTACGGGGGCACGCCCTCGACCGAGGCGTACAGCAGGCCGCCGAGCGACCACATGTCGGCGGGCGGGCCGGGCTTGTGGCCGCGGGCGCGCTCCGGGGAGATGTAGGAGGGTGCGCCGACGAGCATGCCGGTGGAGGTGACCGAGGGGTCCCCCTCGACCTGCGCGATGCCGAAGTCGGTGAGGACGACGCGGCCGCTGCTGCCGGCTATGAGCACGTTGGAGGGCTTCACGTCGCGGTGCAGGATGCCCTGGCGGTGCGCGGCCCTGAGCACGTCGAGCACGGCGAGGCCGACCTCGGCGGCGCGACGGGGCGTCAGCGGGCCGTTCTCCCGGACGAACTCGGCGAGGGAGGGGCCCTCGATGAGCTCCATGACGATCCACGGGCGGGCGTCTTCGTCGACGACGTCGTAGACCGTGACCGCGCCGCCGCTCCGGATCCGGGCGATCGCCTTGGCCTCGCGGAGGGTACGGGTGATGAGCCGGCGCTTCTCGTCCTCGTCGACCCCGGTGCTGAAGCGGAGTTCCTTGACGGCGACCGTACGGCCGAGGATCTCGTCCTCGGCCCGCCATACGGTGCCCATCCCGCCCTTGCCGAGCACGGCCCCCAGCCGGTACCGCCCGGCGAGCAGCCGCCCCTCGTCCTTCCCGTCGCCCCCGGCCGGCTTGCCGGCACCGCTGCGCCCGACGGCCTTGGCGTCCTCGCCCCGACCCGTCGGCTTCACCACCTCGATCTCGGCCACGGGGGTGGCGTCGTCGATCGTGCGCCCGGCCTCGGCGCCCCGGGCTGCCTGCTTCGCGTCCTCGGCACCCTCGGCCGCCGGCTTCGCGTCCTCGACCCGACCGGCGGGCGTGGCGTCCTTGACCGCGGCGCCGGGCTTCGCGGCCCTCGCCCCGGCCACGGACGCGGCATCCTCCGCCGCGGGCTTCGCCGCGGCCGGCGCCGCGTCAGGCCGCGCGTCCTCGGGCTCCCCCACCGCCGCGGCCCGGCCGTCGACCGACCCCGACGTGGCGGCATCGACCTTCCCGGGCCCGGACGTGACCGCCTCGGCCTTCGCCGACGCGGACTCAGCAGCCCCGGCCTTCGCCAGCACAGGCTTCGCGGGCGCAGGCTTCGCAGACGCGGACCCAACGGCCTCGCCCTTCCCCGGGCCGGGCGCGGGCTTGGCCTCCTCGGCCTTGCCCGGGCCGGGCACGGGCTTCGACGTCGCGGGCCCGGCGGAGGCCGGGTTCACCGGCCCGGACTTCACCGCGTCCGCCTCCGCCTCCCCGGCCTTGGCGGCAAGCCCCGGCTTCGCAGCCCCGGCCGCGGACTCCGCCCCCTCGGGCACCGCCGCAGGGGACCCGGCAGGCGACCCCCCGGACGGCCCACCGCCAGGTGATTCGGCAGGCGCCTGCGCAGCCGAACCCGCATCGTCCAGCTCCGCCGCAGGCGACTCGGTGTGCTCCGGCTTCGACATGCGTCCCCTCTGCGATCGTGCCGCCCGCTCCAGCGGCGCCGGCGACGCCGGCGACGCCGACGGACCCGGCAGCGTCCGGGGTCCGCGGTAACCCGCCCCGGCAGGCCCCTCATTGTTCCTCACTCCGCAACGGACGGACCCCCCGGGTCCGCGGTTCCCCCTTCCAGATCCCGGAGTTACAACGGAACGATGTCGGGCGCCCCCAGGCGCGCCGCGTCCGCCGTCTGGTCGTCGGGCTGGCGCTGCGATTCCCGCTCCGCCTGGACCCGCTTCTCGAAGTGCTCCACTTCCTTCTCGACCTGCTGTTTGTCCCAGCCCAGCACCGGCGCCATCAACTCCGCGCACTCCCGCGCCGACCGCGTCCCCCGGTCGAACGTCTCGATCGAGATCCTCGTCCGCCGCGTCAGCACGTCGTCCAGGTGCCGCGCCCCCTCGTGCGAGGCGGCGTACACGATCTCCGCCCGCAGGTAGTCGTCCGCCCCGGTCACCGGCACGGCCAGTCCCGGGTCGGCGGCGATCAGGTCCAGCAGTTCCTCCGTCAGCGAGCCGTACCGGTTCAACAGGTGCTCCACCCGCACCACGTGAAGACCCGTCCGGGCGGCGATCCGCGCCCGCCCGTTCCACAGGGCCCGGTAGCCCTCCGCCCCCACCAGCGGCACGTCCTCCGTCACGCACTCCGCCACCCGCTGGTCCAGCCCGTGCACGGCCTCGTCGACGGCGTCCTTCGCCATCACCCGGTACGTCGTGTACTTGCCGCCCGCCACGACCACCAGCCCCGGCACCGGGTGCGCCACGGTGTGCTCCCGCGACAGCTTGCTCGTCGCGTCCGACTCGCCGGCCAGCAGCGGCCGCAGCCCCGCGTACACCCCCTGGACGTCGTCCCGCGTCAGCGGGACCGCCAGCACCGAGTTCACGTGCTCCAGCAGGTAGTCGATGTCCGCGCTCGACGCCGCCGGGTGCGCCTTGTCCAGGTCCCACTCGGTGTCCGTGGTGCCCACGATCCAGTGGCGCCCCCACGGGATGACGAACAGCACCGACTTCTCGGTCCGCAGGATCAGCCCGGTGCTCGAATGGATCCGGTCCTTCGGCACGACCAGGTGGATGCCCTTCGACGCCCGGACGTGGAACTGCCCGCGCTCCCCGATCAGCGCCTGGGTGTCGTCCGTCCACACCCCCGTCGCGTTCACGACCTGCTTCGCGCGGATCTCGTACTCCCCGGCGCCGTCGACGTCCTGCACCCGCACGCCGACGACCCGCTCCCCCTCCCGGAGGAAGCCGACCACCCTCGCCCGGTTGGCGCAGTGCGCGCCGTACGCCGTGGCGGTGCGGACCAGCGTGGCGACGTACCGCGCGTCGTCCATCTGGGCGTCGTAGTACTGCAGGGCCCCCACCAGTGCGTCCTTGCGCAGGGCGGGCGCCACCCGCAGCGCCTGCCGGCGCGACAGGTGCCGGTGTACGGGCAGGCCCCGGCCGTGCCCGCTGGAGACGGACATCGCGTCGTACAGGGCGACGCCCGAGCCGGCGTACAACCGCTCCCAGCCCTTGTGCTGCAAGGGGTAGAGGAACGGCACCGGCTTCACCAGGTGCGGGGCGAGCCGCTCCAGCAGCAGGCCGCGCTCCTTGAGCGCCTCCCGCACCAGGGCGAAGTCGAGCATCTCCAGGTACCTGAGGCCGCCGTGGATCAGCTTGCTCGACCGGCTGGACGTGCCCGACGCCCAGTCCCGCGCCTCCACCAGGCCCGTCGAGAGCCCTCTGGTCACCGCGTCGAGCGCGGTGCCGGCGCCCACCACACCCGCGCCCACGACCAGTACGTCCAGTTCCCGCTCGGCCATCCCGGCGAGGGCCTCGGCGCGCTCCGCCGGTCCCAGTGTCGCTGTCCTCACGGCTGCCTCCCGTTGCTGCGGGTCTACCCCGCTTCGTGCGGGTGATCCCGCTCACATCACCCGTTCATGATTCTGACCGCCCCCACCCACATCAGCCACCGCCTGTGGACAACACAAGAACGACCACCGCCGCAGAATGCGACATATCTGTCATATATACGCCTAGTCTGACATTGCGCCAGCTCCCCTCCGGTACCCCTGTCCACAGGGCTTGCGCACGCATCCCCCTCATGTCAGGGAAGGGACGGCACCCCCCAATGCCCGCAGATCTCGCCGTCATCGGACTCGGCCATCTCGGCCTCCCCCTCGCCCAGGCGGCCGTCGCCGCCGGGATCGAGACGGTCGGCTACGACAGCGGTCCGGTCACGGACTCCACCCTCACCGCCGCCGAGATCCGCCGCATGTCGGCGGCCGGTTTCCGGGTCACCACCAACCCCGCCGAGCTCGGCCGGGTCCGCACCGCCGTCGTCTGCGCTCCTACCCAGCTCGGCGCCGATCGTGCACTCGACCTCTCCGCGGTCGGCGAGGCCGGCCGCGCGCTCGCCGCCCGGCTTCGCGCGCACACCACCGTGATCCTCGAATCGGCCGTCCACCCGGGCGTCACCGAGGACTACCTCCGCCCGATCCTCGAAGAGGGATCCGGACTGCGGGCCGGCCGGGACTTCCACCTCGCCTACTCCCCCAGCCGCCTCGACCCGGGCAACCGGACGCACGGCATCGCCAACACCCCCAAGGTGATCGGCGGCCTCACCCCCGCCTGCACCGAGTCCGCACACGCGTTCTACACCCGCCTCACCGAAAAGGTGGTCCGTGCCCGCGGCCTGCGCGAAGCGGAGACCGTACAGCTCCTGGAGACCAACTACCGGCACGTCAACATCGCCCTCATGAACGAGATGGCGGTGCTCTGCCACGACCTCGGCGTCGACCTCTGGGACGTCATCCGCTGCGCCGAGACCAAGCCGTACGGGTTCCAGGCCTTCCGCCCCGGCCCCGGGGTCGGCGGCCACGGCGTCCCCCTGGACCCCAACTACCTCCCCCACACCACCCGCACCCCCGGCCACCCCCTGCGCATGATCGGCCTGGCACAGGAGATCAACAACCGGATGCCGCAGTACGTCATCCAGCGGTCCGCCACCCTGCTGAACGAGCACGGCAAGTCCGCCCGCGGCGCCCGCGTCCTCCTCCTCGGCGTCACCTACAAGCCCGACCTGGCCGACCAGGAGGGCTCCCCGGCCCGCGAGATCGCCAGCCGCCTCATCGACCTCGGTGCGCTGATCAGCTACCACGACCCGTACATCGCGGGCTGGCGCGTCCGCGACCAGCCGGTCCCCCGCGCGGAATCGCTGTACGAGGCCGCCGCCAACGCCGACCTGACCATCCTGCTCCAGCACCACCGCACCTACGACCTGCAAGGACTCGCCGTGAAGGCGCAGTTGCTGCTGGACACCCGCGGCGCCAGCCCGGCGGGCGCGGCCCACCGCCTCTGAGGCGCGAAGAATCCCCCCGGTGAACGTCCGAGACGGGTGCTAACCTGCGGCGTCACTTATCTCGCACTTATGTCCCATGGGCACCCGTGCGTCCGATTTCCCTGGGGGGATTCTCAATGGCCCAGAGCTTCCAGCCGCCCGCGCCCGACTCCTACACCGCGGCCCCCGCCCCGGCCCCGGCCCGGAGCGGCAACGTCGGCTTCGGCATCCTGGCCGCCGTCGTCGCGGCCCTGGTCGCGGCCGGCGCGTACGGCGGCATCATGAACGCCATCGACCGCCAGGTCGGCTACGCCGCGGTCGCCGTCGGCGCCCTCGTCGGCCTCGCCGCCGGCAAGGTCGGCGGGAAGAACCCGGTCCTCCCCGTGGTCAGCGCGGTGCTGTCGGTCGGCGCCGTCTACCTCGGCCAGCTGTTCTTCATCGCGCTCGCGCTCTCCGAGTTCGCCCACATCGGCCTCGGCGACGTCCTGAGCGACCCGGGCATCGGCGGCCTGAACGACATCTGGAAGGAATCGGCCGAGGCCATGGACTACCTGTTCCTCGCCATCGGCGGAATCGTCGCCTTCGGCGCCGCCCGGAAGGTCAGCGACTGACCCGCGACTGACCCGCACACGCACACGCCGGAGGGCCGGCACCCCGAGCGGGGTGCCGGCCCTCCGGCGTTCGGGCGTGGTGCCCGGTCAGCGGCTGTGCGGCGCGTCCGCGACCGTGACCTCGACCCGCTGGAACTCCTTGAGCTCGCTGTAGCCGGTGGTGGCCATCGAGCGGCGCAGCGCGCCGAAGATGTTCATCGAGCCGTCCGGTGAGTGCGACGGCCCGGTGAGGATCTCCTCGGTGGTGCCGACGGTGCCCAGGTCCACCTTCTTGCCGCGCGGCACGTCCTCGTGGACGGCCTCCATGCCCCAGTGGTTGCCCTTGCCGGGCGCGTCGGTGGCACGGGCCAGCGGGGAACCGATCATGACGGCGTCGGCGCCACAGGCGACGGCCTTCGGGACGTCGCCCGACCAGCCCACGCCACCGTCGGCGATGACGTGCACGTAGCGGCCGCCGGACTCGTCCATGTAGTCGCGGCGGGCCGCGGCCACGTCCGCGACGGCGGTGGCCATCGGGACCTGGATGCCGAGGACGTTGCGCGTCGTGTGCGCGGCGCCGCCGCCGAAGCCGACCAGGACGCCCGCGGCGCCGGTGCGCATCAGGTGCAGGGCCGCCGTGTAGGTGGCGCAGCCGCCCACGATGACGGGGACGTCGAGCTCGTAGATGAACTGCTTCAGGTTCAGCGGCTCGGCCGCGCCCGAGACGTGCTCGGCCGACACGGTGGTGCCGCGGATGACGAAGATGTCCACGCCCGCCTCGACGACGGCCTTGGAGAACTCGGCGGTGCGCTGCGGGGAGAGCGCGGCGGCGGTGACGACACCGGAGTCGCGCACCTCCTTGATGCGCTGGCGGATCAGGTCCGCCTGGATCGGGGCGGCGTAGATCTCCTGGAGACGGCGCGTGGCGGTCTGCTCGTCCAGCTCCGCGATCTCGTCGAGCAGCGGCTGCGGGTCCTCGTACCGGGTCCACAGGCCTTCGAGGTTCAGCACGCCGAGGCCGCCGAGCTCGCCGATGCGGATCGCGGTCTGCGGGGAGACGACCGAGTCCATGGGGGCGGCCAGGAAGGGGAGCTCGAAGCGGTACGCGTCGATCTGCCAGGCGATCGAGACCTCCTTCGGGTCCCGGGTACGCCGGCTCGGGACGATGGCGATGTCGTCGAACGCGTACGCCCTGCGGCCGCGCTTGCCGCGCCCGATCTCGATCTCAGTCACGTGTGGTGGCCTTTCCTGTGGGTCTGCCCGTCCAGTATCCCCGACGGGCGGAGGACTGCGTTTCGGTGACCGCTGTACGGACGCACCGGCGCGCGCACGGCGAAGGGGCGGGCCCGGCCGACTGTGGAGAACGCCGTCCGGGACCCGCCCCTCACGTCACGCGGTTCAGCCCTTGCGGCTGTAGTTCGGTGCCTCCACCGTCATCTGGATGTCGTGCGGGTGGCTCTCCTTGAGGCCCGCCGAGGTGATCCGGACGAAGCGGCCCCGGTCCTGCAGCTCCGGAACCGTGCGGCCGCCGACGTAGAACATCGACTGGCGCAGGCCGCCGATGAGCTGGTGCACGACCGCGGAGAGCGGGCCGCGGTACGGGACCTGGCCCTCGATGCCCTCGGGGATGAGCTTGTCGTCTCCGCCCACGCCCTCCTGGAAGTAGCGGTCCTTGGAGTAGGAGCGCTGGTCGCCGCGGGACTGCATCGCGCCGAGCGAACCCATGCCGCGGTACGACTTGAACTGCTTGCCGTTGATGAAGAGCAGCTCGCCCGGGGACTCCTCGCAGCCCGCGAGCAGCGAGCCGAGCATCACCGTGTCGGCGCCGGCGACGAGCGCCTTGGCGATGTCGCCGGAGTACTGGAGGCCGCCGTCGCCGATGACCGGGACGCCCGCGGCCTTGGCGGCGAGCGCGGCCTCGTAGATGGCGGTGACCTGCGGGACGCCGATGCCGGCGACGACGCGAGTGGTGCAGATGGAGCCGGGGCCGACGCCGACCTTGATGCCGTCGCAGCCGGCGTCGATCAGTGCCTGGGCACCGTCGCGGGTGGCGACGTTGCCGCCGATGACGTCGATGCCGCCGTTCGACTTGATCTTGGCGACCATGTCGCCGACCAGGCGGGAGTGGCCGTGGGCGGTGTCGACGACGATGAAGTCGGCGCCCGCCTCGATCAGGGCCTGGGCGCGCTCGTACGCGTCACCGGCGACACCGACGGCCGCGCCGACGAGCAGCCGGCCGCCCTTGTCCTTGGCGGCGTTCGGGTACTGCTCGGCCTTGACGAAGTCCTTGACCGTGATGAGGCCCTTGAGGATGCCCGCGTCGTCGACCAGCGGAAGCTTCTCGATCTTGTGGCGGCGCAGCAGCTCCATGGCGTCGACGCCGGAGATGCCGACCTTGCCCGTGACCAGCGGCATCGGGGTCATGACCTCGCGCACCTGGCGGCTGCGGTCCGACTCGAAGGCCATGTCGCGGTTGGTGACGATGCCGAGGAGCTTGCCCGCCGCGTCGGTGACCGGGACGCCGGAGATGCGGAACTTCGCGCAGAGCTGGTCCGCCTCGCGCAGCGTCGCGTCGGGGTGGACCGTGATCGGGTCGGTCACCATGCCGGACTCGGAGCGCTTGACCAGGTCGACCTGGTTGGCCTGGTCGGCGATGGAGAGGTTGCGGTGCAGCACGCCGACGCCGCCCTGCCGGGCCATCGCGATGGCCATGCGGGCCTCGGTGACCTTGTCCATGGCGGCGGAGAGCAGCGGAACGTTCACGCGGACGTTCCGCGAGATGAGGGAGGAGGTGTCGATATCGTCCGGCGCCATGTCCGACGAGCCCGGCAGCAGCAGGACGTCGTCGTAGGTAAGCCCGAGCGTGGCGAATTTGTCGGGCACTCCGTCGGCGTTGACAGTCATGACACCTTCCCAAATGGTCTTGCTCAGCGGGGATGTCCATGCTAACGGGATCCCGCCGCGTCTCATTCCACGACCAAGGCCGAGCCGAAGTTTTGTCACTTCCTACGATGGACAGCCCTACTGCTCGGCGAGTGCCCTCAGCCGGCTGAGGGCCCGGTGCTGGGCCACCCGCACCGCCCCGGGGGACATGCCGAGCATCTGGCCGGTCTCCTCGGCGGTCAGCCCGACGGCCACCCGCAGGACGAGGAGCTCGCGCTGGTTCTCCGGGAGGTTGGCCAGGAGCTTCTTGGCCCAGGCGGCGTCGCTGCTGAGCAGGGCGCGCTCCTCCGGACCCAGCGAGTCGTCGGGGCGCTCCGGCATCTCGTCGGAGGGCACGGCCGTGCTGCCCGGGTGCCGCATGGCGGCCCGTTGCAGATCGGCGACCTTGTGCGCGGCGATGGCGAAGACGAAGGCCTCGAAGGGCCGGCCGGTGTCGCGGTAGCGCGGCAGGGCCATCAGGACGGCGACGCAGACTTCCTGCGCCAGGTCCTCCACGAAGTGGCGGGCATCACCCGGAAGGCGGGACAGCCGCGAGCGGCAGTAGCGAATGGCGAGGGGGTGCACGAAGGCGAGCAGGTCGTGCGTGGCCTGCTCGTCGCCCTCCACCGCGCGGCGTACGAGCGCGCTGACGGCTCCGGCGTTGCCGCCTCTGGCGGCGCCGGTGGGGCCTGTGGGCTCGGGTGACCCCGGGGCCTCGTCGTCGCGCATCAATCCATGGTGCCTTGACGCCGGAGGATTCGCGGCACCATGGCCCTGGTTGTGCGTCGAAGCGTTATGAGCGGGTGCGCCGGAACCCATGCTCTGCGCCTCCCCTCCCGCTCGGCCGAATGGTCCCCGAGGACGGGGACCCCACATCTCCAAGAATGCGGCACACCCCCAAGGATGCGGCATCGCGCTCGAAGCGACACGTCCCACGGACCGTGCTCCGCGAATTCCCGGGTGCGCCGCCCCGTCCGCCGGCGGCGGACGGGACCGCTCGGACGGTCCGCCGTCGGCGGACCGGTCCGGGTCCGGGGCGGTCAGCGCACCAGACCCCAGCGGAAGCCGAGCGCCACGGCGTGCGCCCGGTCGGACGCGCCGAGCTTCTTGAACAGCCTTCGAGCGTGCGTCTTGACCGTGTCCTCGGAGAGGAAGAGCTCGCGCCCGATCTCCGCGTTGGACCGGCCGTGGCTCATGCCCTCCAGGACCTGGATCTCGCGCGCGGTGAGCGTGGGCGCGGCGCCCATCTCGGCCGAGCGGAGCCGGCGCGGGGCCAGTCGCCAGGTCGGGTCGGCGAGGGCCTGGGTGACCGTGGCCCGCAGTTCGGCGCGCGAGGCGTCCTTGTGCAGGTAGCCCCGGGCACCGGCGGCGACCGCGAGGGCCACTCCGTCCAGGTCCTCAGCGACCGTCAGCATGATGATGCGGGCGCCGGGGTCGGCCGAGAGCAGCCGGCGAACCGTCTCCACACCGCCGAGCCCGGGCATCCGTACATCCATCAGAATGAGGTCGGAGCGGTCGGCACCCCAGCGGCGGAGGACTTCCTCGCCGTTGGCAGCCGTCGTCACACGCTCGACGCCGGGCACGGTGGCAACCGCACGACGGAGCGCCTCTCGGGCAAGCGGGGAGTCGTCGCAGACGAGGACGGATGTCATGACCGCCCTCCGCAGCTGCTGATGCGCGTCACCTTGAGCCTCCAGGCTGGTACGTATCGTCACCTGTGCGGTCGATGCCCCCGGACACATGTCCGAGAACTTCTTGGTTCAACCGCCTTCGCACTCTCAACGATGGTCACTCGAAAGAGTTACGGGTCGGACGGACACCTTCGGCACTCTACGTGAGGACGCGATCACGTTGGTGGAGCCACGGGCTTCGTGTCGTCCATATGGAGCTATGCCCTATTTGGCGGCTTTCCTTCCGTTTGGCACATGTCTGAGGCTAGATTCCCAATGAGTCATATTTACATCTACTCCGACAGTAGGTGTGGAGACATGGACCGTATCCGCCTCAGTACCGGCACCAAGAGGGACTACCAATGGCAGATTTCTCCCGCCTCCCCGGACCGAACGCCGACCTCTGGGACTGGCAGCTCCTCGCAGCCTGCCGCGGGGTCGACAGCTCCCTCTTCTTCCACCCGGAAGGCGAGCGGGGCGCGGCCAGGAGCGCGCGCGAGGCCTCGGCTAAAGAGGTCTGCATGAGATGCCCGGTGCGTTCGGAATGCGCCGCGCACGCACTCGCCGTCCGCGAGCCCTACGGGGTGTGGGGCGGCCTCACCGAGGACGAGCGCGAGGAGCTGATGGGCCGCGCCCGACACCGCCTGATCCCCGCGTCGACGGCGATCGGGCCGAACGCGCAGCAGCACTGACCGGAACCCGCGAAACGTCAGAAGGAACGTTTCTGTCGCGCCTGCGCCGATGACCCGGCGGGGGCGGGGCCGGGGCGTCGCGCGCCGTGGCCGGGGGCACCGCAGTGCCCGCGGTCAGCGCGCGCCGGCCCGGACCAGCTCGGCCAGGGTCGCGGCCACGGCCGGGACCCTGGCCAGGTCGGGCAGGGTCAGCGCCACGACCTCGCGCTCCACGGCCGGCTCCACCCGGACCGTGCTCACGCCCTTGGCCCGTACGGACTCCACCGCGAGCTCCGGCAGCACCGCCACGCCCAGCCCGGCGCCGACCAGTCCGACCACCGCCGGGTAGTCGTCGGTGGCGAAGTCGATGCGCGGGGTGAACCCCGCGTCCTCGCACACCTCCACCAGGTGGCGGCGGCAGCGCGGGCAGCCCGCGATCCAGGCCTCGTCGGCCAGCTCCGCCATGCCCACGCGCTCGGCCCCGGCCAGCCGGTGCCCCTCGGGGACCAGCCCGACGAGCCGGTCGGTCAGCAGCGGCCGGACCACGAGGTCCTCCCACTCCGCGGCGGCCGCCGGAGAATCCCCGTACCGGAAGGCCAGCGCCACGTCGCAGTCGCCCTCGCGCAGCATCTGCACCGAGCGCGGCGGTTCGGCCTCGACGAGCGAGATGCGGGTCCCGGGGTGCTCGGCCCGCATCGCCGCCAGGGCGGTGGGCACCAGCGTGGAGCTGCCGCTGGGGAAGGACACCAGCCGGACCCGGCCCGCGCGCAGCCCGGCGATGGCCGCGACCTCCTCCTCGGCGGCGGTCAGCCCGGCCAGGATCCCCGCGGCGTGCCGGACCAGGGCCTCACCGGCCTGGGTCAGCCGCATCTCGCGGCCGGTGCGGATGAGCAGCGGGGTGCCCGCCGACTGCTCCAGCGCCTTCATCTGCTGGGACACGGCGGGCTGGGTGCAGCCCAGCTCGCGGGCGGCGGCGGAAAAGGAGCCGGTCCCGGCGACGGCGCGCAGGACCCGGAGATGACGTGCCTCGATCACCCTGGGAGCATAAGCCCTGCTTTGACCGCGGTGCGAATATCCGTACGGCTCTTTGGGGCCGTTCGGCTAGCGTGTCCGCATGGCCCCCATACATCTGATCTCCGTGAACGTCGGCCGGGCCACGGCCGTCGACTACGCCGACACCGGGACGACCGGCATCGGCAAGCGCCCCGTCCCGGGGCCGGTCCGCGTGTCCGCCCCGGGGCCGAAGGCGACCGGCGCCGGCAGCGGCCTGGAGGGCGACGTCGTGTGCGACCGGCGCCACCACGGCGGCGACCACCAGGCCGTGTACGCGTACGCCCGCGAGGACCTGGACTGGTGGGAGGGCGAGCTGGGGCGCGAGCTGCCGCCCGGCCTCTTCGGCGAGAACCTGACCACCAGCGGCGTGGACCTGAGCGGAGCGGTGCTCGGCGAGCGCTGGGAGGTGGGCCCCGAACTGGTCCTGGAGGTCTCCTCCACCCGCATCCCGTGCCGGACCTTCCAGGGTGTGCTGGGCGAGCCCGGCTGGGTCAAGCGGTTCACCCGGGAGAACCGTCCGGGCGCGTACCTGCGGGTGGTCCGTGAGGGCCGGATCACCCCCGGCGACCGGATCGTGATCACCCACCGCCCGGAGCACGAGGTGACCTCGTCGTTCCTGTTCCGCGCCTGGACCACCGAGCGCGCGCTGCTGCCGCGGGTCCTGGCCGCGGGCGAGGCGCTGGCGCCCGACGTGCGCGAGACCGCGCTGGCGTACGCGGCCAAGCACGGGGCGCGCTGAGCCGTCAGCCGGGGCCGCTAGGTTGCGCCTATGACGACTGCGTTGATTACAGGATCCACGGCGGGCATCGGCGCCGCCTTCGCCCGGCGGCTCGCCGCCCAGGGGCACAACCTGGTCCTGGTGGCACGGGACACGAAGCGGCTCGGCGCCCAGGCGACCGAGCTGCACGACCGGCACGGCATCGAGGCCGAGGTGCTGGCCGCCGACCTCGCCACGGAGGAGGGGATCGCGGCGGTCGAGCGGCGCCTGGCCGACCGCACGCACCCCGTCGACCTGCTGGTGAACAATGCCGGCTTCGGCAACAAGGGCCGCTACCTCGACGTCCCGATGGCGGACGAGCTGACCATGCTGAAGGTGCACGTCGAGGCGGTCCTGCGGCTGACCTCGGCGGCGGCCGGGCCGATGCGCTCGCGCGGCCGCGGCGGGGTGATCAACGTGGCCTCGGTGGCCGCGTTCCTGCCGCGCGGCACGTACGGGGCGAGCAAGGCCTGGGTCGTGCAGTTCACCCAGGGGGCGGCGAAGGACATGGCGGGTTCCGGGGTGCGCCTGATGGCCCTGTGCCCCGGCTTCGTCCGGACGGAGTTCCACCAGCGGGCCGGCATGGGTACGGACAACATCCCGGGCTGGCTGTGGCTGGACGCCGACAAGCTGGTGACGGCGGCCCTGGCCGACCTGGCCCGGGGCAAGACGGTGTCGATCCCGGACCCGAGGTACAAGGCGCTGATGGGCGTGGTGAAGCTGACGCCGCGCGGGCTGCTGGGCGGGATGTCCTCGCGTACGGGCCGCAAGTACGGACCCCAGTAGTGCACGGGGTTCCGGCTCCTCCGGTGACCGGCGAGTAAACCCGCCAAATGGGTGAAATCTCCCTAAACTGGACGTGTCCCATCCACCCCCGGAGGCGACACGATGACATTCGTACAGGTAATCGATTACGAGACCAGCCGGTTCGACGAGATGAACGCGCTCATCGACCGCTACACGGAGCAGACCAGCGGCAGGCGCACGGTCACCCACACGATGATCGGCCGGGACCGGGACGCCGGGACGCACTACGTCGACCTCGTCGAATTCCCCTCGTACGAGGAGGCGATGAAGAACTCCCGGCTCCCGGAGACCGACCTGATGTTCCAGGAGATGGTGGCCCTCTGCGAGGGCATGCCGAAGTTCATGAACCTGGACGTGGTCCGCGACGAGCACCTCAACAAGCTGGTCGCGCGGCGGGTGTTCGAGGACATCGCCTGCAAGGGCGACCTCGACGCCGTCGACGAGTGCTTCGCGACCGGCTACACCGACCACGACATCATGGAGGACCCGGGCGGGAGCGACGGACGCGACGGCATGCGGCGGACCATCGGCATGTGGCGGGACGCCTTCGACTTCTCCTTCGACATGACGCGGCAGATCGCCGAAGGCGACTGCGTCACCACCCTGTGGGACTGGAAGGGCACCCAGAAGGGCGAGTTCATGGGGGTCGCACCGACCGGCAAGGACGTCGCCATGTCGGGCTGCACGACCTTCCGGATGGAGGACGGCATGATCGCCGAGGGCTGGTGGTACTACGACGCACCCGGCCTGATGCGGCAGATGGGCATGATGCCCGGATAGCCGCCCCGCCCCGTGCCCCGGCACGGGGAAGCCCCGGTCACCCCCGCTTGGCAGCGGTGACCGGGGCTTTCTCGTGGAACGTGGAGCGGTGCTGCGATCAGTGGCTGTGACCGTGGCCGTGACCGGCGTCGCTCTCGTCCTCGGCCGGCTTCTCGACGACCAGGGTCTCGGTCGTGAGGAGCAGGGAGGCGATGGAAGCGGCGTTCTCCAGCGCGGAGCGGGTGACCTTCACCGGGTCGATGACGCCGGCCTTGACCAGGTCGCCGTACTCGCCGGTGGCGGCGTTGAAGCCCTGGCCCTTGTCGAGCTCGGCCACCTTCGCGGTGATGACGTAGCCCTCGAGGCCGGCGTTCTCCGCGATCCAGCGCAGCGGCTCGACGGCGGCGCGGCGCACGACCGCGACACCGGTGGCCTCGTCGCCGCTCAGGCCGAGGTTGCCCTCGAGGACCTTGACGGCGTGGACGAGCGCGGAGCCACCGCCGGAGACGATGCCCTCCTCGACCGCGGCGCGGGTCGCCGAGATGGCGTCCTCGAGGCGGTGCTTCTTCTCCTTGAGCTCCACCTCGGTGGCGGCGCCGACCTTGATGACGCAGACGCCGCCGGCGAGCTTCGCCAGGCGCTCCTGCAGCTTCTCGCGGTCCCAGTCGGAGTCCGTGGACTCGATCTCGGCCTTGATCTGGTTGACACGGCCGACGACTTCCTCGTGGCTGCCGCCACCGTCGACGATGGTCGTGTCGTCCTTGGAGATCGTGACGCGGCGGGCGGTGCCCAGTACGTCCAGACCGGCCTGGTCGAGCTTGAGGCCGACCTCCTCCGCGATGACGGTGGCACCGGTGAGGGTGGCGACGTCCTGGAGCATGGCCTTGCGACGGTCACCGAAGCCGGGGGCCTTCACGGCGACCGCGTTGAAGGTGCCGCGGATCTTGTTGACGACGAGGGTGGAGAGCGCCTCGCCCTCGACGTCCTCGGCAATGATCAGCAGCGGCTTGGAGGCGCCGGCCTGGATGACCTTCTCCAGCAGCGGCAGGAGGTCCTGGATCGAGGAGATCTTGCCCTGGTGGATCAGGATGTACGGGTCATCGAGGATGGCCTCCATACGCTCCTGGTCGGAGACCATGTACGGCGAGAGGTATCCCTTGTCGAAGGCCATGCCCTCGGTGAACTCCAGCTCCAGGCCGAAGGTGTTGGACTCCTCGACGGTGATGACACCGTCCTTGCCGACCTTGTCCATCGCCTCGGCGATGAGCTCGCCGACCTGCTGGTCCTGCGCGGAGAGCGCGGCCACGGCGGCGATGTCGGACTTGTCCTCGATCGGACGTGCGGTCGCGAGGAGCTCCTCGGAGACGGCCTTGACCGCGGCGTCGATGCCCTTCTTCAGGGCGGCCGGGGACGCGCCCGCGGCGACGTTGCGCAGACCCTCGCGGACCAGCGCCTGGGCCAGCACGGTGGCGGTGGTGGTGCCGTCGCCCGCGATGTCGTTGGTCTTGGTCGCCACCTCCTTCACGAGCTGCGCGCCCAGGTTCTCGAACGGGTCGTCCAGCTCGACTTCGCGAGCGATGGTGACACCGTCGTTGGTGATGGTGGGGGCGCCGAACTTCTTGTCGATGACGACGTTGCGGCCACGGGGGCCGATCGTCACCTTGACCGTGTCGGCAAGCTTGTTGACGCCGCGCTCGAGGGCGCGACGGGCGTCCTCGTCGAACTTCAGGATCTTCGGCATGGGAGCGGTTCAGTCCTCTCGTTGCGATCCTCGGCCGCTCACCGCGACCTCCACCGCCTAGAACGAACTGCGCCCCTCGCCGCCCGGCATCAGCAGGGTGACCAGGGGCGCAGCTCAAACAAAATCTGGAAGCGAATTACTTCTCGACGATCGCGAGTACGTCGCGAGCCGAGAGGACGAGGTATTCCTCGCCGCTGTACTTCACTTCGGTGCCGCCGTACTTGCTGTACAGCACGATGTCGCCGACGGAGACGTCCAGCGGGAGACGCTGGCCGTCCTCGAAGCGACCCGGGCCCACCGCGAGGACGACGCCCTCCTGGGGCTTCTCCTTCGCGGTGTCCGGGATGACCAGGCCAGAGGCCGTGGTCTGCTCGGCGTCGAGCGGCTGGACCACAATGCGGTCCTCGAGCGGCTTGATGGCAACCTTGGAGCTGGCGGTCGTCACGTTCCGACCTCCCCCTTCGGAGATGCGGGGTTAACTGTCTGAGGTGGCGACCAGGTCGATCCGTCGTCGCGGGTGCCGGACCTACCTGTCGCTGCGTTGGCACTCACCAGGGGTGAGTGCCAGGTGCGACACTATTCCGGCGATTAGCACTCGGTCAAGCGGAGTGCCAATTCTCGCCGCCGGGTGTGGCGCGCGACGGACCCCGGACGCGGCGAAATCCCGGCCCCCACGGCCTTCCTGACCGTTTTTCCTCCCACCGCGAACGGCCGGACAGGTTCTTCGCCTGCTGCACGAACGAGAGCAGGTCCCACCCCTCGTCGGTCACGACGTCCTGCGACTGCTGACCGTTCGGCGGCTGCGGCCCCGCTTCACGACACTCCCCGTCGAGCGGTTCGGAAGGAACCACGGGGAGGACGTGAACGTCGCAGATGATATGAAGATAAAGTGCCTCATTGCAGAGCAGATCGGACACGAAGCCGCTGCCGCCCCCGGCGCACCGGACACCGCTCCCTCCGCACCGGGCACGCCCGCGGCGTCCGGTGAGGCGTCCGGCGGCGCGTCCGGTGGGGCGTCACCCCCGGCGTCCCGGGACGGGGCACCCCCCTCCGCGCCCGCCTCCTCGGCCTCCCCCCAGGACGGCGGCGGCATCCCGTGCGTGGACTGAACCCCCTGACGACGGCGGGCGCCCGCCGTCGCACCGAGGCCCTGCTCCTGGTGTTCGTCGTCGTCATCGCCGTCATCGGCCACGCCTGCGCGGGCCTCGCGATGAACGACGAGCTGCCGCCCAACCTGGCCGGTTTCACAGTCAGCATGACGCTGCTCTCGCTCGTGGGGCACCTGGGCGTGCGCCGCTTCGCGGCCTGCGCCGATCCGCTGCTCTTCCCGCTGGCCATGCTCCTGACGGGGCTGGGGCTGGTGCTCCTGCACCGCCTCGACCAGGGGTACATCGAGCGGTACGGCGCGGACGCGAACGCGCCGGACCAGCTGATGTGGACGGTGGTCGGGGTCGCCGCCTGCCTGGTGGTGCTGGCCCTGCTGCGCGACCACCGGCTGCTCCAGCGGTTCATCTACATCACGATGGCGGTCGCGCTGGTGCTGCTGATCGCGCCGGCGTTCTTCGGCGCGGACACGTACGGCGCGAAGCGCTGGATCATCCTCTTCGGCTTCTCGCTCCAGCCCGGCGAGTTCGTGAAGATCATGATCGCGATCTTCTTCGCCGGCTACCTGGTCATCCACCGCGACTCGCTGGCCCTGACGGGCCGCAAGGTCCTGGGCGTGCGGCTGCCCCCGATGCGCCAGCTCGGCCCGATCGTCACCGTGTGGATCGTCTCGATGCTGGTGCTCGTCTTCGAGCGCGACCTCGGCACCTCGCTGATCTTCTTCGGCGTGTTCGTGGTGATGCTGTACGTCGCCACCGAGCGCACCGGCTGGATCGCGTGCGGCCTCGTCATGGCCTCGCTCGGTGCGTTCGTGGTGGGCTCGACCGAACCGCACGTCAGGGCGCGCGTCGCCGCCTGGCTGGAGCCGCTCTCGTACTACTGGGAGAACCGGCCGGCCGGGGTCACCTCGGACCAGTCGGCGCAGGCGCTGTTCAGCTTCGGCACGGGCGGCATCTCCGGGACGGGCCTCGGCCTGGGGCATCCGGAGCTGATCAAGTTCGCGGGCCGCAGCGACTTCATCCTCACCACGGTCGGTGAGGAGCTCGGCCTGGCCGGGGTGATGGCCGTACTGCTCCTGTACGCGCTGCTCGTGCAGCGGGGCCTGCGGATGGCGCTGGGCGCCCGCGACCCGTTCGGCAAGCTGCTGGCGGTGGGGCTGGCCTCGGCGCTGGCGCTGCAGGTCTTCGTGGTCGCGGGGGGCGTCACGGGCCTGATCCCCCTGACGGGCAAGGCGCTGCCGTTCCTGGCGAAGGGAGGCTCGTCCCTGCTGGCCAACTGGATCATGATCGCGCTGCTCCTGCGCATCAGCGACAGCGCGGAGCGCCAGCGCAAGGCGGACACCCCGGGGCCGGCGGAGACCACGAACACCCCGGTGTCGGCGGGGACGGGCGCCGCGACGGCGGGGGCGGGCTGACCGCGGGCCGGCGGGCGGCGCCGGGGACGGCCACGGCCACGGCCACGGCTAGAGGTAGTCCTCCAGGCGCCCTATCCGGAAGCCCTGTTCCTGTATCCGCTGGAGCATCCGCGTCGTCATCTGGGTCTCCGTGGCGCCCTTGAGCTCCGACGGGCCCCGGAAGTGCGCCAGGACGATGTCCCCCGGCTTGAGGGCGGAGCCCTCGGAGTACTGGAAGTTGTTGATCTGCATCGAGACCCGCCACAGCACCACGTCGCTGACCCCGCACTCCGCGGCGGCCCGGAGGGTGTCGTCGTTGTAGTTGCCGAACGGCGGCCGGAAGAGCGCCGGGCGCGTGCCGAAGCGTTTCTCCAGATGGTCCTGCTGGCCGCATATCTCCTTCTTCTGCGCCGCGAAGGGCAGGGTCCGGAGGTTCGGGTGCGTCAGCGTGTGGTTGTTGACCGTGCTCGCCGAGCCGTTGTCGCGGAGCTGCTCGAAGTGCCCGTAGTCCGCCGAGGCCACGCTGTGGGTGAGGAACATCGAGATCGGCAGCTTCAGGTCGGCCGCCATCTTCAGGAACTCGGGGTCCTTCTCCGCGCCGTCGTCGAAGGTCAGGAAGACGACCTTGTCGTCCGGCGCGACGGGTATCCGGTCCACCACGGCCGCCCTGCCCGGGGCGGCCTGCGGACGCCCGGGCTTCCGGGCGGGCTTGGGCGCGTAGGCGACGGGGGCCGTCAGGCCCCACTTCCGGTACGCCTCGTCCGAGGGGCTCCCCGGCCCCGAGGGCGACCCCGAGGGGGGCGCCGACGGAGTGCCGGAGGGCCCGGCGGCCGGGGCCTCCTGCGTCGCCTTGCGGCCCAGCCGTTCGATCGGGTCCACGCTGTCCCCGCACCCCGTCAGGGACAGCGCGAGCGCGCCGGCCGCCAGCGTTCCGGCTACCAACCGGCGCGCGTGCTTCACAGATAGTCCTCCAGGCGGGCCACGGAGTACCCCTTGTCCGTGACGGTCTTCATGACATGACGGATCATGTCAGGCATGGTCCCCTTCCAGTCCTCCCGCCCCCGGAAGTGCGTGAGGATGATGTCACCGGGGTGCAGGTCGCGGTCCCACTCCCGGTAGTCCATCCGGTTGGTGAACGCCTCGGCGTTCCACAGGGGGACGGCCTTGATGCCGCAGGACTTCGCCGCGCGCAGCGTGTCCTGGTTGTAGTTCCCGTACGGCGGCCGGAAGAGCGTCGGCCGCTTGCCGAACTGCTTCTGGATCGTGTCCTGCTGGCCGCAGATCTCCTGGCGCTGCTTCTCGTACGACAGCGCCGGCATGTAGCGGTGGTTGAGGGTGTGGTTGTTCAGGGTGACGCCCGCGGCCTGCATCTGCTTGAAGTAGGGGTAGTTGTCGTTCACGACGTAGTCGCTGAGGAACGCCGTGTACGGGATCTTCAGCTCCTGCATCATCTTCAGGAACTCGGGGTCCTTCTCCGCGCCGTCGTCGATCGTCAGGAAGACGACCTTGTCCTCGGTGGGCACGGTGGTGAAGACGGGCGGGTACTCCTCCTGGTCCTCGACCTCGAAGCCGTCGCGCGTGGTGATCTCGGGCTTCTCCTTCGGCGCCGCCGGCGCCGTGAGCGGCGGCTTGACCAGCCCCCACTTCTTCGCCGCGACGATGCGCGCCTGCTGGGCCGCCTTCGCCTTCTCCGCGGCGCTGAGCGCGCCGGCCGCGCCCGCCTCCGTGCCCTTGCCCGCCTTGGGCTTCTCCGGCGCCTCGGACCCGGAGGAGCACGCCGTCCCGAGGGCGGCGACCAGCAGGGCGGCCACGGCCACCCCGAACCGGCCGCGCGGACCCGCCGCGTACCGGTGACCGTGTAGCGTCTTATTTTCCTTTTGTCCGACTAGCTGCATAGTTGCGCATCCTGGCACCGGGCACGCAACCTCCCGGGAAGACACCGCGAGCGGGACCCCACCTTCCACCGAGTGGCCCACACCGCCCCCGCGTCGGGCGGGCGAAGGGGCCGGGGCCGGGCCGGTACGGGGGCCGGTACGGGCCGCCCGGCGCGCGTCGCCGGGATCCCCACGCGACCGGTCAGGAACAGAGAAGCGAAATCCGCCGCCGCCTCGTAGCGTCGGAGGCATGGACATCAAGCTCGCACAGTGCTTCATCGCGGTGGACGACCACGACCGGGCGCTCACCTTCTACCGGGACGTGCTCGGCCTGGAGGTCCTCAATGACGTCGGGTACGCCGGGATGCGCTGGGTGACCGTCGGCTCGCCCGCGCAGCCGGGCGTGGAGATCGTCCTCGAACCGCCGCTCGCCGACCCCAATGCCTCCCCCGCCGACCGGCAGGCCATGGCGGAACTGCTGGCCAAGGGCCTGCTGCGGGGCGTGATCTTCTCCACCGACGACTGCGACGCCACCTTCGAGCGCATCCGGGCCGCCGGCGGCGAGGTGATGCAGGAGCCGTTCGACCAGCCGTACGGCGTGCGCGACTGCGCGTTCCGCGACCCGGCCGGCAACATGCTCCGCTTCACCCAGGCCCGCAAGCGGTAGGACCCCAGCCGGCGCCGCTCGCCGGCGCCCCCCGCCGGCGCCGGAGCGCGCGCGGCCGGCAGTCCGCGCGCGGTCAGCCCCCGCCCCACAGTGATGGAGAGACAGGACAGGATGAGCAAGGCCAAGAGGACGGACCCGCGGTCGCCCGCCCCGCACGCCGCCGACGGACACGACCTGATCCGCGTGCACGGCGCGCGCGTGAACAACCTCAAGGACGTCAGCGTCGAGATCCCCAAGCGCCGTCTGACGGTGTTCACCGGCGTCTCCGGCTCCGGCAAGAGCTCCCTGGTGTTCGGCACGATCGCCGCGGAGTCGCAGCGGATGGTCAACGAGACGTACAGCGCCTTCGCGCAGGGCTTCATGCCGACGCCCGCGCGGCCCGAGGTGGACGTGCTCGAAGGGCTGACGACGGCGATCATCGTCGACCAGCAGCGCCTCGGCGCCGACACCCGCTCCACCGTGGGCACCGCCACCGACACCAACGCGATGCTGCGCATCCTCTTCAGCCGGCTCGGCACGCCGCACATCGGCTCGCCCAACGCCTTCTCCTTCAACGTCGCCTCGGTCCGGGCGAGCGGCGCGGTCACGGTCGACCGCGGCGCCGCCAGCCGGACCGTGAAGCAGACCTTCACCCGCACCGGCGGCATGTGCACGCGGTGCGAGGGCCGCGGCACGGTCTCCGACATCGACCTCACCCAGCTCTACGACGACTCCAAGTCGATCGCCGAGGGCGCGTTCACCATCCCCGGCTGGAAGTCGGACAGCTGGTGGACCGTGCGGACCTACGCCGAGTCGGGCTTCCTCGACCCGGAGAAGCCGATCCGCAAGTTCACCAAGAAGGAGATGCAGGACTTCCTGTACCGGGAGCCGACCAAGGTCAAGGTCGAGGGCGTGAACCTCACCTACGAGGGGCTGATCCCGAAGATCCAGAAGTCCTTCCTCTCCAAGGACCGGGAGGCGATGCAGCCGCACATCCGGGCGTTCGTGGACCGGGCGGTCACCTTCACGGCCTGCCCCGACTGCGACGGCACCCGGCTCAGCGAGGCGGCCCGGTCGTCGCGGATCGCCGGGGTCGGCATCGCCGACGCGTGCGCGATGCAGATCAGCGACCTCGCCGCGTGGATCCGCGGCGTCGACGAGCCCTCGGTGGCGCCGCTGCTCGCCACGCTGCGGCAGACCCTCGACTCGTTCGTGGAGATCGGGCTGGGCTACCTCTCCCTCGACCGGCCGTCGGGCACCCTGTCGGGCGGGGAGGCGCAGCGCGTCAAGATGATCCGCCACCTCGGCTCCTCGCTCACCGACACCACGTACGTCTTCGACGAACCGACCGTCGGCCTGCACCCGCACGACATCCAGCGGATGAACGGCCTCCTGCTGCGGCTGCGGGACAAGGGCAACACGGTGCTCGTCGTCGAGCACAAGCCGGAGACGATCGTCATCGCGGACCACGTCGTCGACCTCGGCCCCGGCGCCGGTACGGCCGGCGGCACCGTCTGCTTCGAGGGCGGCGTCGAGGAGCTGCGCAGCAGCGGCACCGTCACCGGCCGCCACTTCGGCGACCGGGCCGCCCTGAAGAAGACGGTGCGCGAGCCCACCGGCACGCTGGAGATCCGCGGTGCGAACGCCCACAACCTGCGGGACGTCGACGTCGACATCCCGCTCGGGGTCCTCGTGGTCGTCACCGGCGTCGCCGGCTCCGGCAAGAGCTCGCTCGTGCACGGGTCGCTGCCCCGGCGGTCCGGGGACGCGGGCAAGGGCGTGGTGGCGGTCGGCCAGGAGCCGATCCGCGGCTCGCGGCGGAGCAACCCGGCGACGTACACCGGGCTGCTCGACCCGATCCGCAAGGCGTTCGCCAAGGCCAACGGGGTGAAGCCGGCGCTGTTCAGCGCCAACTCCGAGGGCGCCTGCCCCGGCTGCAACGGCGCCGGCGTGCTCTACACCGACCTGGGGATGATGGCCGGAGTGGCCACCACCTGCGTGGAGTGCGACGGGAAGCGGTTCGAGGCCTCGGTACTGGAGTACCGCTTCGGCGGCCGCGACATCAGCGAGGTGCTCGCGATGCCGGTGACCGAGGCGGAGGAGTTCTTCGGCTCCGGTGAGGCGCGCACCCCCGCGGCGCACGCGATCCTGCGCCGGCTCGCCGACGTCGGGCTGGGCTACCTCAGCCTCGGCCAGCCGCTCACCACGCTGTCCGGCGGCGAGCGGCAGCGGCTCAAGCTGGCCACGCACATGGCGGAGAAGGGCGGCGTGTACGTGCTCGACGAGCCGACCGCCGGGCTGCACCTCGCCGACGTCGAGCAGCTGCTCGGCCTGCTCGACCGGCTCGTCGACTCCGGCAAGTCGGTCATCGTCGTCGAGCACCACCAGGCCGTCATGGCGCACGCCGACTGGATCGTCGACCTCGGTCCGGGCGCCGGCCACGAGGGCGGCCGGATCGTCTTCGAGGGCACCCCCGCCGACCTGGTCGCCGACCGCTCCACCCTCACCGGACAGCACCTCGCGACGTACGTGGACGCCTGACCCGCGGCGCGGACCGCTGCGCACGGCGGCCCGCGCCGCGCGCCCCGAGCGACCCCGTACGCGGGCCCCCCGGCGGCGTGCGGGGCGCGGGGGCCGTGGCGGTGGGGGGGATCCGGTGGTCGGCGGCCGCCTCGGGGGACCGGGGGTCGGATGCCGCCTCGGGGCACCGGGGGCGTGCCGTCGCCGACAATGGACCCGTGACCCCCGAAGACTTCGCCGCCCTCCTCGCCCCCGAGGGCACCGCCCTCCTCGCCTCGCTCCGCGACCACGACCCCGCCCAGGAGCTGGCGCTCGCCACCCGGCTGCGCCGCGAGCACCCCGCCGGGCTGGTCTCCGCCGCGCTGGGGCAGGCCCGGCTGCGGCAGCGCGCGGTGGCGAAGTTCGGCGAGGAGGACGCCTACCGGATGTTCTTCACCCCCGGCGGCGGCGAGATGGCCACCCGCGCCTCGGTGGCCTCGTACCGCGCCGAGCGGCTCGCCGCCCTCGGCGTGCGCAGCGTCGCCGACCTGTGCTGCGGCATCGGCGGGGACGCCCTGGCCCTGGCACGGCTCGGCATCCGGGTGCTGGCGGTGGACCGCGACCCGCTGACCGTGGCCGTGGCGCGGGCCAACGCCGAGGCCCTGGGCCTGGCGGACCTGATCGAGGTCCGGGAGGCGGACGTGACGGACGTGGACGTGTCCGCGTACGACGCCGTGTTCATCGACCCGGCCCGGCGCGGGGGGCGCGGCCGCATCTTCGACCCCGAGTCCTACTCGCCGCCCCTGTCGTGGGCCGTGGAGACGGCCCGCGCGGCGCGGTACGCCGCCGTCAAGATCGCCCCCGGCATCCCGCACGAGGCGGTGCCCGCCGAGGCCGAGGCCGAGTGGATCTCCGACCACGGGGACGTCAAGGAGGCCGTGCTCTGGTTCGGCACGGCGCCCGGCACGATCCGCGCCACCCTGCTGCCGGGCCCGCGCGCGCTGTGCACGTCCGCCCCGCTCCCCGACCCGGAGGCGGGGCCGGTCGGCCGGTGGCTCTACGAGCCCGACGGCGCCGTCATCCGCGCCCACCTCGTCGCCGAGGTCGCCGAGCAGCTGGACGGCCGGCTGATCGACCCGACCATCGCCTACGTCACCGCCGACGAGCTGCGGGCGACCCCGTACGCGACGGCGTACGAGATCACCGACGTGCTGCCGTTCGGCCTCAAGAAGCTGAAGGCGCTGCTGCGCGAGCGCGGGGTCGGCATCCTGACCGTGAAGAAGCGCGGTTCCGCCATCGAGCCCGAGGAGCTGCGCCGGAAGGTCAAGCCGCAGGGGCCGAACTCCGCGACCGTCTTCCTGACCCGGGTCGCGGGGGCCCCGTCGATGCTGATCGGCTCGCCCGCCCCGGTACCGGCGGCCCGGCACCCGCGCTGACCGGCGGCCGGAACCATGACCGGGCGGCCCGGGCCGGGCGGGTCAGCCCCCGCCGACCTCCACCGACTCGAACCGCCAGCGGTGCACCGCCCGCGTGATCAGGTCGGCCGCGGGCTCCGGCAGTTCGGGCAGCTCCGCCGCGACGCCTTCGGCCGCCTCCCACCAGGTGATCACGAGCACCCGGTCCTGCGGCGCCCGGAACACCTCGCGGCGCACCGGCTCCCGGGCCAGGACCTGCGAACGGGCCCACTCCAGCAGCTCGTTGCCCCGCCCGTCGGCGGCCCGGGCCTCCCACATCAGCGCGACGGTGCTCATGAGTACAGGTTGTCCTTGCTCAGCTCGTGCACGTGATCGTGGGAGTGCCCGTGTCCGTGCGCGTGACCATGGCCCTGGCCCTGGCCCTCCGCGTGGTCATGGTCGTGGTCGTGCCCCGCGCCCGGCACGTGCGGGTCGGTCACGGGCAGCGAGGAGTCCGCCGACAGGTCCCAGTCCGAGGGCGCCCGGTTGCGCTTGACCATCTCCGCGCCCAGGGCCGCGACCATCGCCCCGTTGTCCGTGCACAAGCCCGGCCGCGGCACCCGCAGGACGATCCCCGCGGCTTCGCACCGCTCCTGGGCGAGCGCGCGCAGCCGCGAGTTCGCCGCCACCCCGCCACCGATCATCAGGTGGTCGACGCCCTCGTCCTTGCAGGCCCGGACGGCCTTGCGGGTCAGCACGTCCACGACGGCCTCCTGGAAGGACGCCGCCACGTCGCGCACCGGCACGTCCTCGCCGGCCTTCCGCTTCGCCTCGATCCAGCGGGCGACGGCCGTCTTCAGCCCCGAGAAGGAGAAGTCGTACGCCGCGTCGCGCGGCCCGGTCAGCCCGCGCGGGAAGCTGATCGCCTTCGGGTCACCCTCACGCGCGAGCCGGTCGATGACCGGGCCGCCCGGGAAGCCCAGCTGGAGCACGCGCGCGATCTTGTCGAAGGCCTCGCCGGCCGCGTCGTCGATGGTCGCGCCCAGCGGCCGTACGTCGGAGGTGATGTCGGGGGCCAGCAGCAGCGAGGAGTGCCCGCCGGACACCAGCAGCGCCATGGTCGGCTCCGGCAGTGGCCCGTGCTCCAGCTGGTCCACGCAGATGTGCGAGGCCAGGTGGTTGACCCCGTACAGCGGCTTGCCCAGCGCGTACGCGTACGCCTTGGCCGCCGAGACGCCCACCAGCAGCGCCCCCGCGAGCCCGGGGCCCGCCGTGACGGCGATCCCGTCGAGGTCGCGGGCGCTGACCCCGGCCTCCTTCAGGGCGCGCTCGATGGTCGGGACCATCGCCTCCAGGTGGGCCCGGGAGGCGACCTCGGGCACGACGCCGCCGAAGCGGGCGTGCTCGTCGACGCTGGAGGCGATGGCGTCCGCGAGCAGGGTCGTGCCGCGGACGACGCCGACGCCGGTCTCGTCGCAGGAGGTCTCGATTCCGAGGACGAGCGGTTCGTCAGCCATTGCTCTCACTGCTCTCAGTTCGTGCTTGTGCGGGGTCGGTCAGTCGCATGACGAGCGCGTCGACGTTGCCGGGCTGGTAGTAGCCGCGGCGGAAGCCGATGGGCTCGAAGCCGAAGCGCTCGTAGAGCTTCTGGGCGCGGGTGTTGTCCACCCGTACCTCCAGCAGCACCTCGGCGCACTCGAACGCGGTGGCGGCGCGCAGCAGTTCGGTCAGCAGCCGGGCGCCGAGCCCGGTGCCCCACTGGTCGCGGGCCGCCGCGATGGTCTGTACGTCGGCCAGGTCGCCGGCGGCGGCGAGCCCGGCGTAGCCCACCAGGCGGCCCCGGCCGTCCTCGGCGACGAGGTAGCGGCGCGTGGCCCGCGGACCGCGCGCGTGGGCCAGCTCGGACCAGAACATGCCGGCCGACCAGGCGTCCTCGGGGAACAGCTCGTGCTCCAGCTCCAGCACGGGCCCGATGTCCCACCAGCGCATGTCGCGCAGGACGACGTCGCAGGCGGGGGCGGCGGCCGTCACTGGGGGGTGACCACCTTGTAGTTCTTGGGCACCTGCGCGTCGGGCCTGCGCAGGTAGAGGGGGGTGGGCGGCAGGAACGCCTCCCCGGCGGCCAGGCGCCGCGCGGCCAGGGCCGCGAGGGCGGCGGCCGACTGGTGCTCGGGGGCGCGCGCGTCCGGGAAGACCTCGGGGTAGAGCAGCGCGCCCTGGCCGACCGCGGGGCGGCCCGCGACCTGCTCGGCGATGTCGGCGGGGCGGTCCACGGCGGGCTCGCCGACGCGCGTGAGGGGGTCCTCGTACCGGGCCCAGTAGACCTCCTTGCGCCGGGCGTCGGTGGCGACGGTGAAGGGGCCCTCGATCCCGGCGGCGCCGGCGGCGTACGCGAGGCCGTCCAGGGTGCACAGGCCGTGCACCGGCACGCCGAGGACGGCGGCGAAGGTGGAGGCGGTGACCAGGCCGACGCGCAGCCCCGTGTACGGGCCGGGGCCGACGCCGACGACGATGCCGGTGACGGCGTCGAGCGTGCGGCCGGCCTCGGCGAGCACCTTGTCCACGGAGGGCAGCAGCAGCTCCCCGTGGCGGCGGGCGTCGACCTGGTGGGACTCGGCGAGGACGGACTCGCCGTCGTGCAGGGCGACGGTGACGGCGGGCGTGGCGGTATCTACAGCGAGCAAGAGCACGCGAACAGCCTACGACTCCGGGGCCCCGGCCCTTCGCGGCCGGTCGCGGAGCGGCCCGGCTGCTACCTTTCGACCGAGGTACCCAACGGGGTCAGGCGCGAGAGGTGGAGCAAGGTGGCACGCAGCAGCTCGGGAATCGTGGCCGGGCTCACCGCCGCGGCGATCGCCGCCGTCGGCTTCCTCGGCTACCAGGCCTCGGCGTCGGCGCCCCCGCGCGTCCCGCAGGCCGCCCCGCAGGTACCGGCGCCCGCCGCGAGCCAGCCCGCCGCGAAGCAGGACCCCTCGAAGCCGGCGGCCGTGCCCGAGGGCTCCGGCACCGGCGTGCGGGTCGTGTACTCGGTGGGGCAGAAGCGGGTGTGGCTGGTCGGCGACCCGGCGCAGCCCCCGAAGACGTTCACGGTGGTCCCCAGTACGGTGCACCCCGCGGTCGGCACCTACGCGGTGGGGTCCCGATCGGGCGCCGTCACCGGCTCGGACGGGGTCCCGATCGAGCACGTGGTGCGCTTCGCGAGCGTCGAGGGCATCGTGCTCGGCTTCAGCGCCCGCGTGGACGGCGCGACCCCGGCTCCGGACCCCGCCAAGAGGACCGGCGGCATCCGCATGACGCGCGCCGACGGCGACGCGATGTGGGCCTTCGCGACGATCAGCTCCAAGGTGGTCGTCGTCCCCTGACGCGGTCGCGTCCCGCGGACCGGGCGGCGCCCCGCTCCCGCCCGTCCGCCGATTCACCCCAACGTGCTACTCAGGCCGCTTCGGACTCCGGAGCGGCCTGTTCCCGTACGGCGCCCTCCGGCGCGGACGCGTCGGGCGCGTGACCCCGCGCCGGGGGCGTCGAGACGGCGGTGGCAGCCGCCCCCGCGGCGAGCAGCGCCCGCATGGACACGGCGGACGGACGGGGTTGGCGCTGTGCTCCTGCTGGTGCCGGCATGGTGCCTCCTGGGACCCGGGAACGCCGCACTTAGGCATACCTAAGAAACTCTCGGTACCATGTCACCACGAGCGCCGCCACCAGCGCAATATCTCCCCGACGAGTTGTCGGCACGTTTGTCCCGGCCGTCGCCCCGGCCGCTACTCCGACAGGGCTCCCGCGAGGGCTTCCAGCCCGGCGCCGCCGCCCCAGCGGGCACCGATCCCCCGGACCGATACCTGCCGCACGTCGTCCAGGACCTCCTCGTGGCCGACGGCCCGCTCGATCACCACGTGCAGCCGGTCGTCCGAGAGCTCCTCGACCTTGCCGTCGCCCCACTCCACGACGACCACGGACTCGGGCAGCGAGACGTCGAGGTCCAGGTCCTCCATCTCGTCCAGCCCGCCGCCCAGGCGGTACGCGTCCACGTGCACGAGCGCCGGACCGTCGCCCAGCGGCGGGTGCACCCGGGCGATCACGAAGGTCGGCGAGGTCACGGCCCCGCGCACGCCCAGGCCCTCTCCGAGGCCGCGGGTCAGGGTCGTCTTGCCGGCGCCCAGCTCGCCGGTCAGCAGCACGAGGTCGCCGGGGCGCAGCAGCCCCGCGATCCTGAGGCCCAGCTCGCGCATGGCGTCCGGGGAGTCGACGGTGATCAGGGTTTCGGCGCGGACGCCGGCCTCAGCTGCCGGGGCCGGGCCTCGCGGCGCTTCCAGCGGTACTTCTTCCATGCCCGCCAACGTTAGCCGCTGCCGGGGCCGGGACCGCGCCGGTGCGGGCCAGCAGCTCGGTGAGCAGCCGGGTCACCGTCTCCGGCTGCTCCAGCATCATCAGGTGCCCGGCGGACTCCAGGACCGCCAGCTCGGCGCCCGGCAGCGTCTCCTTGATGGCCTCGCTGTGCGCGAGCGGGGTGATCATGTCCCGGTCCCCCGCGATGACGGTGACCGGGATGTCCGCGAACCGCTGGAGGGCCACGGTCTTGTCGTGGGTCTGGAAGGCCGGGTAGAACTCCGCGACCACGTCGATCGGGGTGGCCTCGATGAGGCGCTCCGCGAAGCGCGCGACGCCCGGATCGACGTCGCGGGAGCCGAACGAGTACATCTTGATCATGCCCGCGAAGAGGTCGGCGGTGGCCCGCCGGCCCTTCTCCACCAGCTCCACCTGCGAGCCGAGGGCCTTGAGCACGCCCGGCAGGAACCGGCGCACCGCGCCCAGGCCAACCGCGGGCAGCCCGTACGTCACCTCGCCGAGGCGGCCGCTGGACGTGCCGACCAGGGCCACGCCGACGACGCGCTCGCGCACCAGGTCGGGAAACAGCTCGGCCAGTCCCATGATGGTCATGCCGCCCATCGAGTGGCCGACGAGGATCAGCGGGCCCTCGGGGGCGGTGGCGTCGATGACGGCCTTCAGGTCCCGGCCCAGCTGCTCGATGGTCACCGGCTCGCCGTCCGCCTGGGCGAGGCCGCGCGCGCTGCGGCCGTGGCTGCGCTGGTCCCAGTAGACGGCGCGGACCACCCCGCGCAGCGCGGCGCGCTGGAAGTGCCAGGAGTCCTGGCCGAGGCAGTAGCCGTGGCAGAACACGACGGTGGCCGGGGGCGCCGGCTTGCGGCGCAGCCGGCGCTTGGCCGCCGCGTCGCCCGGCACCTCGTCGACCTCGTAGTAGAGCTCGGTGCCGTCCTCGGCGCGGCAGGTGCCCTCGGTGCCGCGCAGGGAGCCGTAGTCCCCGGCCGCGTCGAGGGCCAGGCGCGCCTTCATGCGCATGCCTCGCCCGACGGTGATCCGCTCGACGGCGACACCGGCCGCCGCGCCCGCCGCCATCACGCCGATGGCGGCTCCGGCCCAGCCGGCCTTGCGCCAGTTCTCGCTCACGCCGCCGCCCTCACTCGGCCTCAGCCGCCCAGGTACACCCGGGGCACGCGCCCCCCGATACGGGTGACGATCTCATACGCGATGGTGTCCGCGGCCTGTGCCCAGTCCTCGGCGGTGGGTTCGCCCCGCTCCGCGTCGCCGAAGATGACGGCCTCGTCGCCGACGCGGGCCGTGTCGGAGCCTAGGTCGACCACGAACTGGTCCATGGCCACGCGCCCGGCGACGTGGCGGACGGTGCCGCCGACGAGCACCGGCCCGCGGCCGGAGGCGTGCCGCGGGATGCCGTCGGCGTAACCGGCCGGGATCAGGGCGAGGGTGGTCTCGGCGTCGGTGACGTAGTGGTGGCCGTAGCTCACGCCGTGCCCGGCGGGGACGGTCTTGACCAGCGCGAGGGAGGCCCTGAGCGTCATCGCCGGCCGCAGGCCGAGCTGGGCGGGCGTGCCGAGCTCGGGCGCGGGCGACACGCCGTAGACGGCGACCCCGCAGCGCACCAGGTCGAAGTGGGACTCGGGGAGGGTGAGCGTGGCCGGCGAGTTGGCGATGTGCCGTACCTCGGGGTCCACGCCCTCCTTCTCGGCGTACGCGAGCATGTCGCGGAAGGCGGTGAGCTGGAGCTGGATGGAGGGGTGGCCGGGCTCGTCGGCGCAGGCGAAGTGCGACCAGACGCCGGTGACCTGGACGGTCCCCTCGGCCTGCGCGGCCACGGCGGCGCCGACCAGTTCCGCCCAGTCGGCGGGCTGGCAGCCGTTGCGGCCGAGGCCGGTGTCGGCCTTGAGCTGGATGCGCGCGGTACGCCCGGCCGCGCGCGCGGCGGCGCGCACCTCGTCCAGGGCCCACATCCCGCTCACGGACACGTCGACGTCGGCCTCGACCGCCTCGCGCCAGGGCCCGCCGGGGGTCCACAGCCAGCACATGATCCGCCCCTGGATCCCGGCGGCGCGCAACGCGAGCGCCTCCTCGGGGGTGGCGGTCCCGAGCCAGGTGGCACCGGCCTCCCGGGCTGCCCGGGCGCACTCCAGGGCTCCGTGCCCGTAGGCGTTCGACTTGACCACGGCCATCAACTCGGCCCGGGGCGCCCGCTCGCGCAGGGCGCGCACGTTCTCCCGTACGGCATCAAGATCGATCTCGGCGTACACGCGCGTCGGTGTCTCGTTCATCGCCCACAGTCTCTCAGACCCCGGTTACGCGCCGTAAAACCCCGCCGGGGGCCACATCCGGCCCCGCCGGGTATTGACCCGCGGGGCCCGGGGCGGAGCCCCGCGGACCGCCCACCGGCACACCCACCACGACCCGCAGCCACATCCAGCCCCGCCGGCGTTTGAGGCGCGGGGCCCGGGGCGGAGCCCCGATGCCCGGCCGCAGGCACCGGCCCCGCCCCGGCACGGCCCGGCACGGCACGGCCCGGCACCGGCCCGCCCCCACCCCCCGCCGGGGCGTCACGGCGTGCGGACGTCCCGCCACGCGCCCGGCAAAGCCTGCGCCACCTCCTGCGCCAGCACCGGCGCCCCGGACGCGGCCCGCCGCCCCGCGAGCCCGTGCAGGTACGCCGCCACCGCCCCCGCGTCCGCCCCGGACAGCCCGCCCGCCAGCAGCGCACCGGCCAGCCCGGACAGCACGTCCCCGCTCCCGGCGGTGGCCAGCCACGGGGTCCCGGTCGGGTTGACCCGTACGGGAACCGCGCCCCCGCCGGAGGCGACCAGCGTCGTGGAGCCCTTCAGCAGCGCCGCCACCCCGTACCGCTCCGCCAGCGCCCGTACCGACCCCAGCCGCCCCGCCTCCACCGACTCCCGCGACACCCCCAGCAGGGCCGCCGCCTCCCCCGCGTGCGGGGTCAGCAGGGTCGGGGCGGAACGGGCCCGCAGCACCCCCGCGTCCAGCCCCCGCAGCCCGTCCGCGTCGACCAGTACCGGCACGTCCTCGGCCAGCAGCCCCGCGACCTCGCCCGCGCGCCCCTCCCCCAGCCCCGGCCCGACCACCCAGGCCTGCACCCGGGCGCGCCCGATCAGCGTCTCCGGGTACCGCGTGAGCACCGCGTCCGCGGCCGCCTCCGGGCCCACGTACCGCACCGCGCCCGCACCGCCCCGCAGCGCCCCGGCCACGGCCAGCACCGCCGCGCCTGGGTACTGCGCGGACCCGGCGACGATGCCGACCACGCCCCGCCGGTACTTGTCGCTCGACGCCCCCGGCTCCGGCAGCAGCGCCGCGACGTCGGCGTGCTGCAGGGCCTCGGTGTCCGGCTCGTCCAGGGCCAGCCCGATGTCCACCAGGTGCACGGCGCCCGCCCGCGAGGCCCCCGGGTCGATGAGCAGTCCGGGTTTGTACGCCCCGAACGTCACCGTCACGTCGGCGGTCACCGCCGGGCCCGCCACCTCCCCGGTGTCCGCGTCCACCCCGCTCGGCAGGTCCACGGCGACCACCGGGACCCCCGGCGGGACCTGCTCCGCCAGCGCCGCGGCCGCCGGCCGCAGCCCGCCCCGCCCGCCGATCCCGAGCAGCCCGTCCAGTACCAGGTCCGGCCGCGCGGGGACGGCGTCCGCCACCCGGCCGCCGGCGGCCCGCAGCGCCGCGAGCCCGCCCGCGTGCATCCGCTGCGGATCCATCGGCACCGCCGTCACCCCGGCCCCGCGCCGGGCCAGGCGCGCGCCGGCGTACAGCGCGTCGCCCCCGTTGTCGCCCGGCCCCACCAGCAGCACGACGCGCGCCCCGTAGACCCGCCCCGGCCGCCGGGCCAGCAGCCCCGCGCAGACGGCGGCCAGCCCGGCCGCCGCCCGCTGCATCAGGGCGCCCTCGGGCAGCCGGGCCATCAGCTCCCGCTCGGCGGCCCGTACGGTCTCCACGCTGTAAGCAGTACGCATGGCCCCCAGCCTGCCCGACCGGCGCGGCTCACACCCCTCGGCCACCGCCCCCGGCTACTGCCCCTCGGCGATCACCACGGCTGAGGCGACCCCCGCGTCGTGGCTCAGCGAGATGTGCCACGACGTCACGCCCAGCGCCAGCGCCCTCGCCTCGACCGTCCCGGACACCCGCAGCCGCGGCCGCCCGGACTCCTCCACGTACACCTCGGCGTCGGTCCACAGCATCCCGCCGGGCGCGCCGAGCGCCTTGGCGAGCGCCTCCTTGGCCGCGAACCGGGCGGCGAGCGAGGCGGTTCCGCGCCGCTCGCCGCTCGGCAGCGTCAGCTCGGCGTCGACGAAGAGCCGCCGCGCCAGGTTCGGCGTCCGCTCCAGCGCCGCGCCGAACCGGTCGATCTCCGCGACGTCGATCCCCACACCGATGATCACAACGACTACCCCACTGCCCCGCTACTCCACCGTCACCGACTTGGCGAGGTTACGCGGCTGGTCCACCTCGTTGCCCCGCGCGGTCGCCAGCTCGCAGGCGAAGACCTGCAGCGGCACCGTCGCCACCAGTGGCTGGAGCAGCGTCGGCGTCGCGGGGATCCGGATCAGGTGGTCGGCGTACGGGACGACCGCCTCGTCGCCCTCCTCAGCGATCACGATGGTCCGCGCCCCGCGGGCCCGGATCTCCTGGATGTTCGACACGATCTTGTCGTGGAGCACCGAGCGGCCCTTCGGCGACGGCACGATCACCACCACCGGCAGGTCCTGCTCGATCAGCGCGATCGGCCCGTGCTTCAGCTCGCCCGCCGCGAAGCCCTCGGCGTGCATGTACGCCAGCTCCTTGAGCTTGAGCGCGCCCTCCAGCGCCACCGGGTAGCCGACGTGCCGCCCCAGGAAGAGCACCGTGTTCTTGTCCACGAGGGAGCGCGCGAGCTCCCGTACGGGCTCCATCGTCTCCAGCACGGTGTCCACGGCCGCGGCGATGTCCGACAGCTCCCGGACGACCGTCTCGATCTCGTCGCCCCACTTCGTACCGCGCACCTGCCCCAGGTACAGCGCGACGAGGTAGCAGGCGACCAGCTGGGTCAGGAACGCCTTGGTGGAGGCGACGGCCACCTCCGGACCGGCGTGCGTGTACAGCACGGCGTCCGACTCGCGCGGGATCGTGGAACCGTTCGTGTTGCAGACGGCCAGCACCCTGGCCCCCTGCTCGCGCGCGTGCCGCAGCGCCATCAGGGTGTCCATGGTCTCGCCGGACTGCGAGATCGCGACCACCAGCGTCCGCTGGTCCAGGATCGGATCGCGGTAGCGGAACTCGCTCGCCAGCTCCGTCTCGCACGGGATTCGGGTCCAGTGCTCGATGGCCAGCTTCGCGATCATGCCCGCGTGGTAGGCCGTACCGCACGCCACGATCACGACCTTGTCGACCTCCCGGAGCACCGAGACGGGGATGCGCACCTCGTCCAGGGTCAGCGAGCCGTTCGCGTCGATGCGGCCCAGCAGGGTGTCGGCGACGGCCTTCGGCTGCTCGGCGATCTCCTTGAGCATGAAGTAGTCGTAGCCCCCCTTCTCGGCCGCCGAGGCGTCCCAGTCCACGTGGTACGCCCGCACCGACGCGGCCGTGCCGTCGAAGTTGGTCACCGTGACGCCGTCGCGGCGGAGCTCGACGACCTGGTCCTGCCCCAGCTCGATCGCCGCCCGGGTGTGGGCGATGAACGCGGCCACGTCCGAGGCGAGGAAGTTCTCCCCCTCGCCGACGCCCACCACCAGGGGCGAGTTCCGGCGCGCGCCGACCACCACGTCCGGCTCGTCGGCGTGCACCGCGACCAGCGTGAAGGCGCCCTCCAGGCGCCGGCACACCTGCCGCATCGCCTCGGCGAGGTCCCCGGTGGCCGCGAAGTGCTCGGCGAGCAGGTGCGCCACGACCTCGGTGTCCGTCTCGGAGTCCAGCCGGTGCGCGCGCTCGGCCAGTTCGGCGCGGAGCGCGGCGAAGTTCTCGATGATGCCGTTGTGCACGACGGCCACGCGCCCCGTGTTGTCGAGGTGCGGGTGTGCGTTGGCGTCGGTGGGCCCGCCGTGGGTCGCCCACCGGGTGTGCCCCAGTCCCGTGGAGCCGGCCGGCAGCGGGTGCCCGACCAGCTCCTTCTCCAGGTTGACCAGCTTTCCGGCCTTCTTGACGGAGGCCAGCCCACCGTCGGCGAGCACGGCGATCCCCGCCGAGTCGTAGCCGCGGTACTCCAGCCGCTTGAGTCCGGCGATGACCACATCGAGCGCCGACTGCGCTCCCACGTAACCCACAATTCCGCACATAGGCGGCAGGGTACGCCGTAGTCGGCCCTCTGCCCGGTACCTGAAGAAGACGAAAACCCCGCCCGGTGGACTTCACCGGGCGGGGCCGACGGCACTTTCCGAGTCAGCGTCAGCCGAGCTTCTTGACCTGTGCGTCGACGACGGGCTTCGGCTGCTCGGCGGTACCGGACAGGCTTATCGCGGAGAACGTCGCCAGGGTGTTGCCCTTGCGGACGACCACCAGCTCCATGCCGATCTTGGTGCCGTCCCCGTCCGCCGCGATGGTGTAGGCGAGTGCCTCGTCGCCGCCGGTGACGGACGCGCCCGGGGACACCTTGGTGATCGTGAGCGACTCGCCCTGCTGGCTGCCGGTGTAGCCGCCGGCGCAGGCGGTGCCCGCGGTCTTGAGGGCGGCGAAGGCCTCTTCGGCGCCCTTGCCGTCGTACGAGGTGAGGGTGACGGAGGTCGCGGTGGCGCCCAGGGCGTCCAGCCCGGCCTTCAGCTTCTCCTCGGCGCTGGCGTTCGCCGCCGGCTCCTTGCCGAGGGCGACGGCCTTCGTCCGGGCGAGGCCCGCGGCGGTGCCCACCGGGGCCATGGACTGTGCCTTGACGAGCGGTGCGCACTCCGGCTTGTCGCTGGTGACGGCGCCCGCCGCCGCCACCTCTTCCGCGGTGGCGGCCTTGACCAGGTACGCGGGCAGGTCGGCCTGGACCACGATCACGCCGCCGAGCTCCGCGTCCGTCTTGCCCTTGGCGGCGGGCGCGGCGGACGTCGCCGGGGCGCTCGCGGACGCCTTGGCGTCGGTCTTCTCGCCCCCGCAGGCGGTGGCCAGCAGGGCCAGGGACACCGCGGACGCGGTCAGGACGGTACGGCGGACAAGAGCGGTACGCACGAAAGATCTCCCCCATGGAGTACGACGACGGAACGGCGAAAGGACAGCCCGACGGGCGCTCCACCGTTCCGGGAGCGCGTCAGGGCTGCGGTGATCCACAATCTACGCGCCGGTAGCCCGCCCGGCGGACCTCCCGGGCGTTCCCGCGCCAATCGTGATCATCGCGAGACTGCGCGACCCTCGAATCGATATCCGGACCCGTACAACCCCGGCCCGCCGGGGCCACCGGCACCGCTACGTGACCGACCGCATAACCCACAACAGCCCCCCAGCCCCGACAATGGCGGTGTGATCACTTCGCCGCCACGAAGCAGCACGCCGGAGAACGCAATGGAGCGCACCGGCCAGGACGGGTCCCACCCGCGCCCGGCCCACCGCCGCGGCCCGGACACCTCGCCCTACGTCGACCTGACCCGTGCCGAGTGGAGCGCCCTGCGCGAGCGGACCCCGCTCCCGCTCAGCGCCGACGAGGTCGAGCGGCTGCGCGGACTCGGCGACGTCATCGACCTCGACGAGGTGCGCGACGTCTACCTCCCGCTCTCCCGCCTGCTCAACCTGTACGTCGGCGCCACCAGCAACCTCCGCGGCACCCTCAACACCTTCCTCGGCGACGCGGGCAACGGGCACGGCGCCCAGCAGGGCACCCCGTTCGTCATAGGGGTCGCCGGGTCCGTCGCCGTCGGCAAGTCCACCGTGGCCCGCCTGCTCCAGGCGCTCCTCGCCCGCTGGCCCGAGCACCCGCGCGTGGAGCTGGTCACCACGGACGGGTTCCTGTACCCGATGAAGGAGCTCCAGCGGCGCGGGCTCACCTCCCGCAAGGGGTTCCCCGAGTCCTACGACCGCCGCGCGCTCACCCGCTTCGTCGCCGACATCAAGGCCGGCAAGGACGAGGTCCGGGCCCCCGTCTACTCGCACCTGATCTACGACATCGTCCCGGGCGAGGAGCTCGTCGTACGCCGCCCGGACATCCTCATCGTCGAGGGCCTGAACGTCCTCCAGCCGGCCCTCCCCGGCAAGGACGGCCGCACCCGCGTCGGCCTCGCCGACTACTTCGACTTCAGCGTGTACGTCGACGCCCGGCCCGAGGACATCGAGCGCTGGTACCTGAACCGCTTCCGGAAGCTGCGCGCGACCGCCTTCCAGAACCCGTTCTCCTACTTCCGCAAGTACACGCAGGTCTCCGAGGAGGAGGCCGTGGAGTACGCGCAGACGATGTGGCGGACCATCAACAGGCCCAACCTGCTGGAGAACGTGGCCCCCACCCGCGGCCGCGCCACCCTGGTCGTCCGCAAGGGCCCCGACCACAAGGTGCAGAAGCTGAGCCTGCGCAAACTCTGAGCACTAGGGTGCGGGGATGCTGCATCTCCGCCTGATCGCGCCGCCCGACCGTACCGAGGCGGTGGTCGCGGCCATCGAGAAGACGGTCGGCACCACCCACCTCGTCGTCCTGCACGGGGCCGCCCGGGTGCCGCACGGCGACCTCGTCCTGTGCGACGTGGCGCGCGAGGCGGCGGACGAACTGCTGGAGGAGCTCCGGGCCCTCGGGCTCGCCGAGGACGGCTCGATCGCCGTCGAGAACATCGACCTCTCGCTGTCCAAGCGGGCCGACGCGGCCGAGGAAGAAGCGCCGGGCGAGCCCGCAGACGCCGTCCTGTGGGAACACTTGAGCGAATCCACGCACGAGGAGTCCACCCTCAGCGTCACCTACGTCGCGTTCATGATCATCGCGACGATGATCGCCGCCTGCGGCGTGGTCCTCGACAACGCCGTCCTGATCGTGGGCGCCATGGCCGTCGGCCCCGAGTTCGGCCCGCTCGCGGGCGTGTGCACCGCCCTGGTGCAGCGCGCGCCCCGGCTGGCGGCGCGCTCCCTCCTCGCCCTGCTGATCGGCTTCGCGGCCGCGATCGCCGTCACCACCCTGTTCAGCCTGGCGATGGACGCGCTGGGCCAGTTCGACAAGGGCATGCTGGAGGACCCGCGGCCGAACACCAGCTTCATCTGGCAGCCGGACCCGTTCTCGTTCATCGTGGCGCTGCTCGCCGGGGTCGCCGGAATACTGTCCCTGACCTCGGCCAAGTCCGGGGCCCTGGTGGGTGTGGCGATCTCCGTGACCACGGTCCCGGCGGCCGCCAACGCCGCCGTGGCCCTGAGCTACGGCGACCTCGGCCAGATGTGGGGATCGGCGGAGCAGCTGCTGCTGAACCTGGGCGGCATCGTCGTGGCGGGCGTCCTGACCCTGCTGGCGCAAAAAGCCCTGTGGCGGATCCAGCGGCGCCGCTGGATCCGCGGCGCCAAGACCTGACGCCCGGATGTACGCCTGCGGCCCCGGACCCGGATCGGGTACGGGGCCGCAGGCGTGCGACGGTCGGCGGGGTCAGCCCAGCGCCGACTTCACGACGTCGGCGAGCCGGCCGGCGACCGCGCGGGCCTGCTCGATGTCGGCGGCCTCGACCATCACCCGTACGAGCGGCTCCGTCCCGGACGGACGCAGCAGCACCCGGCCGGTCGAGCCCAGCTCGCGCTCGGCGTCGGCGACGGCCGCGGCCAGCTCGGCGGAGGTCGTCACCCGGGACCGGTCCACGTCGGGGACGTTGATCAGCACCTGCGGCAGCCGGGTCATGACGCCCGCCAGCTCGGCGAGGGGCCTGCCGGTGTCCGCGATCCGCGCCGCCAGGAGCAGGCCGGTCAGCGTGCCGTCGCCGGTCGTCGCGTGGTCGAGGACGATCACGTGGCCGGACTGCTCGCCGCCCAGCGCGTAGCCGTGCTGCTTCATCGACTCCAGCACGTACCGGTCGCCGACCCCGGTCTGCACGACCTGGATGCCCTCGGCCTCCATGGCCAGCTTGAAGCCGAGGTTCGACATCACGGTGCCGACGACGGTGTTCTCGCGCAGCTGGCCGGCCTCCCGCATGGCCAGGGCCAGTACGGCGAGGATCTGGTCGCCGTCGACCTCCGCGCCGGTGCCGTCGACGGCCAGGCAGCGGTCCGCGTCGCCGTCGTGCGCGATGCCGAGGTCGGCGCCGTGCTCGACCACGGCGGCCTTGAGCAGGCCCAGGTGCGTGGAGCCGCAGCCGTCGTTGATGTTCAGGCCGTCGGGCTCGGCGCCGATCGTGACGATCTCCGCCCCCGCCCGGGTGAAGGCCTCGGGCGAGACGTAGGCGGCGGCGCCGTGCGCCTCGTCCAGGACGACCTTGAGGCCGTCGAGGCGGTTCGGGAGGACCCCGATGAGGTGGGCGACGTACTTGTCGAAGCCCTCCGTGTAGTCGGAGACCCGGCCCACGCCGGAGCCGGTCGGGCGGTCCCAGGGGGCGCCGGTGCGGTGCTCTTCGTAGACGGACTCGATCCGGTCCTCCAGCTCGTCGGCGAGCTTGTGGCCGCCGCGCGCGAAGAACTTGATCCCGTTGTCGGGCATGGCGTTGTGGCTGGCGGAGAGCATCACGCCGAGGTCGGCACCCAGCGCACCGGTGAGATACGCCACCGCCGGGGTGGGCAGCACACCGACGCGCAGGACGTCCACGCCCGCGCTCGCGAGGCCGGCGACGACCGCGGCCTCCAGGAACTCGCCGGAGGCCCGGGGGTCACGGCCGACCACGGCGGTGGCCCGGTGGCCCGCGAAGGTTCCCGCTTCGGCCAGTACATGGGCAGCCGCCACGGAGAGGCCGAGCGCGAGCTCAGCCGTCAGATCCGCATTGGCGACGCCGCGTACACCGTCCGTCCCGAAGAGTCGTCCCACTGTTGTCCTCCCGAGTTTCTGCTTCGCTTGTGACCGCATGTGACAGATGTTTGCCGCTTGTGGCGGGAAACGAACCGCCCCGGCAGCACAGAGAGTGCTGCCGGGGCGGTTTCGTTGCAGAACAGCAGGCGCAGATTAACGCTTGCTGTACTGCGGGGCCTTACGGGCCTTCTTGAGACCGGCCTTCTTGCGCTCGACCGCACGGTCGTCGCGGGAGAGGAAGCCGGCCTTCTTCAGCGCCGCGCGGTTGTTGTCCACGTCCGCCTCGTTCAGCGCACGGGCCACACCCAGGCGCAGGGCGCCGGCCTGGCCGGAGACGCCGCCACCCGAGATGCGGGCGATGACGTCGTAGCGGTTGTCCAGCTCGAGCAGCTTGAACGGCTCGTTGACTTCCTGCTGGTGCACCTTGTTGGGGAAGTAGTCCTCAAGGGTACGACCGTTGATCTTCCACTTGCCGGTGCCCGGAACGATCCGGACGCGGGCGATGGCGTTCTTGCGACGGCCCAGGCCGGCGGCCGGCTGGGGGTCGCCGAAGCGGCCGGCAAGGGACTCGGAGGTGTAGTCGCCCTCGGCGACGACCTCAGACTCGCTGGTGTACTCCTCGACGTTGCCCTCGAACTCGTCGACGGGGGTCGTCTCGGCGGTGGTCTCGGCCACGATGCTCCTCAGAATTTTCTACGTCTTAGGGGGTGGCCGGAACTACTGCGCGACCTGGGTGATCTCGAACGGCACCGGCTGCTGGGCAGCGTGGGGGTGCTGGTCGCCCGAGTAGACCTTCAGCTTCGACAGCATCTGACGGCCCAGGGTGTTCTTGGGGAGCATGCCCTTGATGGCCTTCTCGACGGCCTTCTCCGGGTTGTTCGCCAGAAGGTCGTCGTAGCGCACCGAGCGGAGGCCGCCCGGGTAGCCGGAGTGGCGGTACGCCATCTTCTGGGTCGCCTTGTTGCCGGACAGGTGAACCTTGTCGGCGTTGACGACGATGACGAAGTCGCCCATGTCCATGTGGGGGGCGTAGGTCGGCTTGTGCTTGCCCCGCAGAAGGGCAGCGACCTGGGTCGCCAGACGGCCGAGGACAACGTCCTGGGCGTCGATGACGAGCCACTGGCGCGAGATGTCGCCGGGCTTGGGGCTGAACGTACGCACGCGTATGCCTTCGCTTCTTCAGTGGTGGTATCCCACGGGCGCTAGCCCAGCGGGAAGGTCCTGACAGGGTCACCACGGACGATCACGACAGCCCTCGTCCACATCGGGGACGCAACCCGTGTGAACCGCTGGTCATCGGTCCGGTGGACCGCGCGCAAGGCCCTTTCACGTGAGAATGAGCAAGCCAATACGCATAACAAACCAGCAGGATACCCAAGCAGACCCGTACGGGTCAAAACGCGGTCCGCGATGCCGGTTCTGCTGGCTCCGCGGCGCACTCCGGTTCGGTCCTGGGTGGGGACCCCGCAGTTGTTACCGGCTCCAGGGTAACCCGCCCGGAGAGCAGTCCACGACGCGCCAGCAGGATCGCGAGCCCGCACAGGGTGGCGCAGTCCTTGAACGCGCGCCGCTTGGCGTCCAGCTCCGACGGCCACGGGATCCCCGCCGTCTGGGGGGCCAGGGCCGCCCAGAACCAGGGCGAGCGCGGCATCGAGCCGGGGCGCACCGCCGACGCCAGCAGCAGCGGGAGCACCAGCAGCAGGTAGTGGTCGAAGGACGGCCGCGAGACGAGGAATGCGGCGAGCATCACCATGCAGGCCGTCTCCACCAGTCGCAGCTCGCCGCCGTCAGCGTCGTCGCCGACGCTGCGCCAGCGCGTCCAGGCCGCCCACAGCCCCGCCCCGGCCCCCGCGAAGGCGACCAGCACCGCCACCGGCTCCGGCACCCCCAGCCGCGGCAGCACCGCGATCGGCGAGGCGTCCCAGGGCAGGGCGTACGCGTCCTGCCCCTTGAGCAGGAACGGCAGTGTCTTGGTGAAGAACAGCGACGGGCTCGGCATCAGCAGCGCCCCCGCCAGGGAGAGCCCCAGCGGCACCAGCACGGCCGCGGCCAGTCCCCGCCACCGCCGGGCCAGCAGGAACAGCAGCCCGATCGGCACCAGCATCGGCTTGCAGGCGATCGCCAGCCCGACGACCAGACCGGCCGCGCCCCAGTGCCGCCGGTGCGCGAGCAGCAGCGCCACCGGCAATGCGGCCGCCGAGATCGCGGTCCAGTTGCCGATCAGCACCAGGTTCACGTACGGCTTGTAGGCCAGGGCGAGGACCGGGAAGCCGATCACCGCGAAGCGCGAGCGCAGCGGCACCGAGAACAGCCGCAGCGCGGCCAGCCAGCCGGCGCCCAGCAGCCCCGACATCCCCACCGGCAGCAGCCAGCGCAGGGCGGTCTGCGGGAGCACTGCCTCCGGGACGGCCATGAGCACGGCGCTGGGCAGGTACAGGAAGCGCTTGTCCTCGTACGGGGACCCGCCCTCCAGCAGCGTCTGCGCCGCCTTGACCACGAAGGCGTTGTCCGAGCCCCAGTTCGCCCGCAGGCTCGTGGAGACGGCGATCCCCAGGATCACGGCGAGCGAGAGGAACTGCCACGGCCGGGAGGCCGGCCGCAGCAGCCAGTCCATCAGCCGGTTCCCCGGGGCCCGGTTCTCCGAGGCCCGGTTCCCCGAGGCCCGGTTCCCCGGGGCCCGGTTCTCCCACATCGTCAGCCAGTTGCCAGGGCGCAGCCCCACAACGCCTCCCCCTCACTGTCTCGAGGGGGTGGTCCGCCCCCTAGCGCTTCCGCTCGACTCTACGTTCGTCCCAGACGGGCTCCTGAGTCTCCCGCACAACACCGTCCGAACCGAATACCAGGTAACGGTCAAATGTGCGCGCGAACCACCGGTCGTGTGTGACGCACAACACAGTTCCGTCGTACGCCTCCAGTCCGTCCTGCAGCGCCTCGGCCGATTCCAGGTCCAGGTTGTCCGTCGGCTCGTCCAGCAGCAGGGCCGTCGTGCCCGCCAGCTCCAGCAGCAGGATCTGGAAACGCGCCTGCTGGCCGCCCGACAGCTTCTCGAACGGCTGGTCCCCCTGGCGCTCCAGCTCGTACCGGCGCAGCGCGCCCATCGCCGCGCCGAGCGGCTTCGCGGCCTCCGTCCACAGGATGTCGACGAGGGTGCGGCCGAACAGCTCGGGGTGGGCGTGGGTCTGCGCGAAGTGGCCGGGGACCACGCGCGCGCCCAGCTTCCACGTGCCGGTGTGCTGGACGTCCTCGCCGGCCATCAGCCGCAGGAAGTGCGACTTGCCGGAGCCGTTCGAACCGAGCACCGCGACCCGCTCGCCGTAGAAGACCTCCAGCGAGAAGGGCTTCATCAGGCCCGTGAGCTCCAGGTTCTCCACGGTCAGCGCGCGCACGCCGGTGCGGCCGCCCTTGAGCCGCATCCGGATGTCCTGCTCGCGCGGCGGCTCCGGCGGCGGGCCGGCCTCCTCGAACTTCTGGAATCGGGTCTGCATCGCCCGGTAGCGCGAGGCCATGTCGGGGCTGGAGGCCGCCTGGTTGCGCAGCCGCAGCACCAGCGCCCTGAGCCGGGCGTGCTCCTCGTCCCAGCGCCGCTTGAGCTCCTCGAAGCGCGCGAAGCGCTCCTTGCGGGCCTCGTGGTACGTGCCGAAGCCGGCGCCGTGCACCCAGACGTCGCTGCCCGTCGGGCTCGCCTCCAGGCTGATGATCTTCTCGGCGGCCTGGGTGAGGAGCTCCCGGTCGTGGCTGACGAACAGCACCGTCTTGCGGGTGGCCTTCAGCTGCTCCTCCAGCCACCGCTTGCCCGGGACGTCGAGGTAGTTGTCCGGCTCGTCGAGCAGCAGCACCTCGTCGGGCCCGCGCAGCAGCGCCTCCAGCACGAGCCGCTTCTGCTCACCGCCCGAGAGCGTGCGCACCTCGCGGAACTGGGCGCTGTCGTACGGAATGGCCAGGGCGGCCATGGTGCAGACGTCCCACAGCGTCTCCGCCTCGTAGCCCTGCACGTCGGCCCAGTCGCTCAGTGCCTGCGCGTACGCCATCTGCGCGGCCTCGTCGTCGACGGTGAGGATCAGCTCCTCGGCCCGGTCCACGGCCTTCGCCGCCTCCCGGATCCGCGGCTGCGAGACCGAGACCAGCAGGTCCCGTACGGTCGTCTCGTCCCGCACCGAGCCCACGAACTGCGACATCACCCCGAGCCCGCCGCTGATGGCGACCCCGCCGCCGTGCGGCTGGAGCTCACCGGAGATCAGCTTGAGCAGGGTGGTCTTGCCGGCGCCGTTCGCCCCCACCAGGGCCACCACCGACCCCTCCCCCACGCGGAAGGAGACGTCGGGGAGCAGGACCCGCCCGTCGGGAAGGTAGTACTCCAGGTGGTTGGCTTCGAGATGTCCCATGCGGGGCATTGTCGCGGCCCGGCCACCCGGAGCCCAAACGGGTTGCGCCTCAGGCGGCCCGGCGCTTGCGGGCCAGGTCCCACAGACCCGCACCGAGGCCGGTCAGACGGTGTCCTCGACGAGCGTCCGGGTTGGTGCGCGAAGTACCCGCCCTCCGGCGAAGATCACAGCTCGGCGAACCCGGGTTTCAGCAGCAGCCCGTGCCCGGCAGCGTGCGCACGTTGCGCGCCTCCTTGCTGCGGGCGGCCAGCAGTTCGTCGGCCGGGTAGCCGACCTCCTCCAGCGTCAGCCCGTGCGGCTTGACCACGTGCACGGAGGAGTCCCGTACGGCGGCCGCCAGCACCTTCCCCGGCCAGTCGACCGGCCGGTGGCCGTCCCCGACGTGCAGCAGGGCGCCGACCAGCGAGCGGACCATGTTGTGGCAGAAGGCGTCGGCCCGGACGGTGGCGGTGACGATGCCGTCCTCGGCCCGCTCCCAGCTGAGCTGCTGGAGGGTGCGGATGGTCGTCGCGCCCTCGCGCTTCTTGCAGTACGCGGCGAAGTCGTGCTCGCCGAGCAGCGGGGCGGCGGCCTCGTTCATGGCGTCCACGTCGAGGGGCCACTGGTGCCACAGGACGTGCCCGCGGCGCAGCGGGTCCACGCCCGCCTGGTGGTCGCCCACGCGGTACGCGTAGCGGCGCCAGATCGCCGAGAAGCGCGCGTTGAAGCCCGCGGGGGCCTCGGCGGCCCTCCACACCCGTACGTCGTGCGGCAGGCGCCCCGCGAGGCGGCGCAGCAGCTTGTCGTGGTGCTCGGCCCACACCTCCTCGGCCAGGTCGAACTGCGCGACCTGCCCGCGGGCGTGCACGCCCGCGTCCGTCCGCCCGGCCACGGTCAGCTCGACCGGCTCGGACAGCCGCATCACGGTCCGCAGCGCCGACTCCAGCTCGCCCTGGACGGTCCGCAGCACGCGCTGCTTCGCCCAGCCGGAGAAGTCCTTGCCGTCGTAGCTCAAATCCAGCCGTACCCGGACGTGCCCGGGCTCCACCTCGTCACTCACGTGACCGATCCTCTCAGAAAGCCGAAAACGCCGGACAACGCAGAACGGGCCCGCCCCGGGAAGGGGCGGGCCCGTTCAGAGCCGTTCAAGCAGACACGATTCCCGGGCGGGGAATCAGGCCTCCTTGGTCTCCTCGGCCGGAGCCTCGGTCTCGGCGGGAGCCTCGGCCTTGGCCTCGGACTCCTTGACGGCGCGCTTGGTGGCGGCCTCGGCCTCACCGGTGGCCTGCTGGGCGACCGTAAGGGCCTCGACCAGCTCGATCACGGCCATCGGGGCGTTGTCGCCACGACGGTTGCCGATCTTGGTGATGCGCGTGTAACCACCGGGGCGGTTCTCGTAGCGCGGGGCGATCTCGGTGAAGAGCGTGTGCACGATGCTCTTGTCCGTGATCGTCTGCAGCACCAGGCGACGGTTGTGGATGTCGCCCTTCTTGGCCTTGGTGACCAGACGCTCGGCGTAGGGACGCAGGCGGCGGGCCTTGGCCTCGGTGGTGGTGATGCGGCCGTGCTCGAAGAGCGCCTTCGCGAGGTTCGCGAGGAGGTGCTTCTCGTGCGCGGCGCTGCCGCCCAGACGGGCACCCTTTGCGGGACGCGGCATGGTGATACTCCTTCATATCTGCACCGGCCGTGTCAGGTACCGGTGTCAGTTCCCCCGGGGCGGCTGCCCCGGGAAAGTCCTGCGCACCCGTCCGGCGGTCGAGGTCGCGCCTCGGCCGCCGGGGACGAGGAAGATCAGTACTGCTCGGTCTCGACGAAACCGGCGTCCGCGTCGTCGTCGGCGCCGAAGGCGTCGGCGGCGGCCGTCGGGTCGAATCCGGGCGGGCTGTCCTTGAGGGCCAGGCCCATGCCGGCCAGCTTCGCCTTGACCTCGTCGATCGACTTCGCACCGAAGTTGCGGATGTCGAGCAGGTCGGCCTCGGAGCGGGCGACGAGCTCACCCACGGAGTGGATGCCCTCGCGCTTGAGGCAGTTGTACGAGCGGACCGTGAGCTCGAGCTCCTCGATCGGCAGCGCCAGATCGGCGGCGAGCGCGGCGTCCGTCGGGGACGGGCCCATGTCGATGCCCTCGGCGTCGATGTTGAGCTCGCGCGCCAGGCCGAACAGCTCGACCAGGGTCTTGCCTGCGGACGCCATGGCGTCGCGCGGGCGCATGGCCTGCTTGGTCTCGACGTCGACGATGAGCTTGTCGAAGTCGGTGCGCTGCTCGACTCGGGTCGCCTCGACCTTGTAGGTGACCTTGAGGACCGGGCTGTAGATGGAGTCGATCGGGATGCGACCGATCTCCTGGCCCAGCTGCTTGTTCTGGACGGCGGAGACGTAGCCGCGACCGCGCTCGACGGTCAGCTCCATCTCCAGCTTGCCCTTGCCGTTGAGCGTGGCGAGGACCAGGTCCGGGTTGTGCACCTCGACACCGGCCGGGGGCGCGATGTCGGCAGCGGTGACCAGGCCGGGACCCTGCTTGCGCAGGTACATCACGACCGGCTCGTCGTGCTCCGAGGAGACGACCAGCTGCTTGATGTTGAGGATGATGTCGGTGACGTCTTCCTTGACACCCGGCACGGTGGTGAACTCGTGCAGGACGCCGTCCACGCGGATGCTGGTGACAGCGGCACCCGGGATCGAGGACAGGAGCGTGCGGCGCAGCGAGTTGCCGAGGGTGTAGCCGAAGCCCGGCTCGAGCGGCTCGATCACGAACCGCGAGCGGTACTCGTCTACGACCTCTTCGGTCAGCGAGGGACGCTGAGCGATAAGCATGTGTGTTCCTTCAGTCGTGGACGCCCACTATTTGACGTCCGACGGGCACTACGTACAGCAAGGGTACGGGCGGCACGTCCCCCGCGAGGGGTTCGTACCGCCCGGACACTCAAAGACGCACAGGTGCGTCCGCTTCGTCAGACGCGGCCTTTCGCTTCGACGAAGCGAAAGGTCCGGCAGTCGTCAGACGCGGCGGCGCTTCGGCGGGCGGCAGCCGTTGTGCGGGGTGGGGGTGACGTCCTGGATCGAGCCGACCTCGAGGCCGGTGGCCTGGAGGGAGCGGATCGCGGTCTCACGGCCGGAGCCGGGACCCTTGACGAAGACGTCGACCTTGCGCATGCCGTGCTCCTGCGCGCGACGGGCGGCCGACTCGGCGGCCATCTGCGCGGCGAAGGGGGTGGACTTGCGCGAGCCCTTGAAGCCGACGTGGCCGGCGGAGGCCCAGGAGATCACGTTGCCCGAGGGGTCCGTGATCGAGACGATGGTGTTGTTGAACGTGCTCTTGATGTGGGCGTGCCCATGAGCGACGTTCTTCTTTTCCTTGCGGCGCACCTTCTTGGCAGCGCCCTGACGACCCTTGGGGGGCATCTAAATCTCCTACGGGAGGTGGTCGGTCCTACAGCGCAAGACCGCTGAACAGGACTACTTCTTGCCCGGCTTCTTCTTACCGGCGATCGCGCGACGCGGACCCTTGCGGGTACGGGCGTTCGTGCTGGTGCGCTGACCGTGCACCGGCAGGCCACGACGGTGGCGGATGCCCTGGTAGCACTGGATCTCGACCTTGCGGCGGATGTCGGCCTGGATCTCGCGGCGGAGGTCACCCTCGGTGCGGAGGTTGGCGTCCACGTACTCGCGGATCTTGACCAGGTCTTCTTCGGCCAGGTCACGAACGCGGGTGTTCGGGTTCACACCAGTGGCCTCAAGGATTTCCTTGGACCGGGTGCGCCCGACACCGAAGACGTAGGTGAGTGCGATCTCCACGCGCTTTTCACGCGGGATGTCGACACCGGAAACGCGTGCCATTCAATGGCTCCTGTGTGTTCGGGGGTCTTCAGCAGAACCATCCCCGACCGCCGACCACGCCTTGATGGGTGGTGGTACGTCCGGGTCCCCGGCCCCCGCCGGAGGTACCGCCGGCCCCGTACAGGGCTGGGCGGGTTCTGCGTATGTACGTTTTCTTACGTCGCGCGAAGAACTGCGGAAGGCAGGTCGGTCGGCGTGCGTCAGCCCTGGCGCTGCTTGTGGCGCAGGTTGTCGCAGATGACCATGACCCGACCGTGACGGCGGATCACCTTGCACTTGTCGCAGATCTTCTTGACGCTCGGCTTGACCTTCATGTTGGTGAGGTTCTCCGGGTCAGTGCCACCACCCGCGCCGGGACGAGATGCCCAGACGGAGTGAAGACAAGATCTACTTGTATCGGTAGACGATCCGGCCACGCGTCAGGTCGTACGGAGAGAGCTCCACGACAACCCGGTCATCAGGGAGGATGCGGATGTAGTGCATGCGCATCTTCCCGCTGATGTGCGCGAGGACTTTGTGACCGTTCTGGAGTTCCACCTTGAACATCGCGTTCGGGAGGGACTCGATCACGGTGCCCTCGATTTCGATGGCACCTTGCTTCTTGGCCACGCTTCGCCTTTCGAATCGGCTACCTTGATCGGCTCAGTGCGCCATGCAGGCATGGGAGTGCACGAGAGCCGACGAGTTAGTCTACGACAGGGCACCCGGAAAGACGAATCCGGAAAGTTTGCCCAAGAGTCTAGATCATTAACCGAGCGGGTCCGGGGCGGTCGTGACGCCGTACTCCGCCAGCTTCGCCTTGCCGCAGTCCGGGCTGGTCAGCACGATGGGACCGGCCTCGGTCAGCGCGATCGAGTGCTCCCAGTGCGAGGACCAGGTGCCGTCCGTGGTGATGACCGTCCAGTCGTCCGCCAGGACCTCCGTCTGGGCGGTGCCCAGGGAGACCATCGGCTCGATCGCCAGGCAGAGGCCCGGGACCAGCTTGATCCCCTTGCCCCGCTTGCGCGAGACGTAGTTCAGCAGGTGGGGGTCCATGTGCATCTCGGACCCGATGCCGTGGCCGCCGTAGTCCTCGATGATCCCGAACTTGCCGAGGCTGTGCTCGCCGGTGGTGGGCCGCGGCTGGCGCTTGATGTACGTCTCGATCGCCTTCGAGATGTCCACGAGGCGGTTGCCGAGCCGCATGGCGGCGATCCCGGCCCACATGGACTCCTCGGTCACCCGGGAGAGCTCCAGGAGCTCAGGGGCGTGCCCAGTGCCCACGAAGGCGGTGTACGCGGCGTCGCCGTGCCAGCCGTCGACGATCGCGCCGGCGTCGATCGAGATGATGTCGCCGTCCTTGAGGACGGTCTTGTCGTCCGGGATGCCGTGGACGACGACCTCGTTCACCGAGGTGCAGATCGTCGCGGGGAAACCGCCGTAGCCGAGGAAGTTCGACTTCGCGCCGGCGTCGTCGATGACCTTGCGGGCCACCATGTCCAGATCCCGCGTCGTGGCGCCCGGCACGGCGGCCTCGCGGGTCGCCGCGTGGATGGCCGCGACGACCAGCCCCGCCTCGCGCATCTTCGCGATCTGCTCGGGGGTCTTGATCTGCACCATGAACGTGCCTTCCCTCTTTTGCGGCTGAACCGCCGCCGCTCTCGCGGAGGTGGTTCATCCCCGCTGTGGTTCCTCAATTATTGGCTGATGCCGCGCGAACCCGCGTCACGCAGACGGCCGCGGCGCCCGATGGGCACCGCGGCCGGACCTGTGCAGCGAGGGGTACTACTTCTTCAGGGCTTCCATGGCGCGCTTGGTGATCTCGTGCACCTCGCCGAGGGCGGGGATGGTCACCAGCAGGCCCTGGGCCTTGTAGAAGTCGATGATCGGCTCGGTCTGCGTGTGGTAGACGTCCAGCCGGTTGCGGACCGTGGCCTCGGAGTCGTCGTCACGCAGGTAGAGCTCGCCGCCGCAGATGTCGCAGACGCCTTCCGCCTTCGGCGGGGCGTACGTGACGTGGAAGACGTGCTTGCCGTCGTTGCGGCAGGTACGGCGACCCGCGATCCGCTTGACGACCTCGTCCTCCTCGACCTCCAGGTCCAGGACGGCGTCCAGCTTCATGCCGGACTCCTGGAGCATCGTGTCGAGGGCTCCGGCCTGCGACACGTTGCGCGGGAACCCGTCGAGCAGGAAGCCGTTCGCGGCGTCCGCCTGCTCCATGCGGTCCTTGGCCATGCCGATGGTGATCTCGTCGGGGACGAGGTCGCCGGCGTCCATGAACGCCTTCGCACGCCGCCCGAGCTCGGTGCCCTGGCTGATGTTGGCCCGGAACAGGTCTCCCGTGGAGATGTGCGGGATCGACAGGTTCTTGGCGAGGAACGCGGCCTGCGTTCCCTTGCCCGCACCGGGCGGTCCGACGAGGACGATTCGCATCAGCGGAGGAACCCTTCGTAATTACGCTGCTGGAGCTGGCTCTCGATCTGCTTCACGGTTTCCAGACCCACACCCACGATGATCAGGATGCTCGTCCCGCCGAACGGGAAGTTCTGGTTCGCTCCGAAGCCGGCCAACGCCATCGTCGGCACGAGAGCGATCAGACCCAGGTACAGCGACCCCGGCCAGGTGATGCGGTTGAGTACGTAGCTCAGGTACTCAGCGGTGGGTCGACCGGCGCGGATACCCGGGATGAACCCACCATACTTCTTCATGTTGTCTGCAACTTCCTCGGGGTTGAACGAGATCGCCACGTAGAAGAACGCGAAGAAGACGATCAGGAGGAAGTAGACCGCGATGTAGTACGGGTGGTCGCCCTTGACGAAGTGCTTCTGGATCCAGGTGGCCCAGCCGGCGGTGGAACCGCTGAACTGGACGATCAGAGCCGGGATGTAGAGCAGCGACGAGGCGAAGATGACGGGGATGATGCCCGCCTGGTTCACCTTGAGCGGGATGTACGTCGAGGTGCCGCCGTAGGCGCGGCGGCCCACCATGCGCTTGGCGTACTGGACGGGGATCCGGCGCTGCGCCTGCTCGACGAAGACCACCAGACCCACCATCGCGAGGCCGACGAGCATCACGACGCCGAACTCGACCCAGCCGTCGGCGATCTTGCCCTGGAGCTTGATCTGCCAGAGGGCCCCGATGAAGCCGGCGGCGATCGAGATGAACATGAGGATCGACATTCCGTTGCCGATACCGCGGTCCGTGATGAGCTCACCGAGCCACATGACGACACAGGTACCGGCGGTCATGGTGATCACCATGACCACGGTGGTGAAGATCGAACGGTCGGGGACGATCTGACTGGCGGCGGAGCAGCCCTGGAAGAGGGCACCCGTGCGGGCGGTGGCCACGAGGCCGGTGCCCTGCAGGATCGCGAGCGCGACCGTCAGATAGCGCGTGTACTGAGTGATCTTCGCCGTGCCGGACTGTCCCTCTTTTTTGAGGTTCTCCAGCTTCGGGATGACCACGGTCAGCAGCTGCAGGATGATGCTCGCCGTGATGTACGGCATGATGCCGAGCGCAAAGATCGTGATCTGCAGCAGCGCACCGCCGCTGAACATGTTGACGAGACCGAAGAGGCTGTTGCTGCTCCCGGCCTGGTCGACACAGATCTGAACGTTCTTGTAGCTCACGCCGGGGACCGGGATGTGGGACCCGAGCCGGAACAGCACGATGATGGCGAGCGTGAAGAGCAGCTTCTTGCGCAGGTCGGGCGTCTTGAACGCCCGGGCGAACGCGGTGAGCACGGTGCCTCCTGCGACCCCCGCGCAACTGCGTCAGAGGTGACGGTCTGAGGGATCGACGAATACGTACAAGCAAAGGTGCAGGCCACCTTACCGGCGACAGTGCCCCCCGTGGAACGACCAACCGGGGATGCCCCATATGTGAGGCATCCCCGGTCGGGTTTCGAGCTATTCAGCCACTGGATTCGTCTTAGACGAGCTCGGTGACAGTGCCACCGGCAGCGGCGATCTTCTCCTTGGCGGAGCCGGAGACGGCGTCAACCGAAACCTGCAGCGCCACGGAGATCTCGCCCTGGCCCAGGACCTTGACGAGGCTGTTCTTGCGAACCGCGCCCTTGGCGACCAGGTCGGCCACCGTGACTTCTCCACCCTCGGGGTAGAGAGCGCCGAGCTTGTCCAGGTTCACGACCTGGAACTCGGTGCGGAACGGGTTCTTGAAGCCCTTGAGCTTCGGCAGACGCATGTGGAGGGGCATCTGCCCACCCTCGAAGCGCTGCGGGATCTGGTAACGGGCCTTCTGGCCCTTCGTACCACGACCGGCCGTCTTACCCTTCGACGCCTCACCACGACCGACACGGGTCTTCGCGGTCTTGGCACCGGGGGCGGGACGGAGGTTGTGGGCCTTCAGCGGGCTGTTCTCAGCCATGTTAGTCAACCTCCTCAACCGTCACGAGGTGGCGGACGGTCTGCACCATTCCGCGGAACTCGGGGCGGTCCTCCTTGACGACCACGTCGTTCAGGCGCTTGAGCCCGAGCGAACGCAGCGTGTCGCGGTGGTTCTGCTTGCTACCGATGTACGACTTCGTCTGCGTGATCTTGAGGCGGGCCATTACGCAGCACCCGCCCCGGCACGCGCACGGAGCAGAGCCGCGGGGGCGACGTCCTCGAGGGGCAGACCACGGCGAGCCGCGATCTCCTCGGGACGCTGCAGACCCTTGAGCGCTGCCACGGTCGCGTGCACGATGTTGATCGCGTTCGACGAGCCGAGCGACTTCGACAGGATGTCGTGAACGCCGGCGCACTCCAGAACGGCGCGCACCGGGCCACCGGCGATAACACCGGTACCGGGGGAAGCCGGCTTCAGGAGCACGACGCCCGCGGCACGCTCGCCCGTGATCGGGTGAGGGATCGTGCCCTGGATGCGCGGAACCTTGAAGAAGTTCTTCTTGGCTTCCTCGACACCCTTGGCGATGGCCGCGGGAACTTCCTTGGCCTTGCCGTAACCGACACCTACAGTGCCGTCACCGTCGCCCACCACGACCAGCGCGGTGAAGCTGAAGCGGCGACCACCCTTGACAACCTTGGCGACGCGGTTGATCGCGACAACGCGCTCAACGTAAGCGGTCTTCTCGGCGGCAGGGCCACCGTCGCGACCCTTCCGGTCCCGCCGCTCGCCGCCACCGGCACCGCTTCCGCGGCGCTGGGGTCCAGCCATTGGATTACCTCTCTCTGTTACGTCCGTGAGTCCCGGAACCGGGGCTTAGAACTTCAGCCCGGCTTCGCGGGCGGCGTCAGCCAGAGCGGCAATGCGCCCGGCGTATCGGTTGCCACCGCGGTCGAACACGACGGTCTCGACACCCGCGGCCTTGGCACGCTCGGCGACGAGTGCGCCGACAGCCTGGGCCTGGGCGCTCTTGTCGCCTTCGCCACCGCGGATCGACGCGTCCAGGGTCGACGCGGACGCCAGGGTGTGACCCTGGAGGTCGTCGATGACCTGAGCAACGATGTTGCGGTTGGAACGCGTCACGACGAGGCGCGGACGCTCCGCCGTACCCGACACGTGCTTGCGGATGCGGATGTGGCGGCGGGCCTTGGCGGCACGCTTGTACGCGTCGCCCTTGGCGATCTTTACACCGTATGCCATGGCTACTTACCAGCCTTTCCGACCTTGCGGCGGATGACTTCGCCGGCGTACTTGACACCCTTGGCCTTGTACGGGTCGGGCTTCCGCAGCTTGCGGATGTTGGCGGCGACCTCGCCGACCTTCTGCTTGTCGATGCCCTCGACCGTGAACTTGGTGGGCGACTCGACCTTGAAGGAGATGCCCTCGGGCGCCTCGATCAGGATCGGGTGGCTGTAACCAAGCTGGAACTCCAGGTTGGAGCCCTTCGCGGCGACGCGGTAACCGACACCGCTGATCTCGAGAGCCTTGACGTATCCCGTGGTCACACCGGTGATCATGTTCGCCACCAGCGTGCGGGACAGGCCGTGCAGGGCCTTGTTCTGACGCTCGTCGTTGGGGCGGGTGACGTTCAGAACGCCGTCCTCGCCCTTTTCGACTGCGATGGGCGCCTTAACGGTGTGCGCGAGGGAACCCTTGGGGCCCTTCACGGCGACCGTGGTGCCATCGATGGTGACGTCCACACCGGCGGGAACCTGGATGGGGAGCTTGCCGATTCGCGACATTGCTTTTCCTCCGTTCCCGACTACCAGACGTAGGCGAGGACTTCCCCACCTACGCCCTTCTTGCCTGCCTGCTGGCCGGTGAGCAGTCCGTGGGACGTGGAGATGATCGCCACGCCCAGGCCGCCGAGCACCTTGGGCAGGTTGGTGGACTTCGCGTACACGCGCAGACCGGGCTTCGAGATCCGCTTGATGCCCGCGATGGAGCGCTCACGGTTCGGCCCGAACTTCAGCTCGAGGACGAGGTTCTTGCCGACCTCGGCGTCCTCGACCTTCCAGCCGGTGATGAAACCCTCCTGCTGGAGGATCTCCGCGATGTGCGACTTGATCTTGCTGTGCGGCATCACGACGGTGTCGTGGTACGCCGAGTTAGCGTTACGCAGACGCGTGAGCATGTCTGCGATCGGGTCAGTCATGGTCATGAAGTGGCCTTCGGCCTCTCTCGCCGGGGTTTCCTGTATGCGCCATCCCTCTCCCCACTCAGTGGCGGGACGGGTGCGGTGCGGGGACCTACGGCGTAGTAAGTCGTTATGGGCGGCAGACGCCCAACCACACAAGCCTAAGGCATGCGCGGCCGGGCACCTGCCGTCCAGATGCTTACCGAGAGTGCCTGGATGTTCCCAAGTCCTTGCGGACGAGAGGGAATTACCAGGAGCTCTTGGTCACGCCCGGCAGCTCGCCACGGTGAGCCATCTCACGAAGGCACACGCGGCACAGGCCGAACTTGCGGTACACGGAGTGGGGGCGACCGCAGCGCTGGCAGCGGGTGTACGCACGCACACCGAACTTGGGCTTGCGGGCAGCCTTCGCGATGAGAGCCTTCTTCGCCATCTCGCTTACGCCTCCTTGAAGGGGAAGCCGAGGTGACGAAGGAGGGCGCGGCCCTCGTCGTCGTTGGTCGCCGTGGTAACCACGGTGATGTCCATACCCCGGGTACGGTCGATCTTGTCCTGGTCGATCTCGTGGAACATGACCTGCTCCGTGAGACCGAAGGTGTAGTTGCCACGGCCGTCGAACTGCTTCGGCGACAGACCACGGAAGTCACGGATACGCGGCAGCGCGAGCGACAGCGTACGGTCCAGGAACTCCCACATGCGGTCACCACGGAGGGTGACGTGGCAGCCGATCGGCTGACCCTCGCGCAGCTTGAACTGCGCGATGGACTTCCGGGCCTTCGTGACGGCCGGCTTCTGACCGGTGATCGTCGTCAGGTCCTTGATGGCGCCGTCGATCAGCTTGGAGTCGCGGGCGGCGTCGCCCACACCCATGTTGACCACGATCTTCACGAGGCCGGGGATCTGCATGACGTTCTCGTAGGAGAACTCCTCACGCAGCTTGCCCGCGATGTCCTCGCGGTACTTCGTCTTGAGACGCGGAGTGGTAGCCATCAGATGTCCTCACCCGTCCGCTTGGCAACGCGGATCTTGTTGCCCTCGTCGTCGAAGCGGAAACCGACGCGGGTAACGACCTTCTGGCCGTCCTTCTCCACAACCAGCTGAACGTTGCTGACGTGGATCGGCGCCTCGGTGATCACGATGCCACCGGTCTGGGACCCACCAGCGGTCTGACCGGCCTTGGTGTGCTTCTTGACCCGGTTGACACCCTCGACGAGGACGCGGTTGGCAGTGGGCATGGCCGCGATGACCTTGCCCTGCTTGCCCTTGTCCTTACCGGTGATGACCTGAACCAGGTCGCCCTTCTTGATCTTCATGCTTACAGCACCTCCGGCGCGAGCGAGATGATCTTCATGAACTTCTTCTCGCGCAGCTCACGGCCCACCGGGCCGAAGATACGGGTGCCGCGAGGGTCGCCGTCGTTCTTGAGAATGACAGCGGCGTTCTCGTCAAAGCGGATGTACGAGCCGTCCTGGCGGCGACGCTCCTTGACGGTGCGAACGATGACCGCCTTGACGACGTCACCCTTCTTCACGTTGCCACCGGGGATCGCATCCTTGACGGTGGCGACGATGACGTCACCGATGCCCGCGTAGCGGCGACCGGAACCACCGAGAACACGGATGCAAAGGATTTCCTTGGCACCAGTGTTGTCGGCGATACGCAGTCGCGACTCCTGCTGGATCACGTGTATCTCCTGTTTGTCTGCCGGTTCCCGGCGGGGGCTTCACTCCGAGGAGCTACAGCCCCCACCGAGCCTGGCGGAACGAACCTGAGGGGCCCCTGAACTTTTTGTCCAGGGCCTCAGATAATTACTTGGCCTTCTCGAGGATCTCGACGATGCGCCAGCGCTTGCTCGCCGACAGCGGACGCGTCTCCATGATGAGGACGCGGTCGCCGACGCCGGCAGCGTTCTGCTCGTCGTGCGCCTTGAGCTTGTTCGTACGGCGGATGACCTTGCCGTACAGGGCGTGCTTCACGCGGTCCTCGACGGCGACGACGACGGTCTTGTCCATCTTGTCGCTGACGACCAGACCCTCACGGGTCTTGCGGAAACCGCGTTCGGTCTTCTCAGTCACGTTGTTCTCGCTCATCAGGCGCTCTCCACCGTCTCGATACCGAGCTCACGCTCGTGCATCAGGGTGTAGATGCGAGCGATGTCCTTACGGACGGACCTGAGCCGGCCGTTGTTCTCCAGCTGACCCGTGGCCGCCTGGAAGCGGAGCTTGAACAGCTCCTCCTTGGCCTCGCGCAGCTTGCCAACGAGCTCCTCGTTGCCGAGCTCACGCAGCTCGGACGCCTTGGTTCCCGTCGCCATCACGACTCACCTGCCTCGCGCCGAACAATCCGGCACTTCATCGGAAGCTTGTGAGCAGCGCGGGTAAGCGCCTCACGAGCAATCTTCTCGTTCGGGTAGGACAGCTCGAACATGACCCGGCCCGGGTGCACGTTCGCGATCCACCACTCGGGAGAACCCTTACCGGAACCCATGCGGGTCTCGGCAGGCTTCTTGGTCAGCGGGCGGTCCGGGTAGATGTTGATCCAGACCTTGCCGCCACGCTTGATGTGGCGGGTCATCGCGATACGAGCCGCCTCGATCTGGCGGTTCGTCACGTACGCCGGGGTCAGCGCCTGGATGCCGTACTCGCCGAACGAGACCTCAGTACCGCCCTTGGCCATACCGCGGCGCTTCGGGTGGTGCTGCTTGCGGTGCTTGACCCTACGAGGGATCAGCATGTCGGTCAGGCCTCCGTTCCGGTGCTCTCGGCCGGAGCGGCGGCGGGAGCGTCGGCCTTGGGGGCCTCGGCACCAGCAGCCTGCTGCGGCTTGCGGCCACCACGGCCGCCGCGCTCGCCACCACGGCCACCACGGCCGGCGGGACGGTCGCCAGCGCCCTGCGCGCCACGGGCCGGGCGGTTACCCGCACGGGCCGCAGCGTTCTCGGCGCGAACCTCGGCGATGTTCTTGACGTCGCCCTTGTAGATCCAGACCTTCACACCGATACGGCCGAAGGTGGTCTTGGCCTCGAAGAAGCCGTAGTCCACGTTCGCGCGCAGCGTGTGCAGCGGCACACGACCCTCGCGGTAGAACTCGGAGCGGGACATCTCGGCGCCGCCGAGACGGCCGCCACACTGGATCTTGATGCCCTTGGCGCCGGCCTTCATCGTGCCCTGCATGCTCTTGCGCATGGCACGACGGAAGGAGACGCGGGAGGAAAGCTGCTCGGCAACGGCCTGGGCAACCAGCTGAGCGTCGAGCTCGGGGTTCTTGACCTCGAGGATGTTCAGCTGGACCTGCTTGCCCGTGAGCTTCTCGAGGTCACCGCGGATGCGGTCGGCCTCGGCGCCACGGCGGCCGATGACGATGCCCGGACGAGCGGTGTGGATGTCCACACGCACGCGGTCACGGGTGCGCTCGATCTCAACCTTCGAGATGCCGGCGCGCTCCATGCCGGACGTCATCATCCGACGGATGGCGACGTCTTCCTTGACGTAGTCCTTGTACAGCTTGTCGGCGTACCAACGCGACTTGAAGTCGGTGGTGATGCCGAGCCGGAACCCGTGCGGGTTTACCTTCTGGCCCATTACCGGGAACCTTCCTTGCTGCTGACGACCACGGTGATGTGGCTGGTCCGCTTGCGGATCCGGTAGGCACGGCCCTGCGCACGCGGACGGAACCGCTTCAGGGTCGGGCCCTCGTCCACGAACGCCTCGCTGATGACCAGCGAAGAAGCGTCCGGGTGGTTGTAGTTGTGTGCGGCATTGGCAATGGCGCTGTCCAGCACCTTGCCAACCGGCACGCTCGCGGCCTGCGGGGCGAAACGCAGGACCGCCTGAGCCTCCGTGGCATCCATGCCACGGATAAGGTCCACCACTCGGCGGGCCTTCATGGGCGTGACGCGGATGTACCGCGCCTGGGCCCTGGCTTCCATGGTTGTCCCTTCGGTGTAAGTCATAGTCGTAACCACCCCGCCTTTAGCGGCGCTTCGACTTCCGGTCGTCCTTGACGTGGCCGCGGAAGGTGCGAGTCGGCGAGAACTCGCCGAGCTTGTGGCCGACCATCGACTCGGTGACGAACACCGGGACGTGGGTCTTGCCGTTGTGCACCGCGATGGTGTGACCCAGCATGCTGGGGATGATCATCGAGCGACGGGACCAGGTCTTGATGACGTTCTTGGTGCCGGCTTCGTTCTGGACGTCCACCTTCTTTACGAGGTGGTCGTCGACGAAGGGCCCCTTCTTGAGACTGCGCGGCATCTAAACCCGCTCCTAGCGCTTCTTGTTCGTCTTGCGGCGGCGGACGATGTACTTGCTCGAAGCCTTCTTCGGCGAGCGAGTACGACCCTCCTTCTGACCCCACGGGGAGACCGGGTGGCGACCACCACTGGTCTTACCCTCACCACCACCGTGCGGGTGGTCGACCGGGTTCATCGCGACACCGCGGACGGACGGGCGAACGCCCTTCCAGCGCATGCGGCCGGCCTTGCCCCAGTTGATGTTCGACTGCTCGGCGTTGCCGACCTCGCCGACCGTGGCGCGGCAGCGGGCGTCGACGAGACGGATCTCGCCGGACGGCATGCGGAGGTGGGCCATGACGCCCTCCTTCGCGAGCAGCTGCACGGACGCACCGGCGGAGCGGGCGAACTTCGCGCCGCCACCGGGACGCAGCTCGATGGCGTGGATGGTCGTACCGACCGGGATGTTGCGCAGCGCCAGGTTGTTGCCCGGCTTGATGTCGGCCGTGGGGCCGTTCTCAATCCGGTCACCCTGCTGCAGGCCGCGCGGCGCGATGATGTAGCGCTTCTCGCCGTCGGCGTAGTGCAGCAGCGCGATGCGCGCGGTGCGGTTGGGGTCGTACTCGATGTGCGCGACCTTGGCCGGCACGCCGTCCTTGTCGTGACGACGGAAGTCGATCACGCGGTAGGCGCGCTTGTGGCCGCCACCCTGGTGTCGAACCGTGATCCGACCGGTGTTGTTACGGCCGCCCTTGCTGTGCAGGGGGCGGACCAGCGACTTCTCCGGCGTGGACCGCGTGATCTCGACAAAGTCGGCGACGCTGGAGCCACGACGGCCCGGGGTCGTCGGCTTGTACTTGCGGATACCCATTTCTCAGTCCTCGTCCGATTCCGGACGACTCAGGACTCCGTTAGGAGCCCTGGCCGCCGAAGATGTCGATTCGGTCGCCCTCAGCGAGGGTCACGATGGCGCGCTTGGTGTCAGCGCGCTTGCCGAAACCGGTCTTGGTGCGCTTGCGCTTACCCTGACGGTTGATCGTGTTGACCCCGGTGACCTTGACCCCGAAGACCGCCTCGACGGCCTGCTTGATCTGAGTCTTGTTGGAGCCGGGCGCGACGATGAACGTGTACTTGTTCTCGTCCAGCAGCGCGTAGCTCTTCTCCGAGACAACCGGCTTGATCAGCAGGTCGCGCGGGTCAGTGAAGGTCTTGCTGGTAACGGTCGCCTCAGACATCAGGCGTCGCTCCCTTCGGTCTCATCGGCCTTGGGGCCAGACACGAAGGACTCGAAAGCGGCCTGAGTGAAGACCACGTCGTCAGAGACGATCACGTCGTACGTGTTCAGCTGGCCCGGCTCCAGGATGTGAACCTGGGGCAGGTTGCGGGCGGACAGCCACGCGGCCTCGTCGGCGCGCTCGACGACCAGGAGCAGGTTCTTGCGCTCCGAGATCTTGCCGAACAGCGTCTTGGCGGCCTTCGTGGAAGCGGAACCCTCGACCACGCCGGTGACGACGTGGATGCGGGAGTGACGCGCACGGTCCGAGAGGGCACCGCGGAGGGCGGCGGCCTTCATCTTCTTCGGGGTCCGCTGGGAGTAGTCACGCGGCTGCGGGCCGTGGACGACGCCACCGCCGACGAACTGCGGGGCTCGGGTCGAACCCTGGCGCGCGCGGCCGGTGCCCTTCTGGCGGTACGGCTTGCGGCCACCACCACGGACTTCGCCACGACGCTTGGTCTTGTGCGTGCCCTGACGGGCAGCTGCCAGCTGGGCGACAACGACCTGGTGGATCAGCGGAACGCTGGTCTTCGCGTCGAAGATCTCCGAGGGGAGCTCGACGGTACCGGCCTTGTCGCCTGCCGGCGAAAGGATGTCAATGGTGCTCATTACCTCAAGCCCCCTTGGCCGCGGTACGGACCAGGACGAGGCCGCCGTTCGGACCGGGGACCGCGCCCTTGATGAGGAGCAGACCCTTCTCCGCGTCAACCGCGTGGATGGTCAGGTTCTGGGTGGTGACGCGCTCGTTGCCCATACGACCGGCCATGCGCATGCCCTTGAAGACACGCCCAGGGGTGGCGCAGCCACCGATCGAACCGGGGGAGCGGTGCTTGCGCTGGACACCGTGACCGGCGCCGAGGCCCTTGAAGTTGTGACGCTTCATGACACCGGCGAAGCCCTTGCCCTTGCTGTTGCCCGTGACGTCAACCTTGACGCCCGACTCGAACACAGCGGCGGTGATCTCCTGGCCGAGCGTGTACTCGCTGGCGTCGGAGGTGCGGAGCTCCACCAGGTGGCGGCGGGGGGTCACGTCGGCCTTGGCGAAGTGGCCCTTGAGGGGCTTGTTCACCTTGCGCGGGTCGATCTCGCCGAAGGCGATCTGGACCGACTCGTAGCCGTCGATGTCGTTCTTACGGACCTGGGTAACGACGCAGGGTCCGGCCTTGACCACGGTGACCGGGACGACACGGTTGTTCTCGTCCCAGACCTGGGTCATGCCGAGCTTCTCGCCCAGGACGCCCTTGATCTGCTTTGCCATCTTCTCGACGCCTCTCAGAGCTTGATCTCGATGTCAACGCCGGCCGGAAGGTCCAGGCGCATCAGCGAGTCAACGGTCTTGGGGGTCGGGTCGAGGATGTCGATCAGGCGCTTGTGCGTGCGCATCTCGAAGTGCTCGCGCGAGTCCTTGTACTTGTGCGGCGACTTGATGACGCAGTACACGTTCTTCTCAGTGGGCAGCGGCACCGGGCCCGCGACCGACGCACCAGTGCGCGTCACCGTCTCGACGATCTTCTTCGCCGAGGAATCGATGACCTCGTGGTCGTAGGCCTTGAGCCGGATGCGGATCTTCTGTCCCGCCATGGCTACTCCGTAGTCCTGTCTCTATGTGGAAACGCTCTGGCACTCGATCGGCTGCGGGATGGTTCCCGCGGTCTTTCCTCCGACCCACGCGGTCGGGCGTGTCGCACACCCTCTACAGAAAATTCCCATACGGAAATTCCCTCTCCAAGGGGGTGCGGTCCCTGAGACCGCGTTGCGGGGGAGAAACACCCACCGAGCGCCTGGTGTGCACCGTGCTGACACTTCCCAGAAGATTCCCGTACGTCCGTCCTCATTGCTGCCCCGAGAGGCAGATTAAGGACGACGAGTACTGTGGGACTCGCTTCCGGTCCTCCCGGCGGGAGGCGCGCAGCATCGGCACTCAGCCGAGCAACTTGAGTAGTCTGCCATACGAGGCACGTACTGCGCCAATCGGGCCGAAGAGAATACCCCGCCACGCTGCGTGGTCAAACAGAAGCGGCGTGGGCACCACGCCGGGAGGCCCCGCACCGGACGGGTGTCCGGTGCGGGGCCTCCCACGTGCGTCGACGACCGCTTACCTCACTTGCCGAAGTAGCCCGTGATGTCGGCGATGAGGTCGACGGTGCCCGAGTGGTTGTAGAAGCCGACCTTCCCGTCCACGACCGGGACGATCACCAGGTTCGGAATCGTCCGGCCCGCCGTGAAGTTCAGGTTCGAAGCCCCGGGGCGGCTCATACCGCTGGGGAACACCGACACGAAGCTGTTCGCGGTCGGGTTCGTCGCCGTCACGTTCAGCACCACCGCCGTGACGCCGGTCTCCGGGATCCCGTCGACGCCCGCGACCTGGAGGACGACCTCGGTGCCGCCGGCGACCTTGGCCTGGAGGACGCCGAGGCCCTCACGGGTGTCCATGAGGCGCTTCGGCCCCAGGTTGGTGTGGGTCGAGCCGGTGGCGCTGTCCGAGAAGTAGCCGGTGATGTCGGCGATGAGGTCGACGGTGCCCGAGTGGTTGTAGAAGCTGACCTTCCCGTCCACCACGGGGACGATCACCAGGTTGGGGATCGTCTGGCCCGCCGTGAAGTTCAGGTTCGAAGCGGCGGGGCGGTCCACGCCCCCACCCGGATAGACCGACACGAAGCTGTTCGCGGTCGGGTTCGTCGCCGTCACGTTCAGCACGACCGCCTTGGCCCCCGCGACCGGGATGCCGAGGGTGACCGCGGTTCCGCCGGCGACCTTGGCCCGCGGCACACCCAGGCCCTCACGGGTGTCCATCAGGCGCGTCGGACCGTAGTTGGTCTGCGTGGCGCCCCCACCGCTCGACGTGAAGTAGCCGGTGATGTCGGCGATGAGGTCGACGGTGCCCGAGTGGTTGTAGAAGCTGACCTTCCCGTCCACCACGGGGACGACCACGAGGTTCGGGATCGTCTGGCCCGCCGTGAAGTTCAGGTTCGACGCCCCGGAGCGGTCCGTACCGCTGGGGAACACCGACACGAAGCTGGTCGCGGTCGGATTCGTCGCCGTCACGTTCAGCACCACCGCCGTGACGCCGGTCGCGGGTATGCCGCCGGCGCCCGCCACCGGGAGGCTGACCGCGGTACCGCCGACGACCTTGGCCCGTGGCACGCCCAGACCCTCACGGGTGTCCATCAGGCGTTGCGGGGCGACCGGGACGAACGTGATCGCCTTGACCTCCGCCACGACGGTGACCGGGAGGCTCGTGGACACCTTGCCGTTCGTGGCGGTCGCCCGGACCTGGAGCTGGTGGCTGCCGACGGCCAGCGTCGTCGACGCCGTGCGGGCGGTACCCGTGGCCGTGGCGACCGGCTTGTCGTCCACCAGCAGCTCGAACGTGCGCACCAGGGCGCTCGCCGTGCTGGTCTGGAAGCCTACGGAGACGGGACCGGGGGTCTGGAAGGAGGAGTCCGGCCGGACCGGGTCCCCGTTCACCGAGGAGACCTTCAGCCGGGCCGCGGGACCCGTGTTGCGCAGCGCGTCCAGCTGGGGGTAGAGCGCGTTGCCGGGGCACTGGGTGTTGAAGCCGTCGCGGTGGCCCGAGAGGGTCTTGAACTCGTAGGGCTGTCCGGCGGTGAAGTTCGTGTCGTGGAAGTTCTTCTGCGTGGCACCCGCGACCAGCGTCGTCGTGCCGCTCATGTCGCCGTCGTACTGGCCCAACTTGTAGGCGGCGACCTGGGAGACGGCTTCGAGCGCCGCGGCCGATGCCCCGGCGTTCGTGTAGTCACCGAGGACGGAGACGCCCGTCGACTCCGCGTTCCAGCCGTAGGAGTGCGCGCCCATCACGGGCTGGTCGACGCCGCCTTGACGGCCTTCGAAGACCGTGCCGCACTTGTCGACCAGGAAGTTGTAGCCGAGGTCGCGCCACTCCTGGACCTTCACGTGGTACTCGTGCAGACCACGGACGATGGCCGCGGACTCGCTGCACTCGTACGGCGCGGTGGCCGCGGTGTGGTGGACGAAGACCGCCTTGACCGTGCCCCCGGGGAGGTAGGTCGGACCCTCGTCGTTCAGAGTCTCGTCCGCTCCCCAAGCGACCCGCGAGACGACCTCGGGCTTGGGCGCGGTCGAGGTCGGTCCGGGGACCGTCGGGGGCTGGGCCGGCGTCGGCGGGACGGGATCCCCCGGGACCGGGTCCACTGCCGGGGCGGCGAAGGCCGCCGGTTGCGCCTTCAGGTCGTCCTTCTTCTTGGCGGGACCCGCGGAGCCCGGGTCCACCAGGTTCAGCGCGAGCCCGGCGGGGAGCGCGGTGCCGCCGGCGTTTGCGCCCACCCGGACCTCGGCCGCGTCCGACAGGCCGACCCAGACGGGCTCCGTGGCGCCGCGCAGCCCCGGACGCTTGCCGTCGAGGGTCGCCTCGGCCTGCTCCAGAGTGACCCACGCCGACCACTTGCCGGTCTTCACGCTGCGGGTACGGGCCTCGATGGCCCCGTCCTTCACGTCGGCCGCGGGATCGTTCCAGGAAACCCCCAGGAGACCGAAGGGCTGGGTGTCCTGCTGCGAGAGGACGGCCTTGCCGGGCCCCTTCGGCTTCAGCGCGAGCTTGTGGACCTTGCCCTCGACGGGGCCCTTCACCTTGGCGGGCGCGCTGTAGCGCTGCGCGCCGTTCTCGTCCAGAGAGTCCGTGCCGAATCCGTTGGCCGCGCCCTGGACACCGAGTACCGCCACGACACCGAGCGCGACGGCCAGAGCCGTACCGCGCGCGCGACCTAGTCTCAAGTTGTTTCCCCAACCCCTGTGATGCGAACTCACCAGGTGACAGCCCTGGTTCGCCGGATGTTACTGGTACGGATTCCCGGCCGGCCGGGCAGCCCCGGGCGCCGACGGCGGTGGGCGGCGGGAGCACCGCCTTTGGCCGGATTTGCCCCTGGTGACGCACGGGAGCGGCGGGTGCGTGCCCTCACGCTCCCGCCGCTCCGCGCCCTCGCTCAGCCGCGACGCCAGACGACGTACTGGTGCTCGCGGACCTCCCGGTCGATGTGCCAGCCCGGCGGCGCGTTGCGCCAGCTGTCGGTGGCGGGGGCCTTCGGGTCGAAGAGGTGGAGCACGGCGACGTCCGCCTCCGGCGGCGGAGCGTCGTTGTTGATCAGGGAACGGGTCCAGACCCGGCCGTCGAGCATCTCGAAGGCCAGCGTGACCCTCGTCTCCCAGCGGAAGGCCTGGTCCATCACCAGACGGTCGTCGGGCCGGATGCCGGACTCCTCGAAGAACCCGGTGCCGTCGCTGTGGCGCCAGCGGGTGCCGGGCTCGGTGACCCGTTCGGTGATGACGACGCTCCCCCAGCCGGCGAAGACCGCGAGCGCCACTCCCGCGGCCCCGGTGGCGAGCGCGATGCGGCGGCTGCCGCCCAGCAGCCGCAGCGACAGGAGGACCGCGAACACGATCAGGGCCACCGCGGTGGTGCGCAGGGCGTGGAAGCTGTCCCAGTCCCCCGACCAGCGGCTGGAGAGGAAGGTCGCGTCGGGCAGGCCCCAGATGATGAACCAGGACTCGCCGAACTCCCGGCCGGCCATGTGGAGCAGCACCGCCGTGAGCGCCAGGGTCACGCCGACGGCGGCGGCGCCCAGTCCGGCGATCTTCTTCCAGCCCCGTACGTGGTACAGCACCGCCGCCGCCACCAGCACGTACACCGCGACCAGCGGGGACAGGTAGCGGGCGTAGACGATGGTGTCGATCCTGTGGTCGTTGGGCAGGCCGGCGGCCGCGGCCAGGGCGATGCCGCCCAACAGCGCGACCATCAGGAAGGCCACCACGCGGTCGGCCCGGGTGGAGCGCGACCTGAACACCACGCACACGCAGACGACCAGCGCCAGCGCGCCCAGGCCCCAGGTGCTGGTCGCGAAGTACCAGATGTGGCCGATCGTCCGCATGAGCGTGCGGCGCATCAGCCGCGTGTTCTCCAGCGTCTCCAGGACGGCGTTGCCGACCTCGCTCGGCTGGGCGCCGTCGATCCGGGACATCAGCCAGGCGGTCATCATCTGCTTGCCGGCGAACATCACGGCCAGCACGCCCAGGGCCAGCGCGCCGGCGATGCGGGGTGCCCAGTTGAGGACCAGCGCCACCAGCAGCACCAGAGCGGTCAGCGCGATGATCACGCCGCCGCGGTCGTGGGTGAGCAGGCAGCCGCCCGCGGCGGCGGCGGCCATCAGGCCGAACCAGATCCGGCGGCGCCGGCCGCCCTCGGAGAACAGCCCGTGCATGCCGATCAGCCACAGCAGCACAAGGGCGGCCAGCGAGGTGTCGGCCATCGCGAACTGCGAGTAGAAGACCACCGGGGGCAGCAGGACCACGGCGGTTGCGACGACGTACGAGACGGCGCGGGAGACGTTCAGCCGGCGCAGCGCCCAGTACGCCAGCGGCAGCACCAGGCAGCTGATCAGGGCGTTGATCCCCATGATCAGGTGGTAGGCGTACACCGGCTCCTGGGTGATCCGCAGGGCGGGCGAGATCAGCAGGGAGTATCCGCCGGGGATGACCTGGTCGTTCGGGATCTCGGTCGTCGGCAGGCCCGCCATGATCCTGGCCATCACCAGGTACATCGACTCGTCCGGGCTGACGGTCGGGTAGTCCTGCTCGGTGACCAGCGACAGCCGGAACAGCACGTGGAGCACGTACCCCACGACGAGCGCCGACGGCATCACCCACCAGGCGTACCACCACCCCGGACGGGTGCGGCTGTCCGCCGGGGGGTCCCCGGCGGGCCGGTCGCTCTCCAACTCGGCGGGGGGCATGGGGGCCGGTCGCGTCATGACAGGTCAGACTTCCGTGAGATGGCCATTGGGTACCGGCGTGGCGGTGCGGCGTGGCACGGCGCCGCGCAGGGTCAGCAGCATCGAGGCGGCGGTGGCGAGCGAGCCGGTCGCGTAGGCGAGGCCGACCCGCACCGAGATGTCGCCGGGGAGCAGGGTGATGGCGAGCAGCACCGCGGTGCCGAACACCCAGCAGGCCAGTTGCGCACGGTGCTTGTGCAGCACCATCTGGGCCTGGCCGAGCACCATCGCCAGCATGTAGCAGGTGGTGCCGGCGGCGAACCAGAGGAAGTCGATGTGGCCGAGCTGTCCGGGCGCGGCGCCGAACAGGATTTCGATCAGCCAGGGCCCGATCAGCACGGCGGGTACACCGCCGACGGCACCGAGTCCGAGTACCACCAGACCGGCCTTGCGGACCATCCGGGCGAAGCCCGCCTGGTCGCCGCCGGCCACCACCGTGGACAGGCCGGAGAGCAGCGAGGCCTGGAGCGAGCCGAAGACGAACAACGGAACCCGGGCCAGTACCAGGGCGCTGAGCAGGGCCGAGATCAGCGCGGTGCGGGTCGGCTCGAGCAGCTGGGTGCTCATCACCGCCGCGTTGACCACGACCTGGGACAGCAGGGTGGAGGCGATCAGGGGCCCTAGGTCGCGGACGAGGTCGCTGGTGCGGATCGTGCCGCCGCTCCGTGCCGCCCGCAGGGTCGGGGGCAGCGTCACCAGCAGAGCGACGAGCGGCGCCACGACGAGGATCAGGCTGAAGGCGAGGGCCGAGTGCAGCCCGGCGGCGGCGCAGGCGAAGGCCAGCGCGATCCGCAGGCCGCCGTCGACCGCGAGCTGGGTGCCGTACGCGGTGAAGCGGCCGGTCCCGGCCAGGATGCCCCGGGTGAGATAGCACATGGCCATCCCGAGGAAGGCGCCGGCGAGCACGGTGACCAGCTGGAGGTCACCGTGGAACAGCCGGTCCGCGAGGGGCCGGGCGAAGGCGAACAGCGCGCCGAGCACCGCGGCGATGATCCCCGCGGTCAGCAGTCCGGCCTTCCGGAGCACCGGTGCGGCGCCCTCGCCGCGCACCGCGCGGGCGGCGACGATCCGGGTGAGCTCCTGCTCGATCGGGAAGAAGAGGCCGATCCCCACGGACATGACCACGGTCCACAGGACGGAGACACCGGCCATGTCGGGCTTGGAGAGGCTGTGGCCGGCCACCGCGAGGTGGATGTAGGAGGCGGCGCCCAACACGGCGGTGCCCCCCGCGACCATGGTGGTCCCGGGGGGCAGGGCCTTGAGCAGTTTCACGATCGGGTTCATCAGGGAGCTTTCGACGGCCGCACGCTCAGCGCGTGGCGTGGCGGAGCATGGCGCTGACACCGGGGCGGCCCGCGTTCTTCACGGCGCCGGGCAGCAGGGTGAGCGCGTGCAGCCGGGAGGAGAGGTGCAGTCGGGAGACCTTGGCCGCGCGCGGCCAGCCGTGTCGGTCCAGGCGGTCGGCGGTCTCCACGAAGAAGCGCTTGGCCTCCTCGAACCGGTGACCCGTGTAGGCCTTGGCGGAGGACTCGCTCGCCGCGTGTCGCCGGTAGCTGAAGCAGACCTCCGGAGTGGTGGCGAGGGTCTCCCCCGCCACCAGCAGGTCCACGACGAGGGCCAGGTCCTGGATCACGCCGAGGTCGGCACGGAAGCCGAACCGCTTGACCGCTTCGGTGCGCCAGCAGATCGACGGGAAGTACAGCCAGTTGCCGCGCAGCAGGCTGGCGGCCAGTTCCTCGCCGCCGAGCAGGGCGCGGCCCGGTCCCTTGGGGGCGTACAGCTTGCGCTTGGTCCGGTCGACGAGGGTGTCGAACGGCAGGCCGTCGGTACCTATCACCTGGACGCCCGGCTGGACCATCGCCGCGGCGGGCTCCCGCTCGACCGCCTCCCGCACCACCCGGAGGTAGTCCGGGTGCATGAGGTCGTCGCAGCCCATGAGTACCAGGTACTCGTACTCGGCCAGATCGACGCAGCGGTTGAAGTTGCCCGTCACCCCGAGGTTGCGCTCGTTGCGCAGGTAGCGGACCCGCGGGTCCGCGAGGGCCTCGAACCACTCGGGGACCCCCGGCTCGCGACCGTCGTCGACGACGGTGAGCCGCCAGTCGCCGCCGCTCTGGGCCAGGACGCTGCGGACCGCGTCCTGCATGAGCGCGACATCGCCGTAGTACGGCAACAGGATCTCGAAACGCGACATCGTTCCCCGCCTAGGCTTTGGTCAGTGCGCGGCCGAGCAGCTCTGCGGTGCGCTGCTGGGAGGCGGCGTACGCCGGGGAGCCGGGCGAGAACGCCTTGAGCTCCTTGGGCATCCGGCGGATCATCGCGAGCAGCAGCACCAGGCCGGCCCGGGTGAGGTAGACCATCGCCCGGAACGGCGAGGCGCTGGGGCGGCCGGTGGTGCGGGCCCGCATCGCCACGGGGACCTGGCGCACCGTGAAGCCGGAGCGGGCCGCGCCCACCATGGACTCGATGGTGTCGCCGAGGTACTCCACCGGGTACCAGCGGGCGAAGAACTCTATGAGCGGTCGGTTGCAGGCCCGGAAGCCCGAGGTGGTGTCGGTGAGCTTGGTCCGGGTGATCCGCGAGAGCACCACGGACAGCAGGGTCATCGCCCACTTTCGCGGGCCGCCCACCTGGTAGTCGCCGTCGCCGGCGAACCGGGCGCCTATGACGAGGTCGGCGTCGCCGGCGGCGAGCCGTTCCAGCAGCGCCGGCACGTACGCCGGGTCGTGCTGGCCGTCGGCGTCCACCTGGATCGCCACGTCGTAGCCGTGCTGCTGCGCGTAGCGGTAGCCGAGCCGCATCGCGCCGCCGACCCCGAGGTTGAACGGCAGCTGGGCGACGGCCGAACCGGCCGCGCGGGCCACTTCGGCGGTGTTGTCCGTCGAGCCGTCGTCGACCACCAGGGTGTCGACGTAGGGCAGTTGTTCCTGGATCTCACGCAGGACCGAGGGCAGGCCCTCCTCCTCGTTCCAGGCGGGAAGAATGATCAGAACACGACGACCGTCGTTCACGGGTTCACCTGTGCCTCAATGGTGGCGGGGTCCTCCGTGCGCTGCGGCGGCGTGCCGGGATAGCCGCCCTGCTGGACGAGGTGCGCCTTGATCAGCGCGACGTCCTCCGCGAGGGTGCGGGTCTCCGCTTCCAGCCGGCTGGTCTCCCAGCTGAGGTGCAGGCTGACCAGCAGGACGAGGACGAAGCCGACGAACAGCACGAGGCTCGCGCCCGACGCGACGCCGAGACGTCTGGCGGCCGGGTCCAGCAGGTCCGGCACGAAGCCGAGGGGCGCGACCAGCAGTCCGATGGCGAGCCATATCGCCGCGTACTTCTCTCGCAGTTGCTGGCGGCGCAGCAGTTCGAGGATGTACCCCAGCACCAGAAGACCGGTGATGGAGGTCATGACGGAGAGTTGCACAGCGGACGGCGCCTTTCGCGCGAAGGGGCCAACGTCTTTGTGGGACAAGCATATGGCACCCGAGGACGCCGACGGGGGCCCGGGAAGTCGCAGCCCAGGCCCCGCCGGATGACGTGCGTGTGGAGGCGGTCGGCCCCGTTCGCTCAGTCCTTCGAGGGCGGTTTCAGCAGGTCGGTGAAGGCCGGCCGGGTCAGCGCCTCGGCGAGCTGGACCTGCCACCCGGCCATGGGCTCCAGCCCGGCCGCCGACCAGCCGTCGTGACCAAGGACACTGAACGCCGGGCGGGCGGCGGGGCGTACGAACGCCTCGGAGGTGGTCGGCCGGATGCGCTCGGGGTCGAGCCCGCTCAGCCGGTACGCCTCCCGGGCCAGCCCGCACCAGGTGGTGCGGCCGCTCGCGGTGCCGTGGTAGACGCCCGCCGGGGCGCGGCCGTCGAGCGCGGCCGTGCCGAGCTCGACGAGGCGCGCGGCCAGCGCGCGGGACCAGGTGGGCTGGCCGTGCTGGTCGTCGACGACGTCGAGGGTGTCCCGCTGGGCGGCCAGCTTCAGCATGGTGGCGACGAAGTTCGGGCCGTGCTCCCCGTACAGCCAGGCCGTACGGACCACGTAGCCGTCCTGCGGCAGGAGTTCGGCGACGGCCTGCTCGCCGAGCAGCTTGCCGCGCCCGTAGGCGTTGACCGGGCCGGTCGGGGCGGACTCCGGGTAGGGCAGCGACGCGTCCCCGGGGAGGACGTAGTCGGTGGAGACCTGGATCAGGCGCGCGCCCGCCGCGGCGCAGGCCGCGGATAGGACGCGTACGCCGGTGCCGTTGACGGCGGTGGCGGCCTCCTCGGCCGTCTCGGCGCCGTCCACGTCGGTCCAGGCGGCGCAGTTGACGACCACGGCGGCGCCCTCGACGGCGGCCCGGACGGCCGCCGGGTCGGTGACGTCCAGGTCGGCGCGGCGCAGGCCGACGGCGTCGGCGCCGGCCTCTTCGAGCGCGGCCAGGACGTCCTGGCCGAGCATCCCGGCGGCGCCGGTCACCAGCCAGCGGGGGGTACCTGAGTTCGAGGTCACTTCTGCAGCGCCGCCTTCGCCTTCAGCGGTTCCCACCAGGCGCGGTTCTCGCGGTACCAGTCGATGGTGGCCTTGATGCCGTCCTCGAAGGTGACCTGCGGGGCGTAGCCGAGCTCTTCGCCGATCTTGCTGATGTCGATCGAGTAGCGCAGGTCGTGGCCCTTGCGGTCCTCGACCGGCTCCACCATGTCCCAGCCGAGGCCGGCGGCCTCCAGCAGGACGCCGGTGAGCTCCTTGTTGGTGAGCTCGGTGCCGCCGCCGATGTTGTAGACCTCGCCGGCGCGGCCCTTGCGCATCGCCAGGTCGATGCCGCGGCAGTGGTCGGAGACGTGCAGCCAGTCGCGGACGTTGCCGCCGTTGCCGTACAGCGGGACCTTGCGGCCGTCCATCAGGTTCGAGACGAACAGCGGGATGACCTTCTCCGGGAACTGGTAGTGCCCGTAGTTGTTGGAGCAGCGCGTGACCACCACGTCCATGCCGTGGGTGCGGTGGTACGCCAGCGCCAGCAGGTCGGAGGAGGCCTTCGAGGCGGAGTACGGGGAGTTCGGCACCAGCGGCCACTCCTCGGTCCAGGAACCCTCGCTGATCGAGCCGTAGACCTCGTCGGTGGAGATGTGGACGAAGCGGCCGACGCCGTGCTTGCGGGCGGCGTCCAGCAGGACCTGGGTGCCCACCACGTTGGTCAGCACGAAGGGACCCGCACCCGCGATGGAGCGGTCCACGTGGGACTCGGCGGCGAAGTGCACGACGACGTCGTGACCGGGCATCACCTGGTCGACGGCCTCGGGGTCGCAGATGTCACCCTTGACGAACGTGTATCCGGGGTGGTCGGCCACGGGCGCCAGGTTGGCTTCGACGCCGGAGTAGGTCAGCTTGTCGAAGACCGTGATCCGCGCGGACGCATCTGCGCCGAGCTGCTGCCGGACGAACTCTGAACCGATGAAGCCGGCGCCGCCGGTCACGAGGATGCGCATAATACGAAGAGTCTATCCGCCTGCCGAACGTCACAGGCACGTGGCTCCGCTCCCCCGGGCGCTCTCGCATAGGGTTCTCCCCATGCGTGGAATCCTTTTGGCCGGTGGCACCGGATCGCGACTCTGGCCGCTGACCCGGGCAGTCTCGAAGCAACTGCTGCCCGTCTTCGACAAGCCGATGATCTACTACCCGCTCTCCACCCTGGTGATGGCGGGCATCAGCGAGATCCTGATCATCACCACCCCGGAGGACCGCACCCAGTTCGAGCGGCTGCTCGGCGACGGTTCCCAGTTCGGCCTGCGGCTGGAGTACGCCGTCCAGGAGCGGCCGGAGGGCATCGCCCAGGCCTTCGTCCTCGGTGCGGACTTCATCGGCGACGACTCGGTCGCGCTGATCCTCGGCGACAACATCTTCCACGGCAGTGGCCTCGGCACCCGGCTCGCACAGCACACCGGGTCCAAGGGCGGCCGGGTGTTCGCGTACCCCGTGGCCGACCCGACCGCGTACGGCGTGGTCGAGTTCGACGACAAGGGCCAGGCCATCTCCATCGAGGAGAAGCCGGTCAAGCCCAAGTCCCGCTACGCGGTGCCGGGTCTGTACTTCTACGACAACCGCGTCGTGGAGATAGCCCGCGGGCTGAAGCCCAGCGCGCGCGGCGAGCTGGAGATCACCGCGGTCAACGACGCGTACCTCCAGGCCGGTGAGCTGAACGTCACGATCCTCGACCGCGGTACCGCCTGGCTCGACACCGGCACCTTCGTGTCGATGGTGCAGGCCTCGGAGTTCGTGCGCGTGATCGAGGAGCGCCAGGGCCTCAAGATCGGCTGCATCGAGGAGGCGGCCTGGCGGGCCGGCCTGATCGACTCCGCGCAGCTGCGCGCGCTCGCCGAGCCGCTGACGAAGAGCGGCTACGGCGACTACCTGCTGACCCTGCTCGACGAGGAGGCCGCGCGATGAAGTTCCGCGAGCTCTCCATCGAGGGCGCCTTCGAGATCACCCCGCAGCTGCACGGCGACCCGCGCGGCCTGTTCACCGAGTGGTACCGCTTCGACAAGCTGTCCGCGGTGGTCGGACACCCGCTGAACCTGGCGCAGGGCAACCTCTCGGTCTCCTCCGGCGGCGTGGTCCGCGGCATCCACTTCGCCGACGTGCCGCCCGGCCAGGCCAAGTACGTGACCTGCGTGCGCGGCGCCGTGCTCGACGTCATCGTCGACCTGCGGGTCGGCTCCCCCACCTTCGGGCAGTGGGAGGGCGTCAGGCTGGACGACGCCGACCGCCGCGCGGTCTACATCTCCGAGGGCCTGGGCCACGGGTTCTGCGCGCTCAGCGACGACGCCACGCTCTCGTACCTCTGTTCGGAGCCGTACAACCCGACCGGCGAGCACGCGGTGCACCCCCTCGACCCCGACCTGGCGATCGAGTGGCCGGCCGACGTCCCGCAGCTGTCCGCCCGCGACGAGGCCGCCCCCTCGCTGGCCGACGCCATCGCGACCGGGCTGCTGCCGGACTACGCTGCCTGCAAGGCGTTCACCGAGTCGCTCCGGGTGGTCTGACCCCCGCCACCGGCCCAGCCTTACATCGAAAGGAGGGCCGCACCCCCGCGCGGGGGTGCGGCCCTCCTTTCGTCGTACCCGGCGGTGTCCGTACCCGGCAACGCCGAAGGGCCCCGTCCCACCGCCGGAGCGGTGGGACGGGGCCCTTCAGTGCGACTAGGTGCCCGGTGAACGGGCTACCAGGTCAGAGCACGGACTAGGCCGTGATCTTGGTGACCTGGCCGGCGCCCACGGTACGACCACCCTCACGGATGGCGAACTTCAGGCCCTCCTCCATGGCGACCGGCTGGATCAGCGCGACCGTCATCTCGGTGTTGTCGCCCGGCATGACCATCTCCGTGCCGGCCGGCAGGGTGACGACACCCGTGACGTCCGTGGTACGGAAGTAGAACTGCGGACGGTAGTTGTTGAAGAAGGGGGTGTGACGGCCACCCTCGTCCTTCGACAGGATGTAGGCCTGAGCCTCGAACTCCTTGTGCGGGGTGACCGAGCCCGGCTTGATGATGACCTGGCCGCGCTCGACGTCCTCGCGCTTGATGCCGCGGAGGAGCAGACCGACGTTCTCGCCGGCCTGGCCCTCGTCGAGCAGCTTGCGGAACATCTCGATACCGGTGACCGTGGTGGTGGTCTTCTCTTCCTTGATACCGATGATGTCGACGGTCTCGTTGACCTTCAGGACACCACGCTCGATACGGCCGGTGACGACCGTACCGCGACCGGTGATCGTGAAGACGTCCTCGACGGGCATGAGGAACGGCTTCTCGGTGTCACGCGGCGGGGTCGGGATGGCCTCGTCGACGGCGGCCATGAGGCCGAGAAGCTTCTCGCCCCACTCCTTGTCGCCCTCGAGCGCCTTCAGCGCGGAGACGCGGACGACCGGAAGGTCGTCGCCCGGGAAGTCGTACTCGGAGAGCAGCTCGCGGACCTCGAGCTCGACGAGCTCGAGGATCTCCTCGTCGTCCACCATGTCGGCCTTGTTCAGGGCGACGACGATGTAGGGGACGCCGACCTGGCGGGCCAGGAGCACGTGCTCCTTGGTCTGCGGCATCGGGCCGTCGGTGGCGGCGACCACGAGGATGGCACCGTCCATCTGCGCGGCACCGGTGATCATGTTCTTGATGTAGTCAGCGTGACCCGGGCAGTCGACGTGGGCGTAGTGACGCGCCTCGGTCTGGTACTCGACGTGCGCGATCGAGATGGTGATACCGCGCTGGCGCTCCTCGGGAGCCTTGTCGATCTGGTCGAAGGCCGAAGCCTCGTTCAGGTCCGGGTACGCGTCGTGCAGCACCTTGGTAATGGCGGCCGTAAGGGTCGTCTTACCGTGGTCAATGTGACCAATGGTGCCGATGTTGACGTGCGGCTTAGTCCGCTCGAACTTCGCCTTCGCCACGGGGTCCTCCTGGAGAGTGGTTCTGTACGCCTTGCTCATCGGCGCCAGGTGATCTTTGCTGGATAGCCGGTTCCCCCGGGGCAGCGGGAGGGTGACTCCTGTTGCCCCAGAGGCTCCGGTGACAAGCCTAAAGCGTGTACTCGGAAGAGTTACTCGCCCTTGGCCTTCGCGATGATCTCCTCAGCGACGTTCCGGGGAACCTCGGCGTAGGAGTCGAACTGCATCGAGTAGCTGGCGCGACCCGAGGTCTTGCTGCGGAGGTCTCCGACGTAGCCGAACATCTCCGAAAGCGGCACGAGGCCCTTCACGAGACGAGCGCCGTGACGCTCCTCCATGGCCTGGATCTGGCCACGGCGGGAGTTGATGTCACCGATGACATCGCCCATGGACTCTTCGGGCGTGGTGACCTCAACGGACATCATCGGCTCGAGGAGCACGGGGGACGCCTTGCGCGCGGCCTCCTTGAAGGCCTGCGAACCGGCGATCTTGAAGGCGAGCTCCGAGGAGTCGACCTCGTGGTAGCCACCGTCGAGAAGAATGACGCGGACGCCCGTCATCTCGTAGCCGGCGAGGATGCCGAACTGCATGGCTTCCTGCGCACCCGCGTCGACCGAGGGGATGTACTCCCTCGGGATGCGGCCACCGGTGACCTTGTTCACGAACTCGTACGCCGGGCCGTCGGCCTCGAGGATGGGCTCGATCGCGATCTGCACCTTGGCGAACTGACCGGTACCACCGGTCTGCTTCTTGTGGGTGTAGTCGTGACGCTCGACGGTCTTGCGGATCGTCTCACGGTACGCGACCTGCGGCTTGCCGACGTTGGCCTCGACCTTGAACTCGCGCTTCATACGGTCGACCAGCACCTCGAGGTGCAGCTCGCCCATACCGCCGAGAATGGTCTGGCCGGTCTCCTCGTCCGAGTGAACGTGGAAGGAGGGGTCCTCCTCCGCGAGACTCTGGATGGCGACACCCAGCTTCTCCTGGTCACCCTTGGACTTGGGCTCGATGGCGACCTGGATGACCGGAGCCGGGAAGTCCATGGACTCCAGGATCACGGGTGCCTTGTCGTCACACAGCGTCTCACCGGTGGTGGTCTGCTTCAGGCCCATGACGGCGACGATGTCGCCGGCGCCGACCGCCGCGATCTCCTCACGCTTGTTCGCGTGCATGCGGTAGATCTTGCCGATGCGCTCCTTCTTGCCCTTGACGGAGTTCAGCACCGCAGTGCCGGCCTCCAGGCGGCCCGAGTAAACCCGGACGAAGGTGAGCTTGCCGAGGTGCGGGTCGCGCATGATCTTGAACGCCAGAGCCGCGAGCGGCTCGTCGTCCGAAGGCTTGCGCTTCACGACGACCTCGGCGTCACGGACGTCGTGGCCTTCGATGGCCTCGATGTCCAGCGGCGACGGGAGGTAACGGATGACGGCGTCGAGCAGGGGCTGAACGCCCTTGTTCTTGAACGCCGTGCCACAGAACACCGCGGTGATCGTGGCGCCGTTGCCCTTGCCCGAGCCGATGATGATGCGGCGGACGGCGGCGTGCAGCTGCTCGACGGAGGGCTCGGTGCCCTCCAGGAACAGCTCCATGAGCTCGTCGTCGTTCTCGGACACCTGCTCGATGAGCTTGGCGCGCCATTCCTCGGCGGCCTCGGTGTGCGTGGCCGGGATGTCGACGATGTCGTACATCTCGCCCTTGGTCGCCTCGGCGGACCAGACGAACGCCTTCATGGTGACCAGGTCGACAACGCCCTGGAAGTCCATCTCGGCACCGATGGGGAGCTGCATGACGATCGGGACCGCGCCGAGGCGCGACTCGATCATCTCGACGCAGCGGTGGAACTCGGCGCCGGTGCGGTCCAGCTTGTTGACGAAGCAGATGCGCGGAACGCCGTAGCGGTCTGCCTGACGCCAGACCGTCTCGGACTGCGGCTCCACACCGGCGACACCGTCGAACACGGTGACGGCGCCGTCGAGGACGCGGAGCGAACGCTCCACCTCGACGGTGAAGTCGACGTGACCCGGGGTGTCGATGATGTTGATGGTGTGGTCGACCTCGTCAAGAGGCCAGTGGCAGGTCGTCGCGGCAGACGTGATGGTGATACCACGCTCCTGCTCCTGCTCCATCCAGTCCATCGTGGCGGCGCCGTCGTGGACCTCACCGATCTTGTAAGACACACCGGTGTAGAACAGGATGCGCTCGGTGGTGGTCGTCTTGCCCGCGTCGATGTGGGCCATGATCCCGATGTTGCGGACCTTGGCCAGGTCAAGCGAAGTGGTAGCCATAAGGCTTCGGTCTTCTCTCGGTCTCGATGTGGGGTCGGACTACCAGCGGTAGTGCGCGAAGGCCTTGTTGGACTCGGCCATCTTGTGCGTGTCCTCACGCTTCTTGACGGCCGCACCGAGGCCGTTCGAGGCGTCGAGGAGCTCGTTCATGAGGCGCTCGGTCATGGTCTTCTCGCGACGGGCGCGGGAGTAGCCCACGATCCAGCGCAGCGAGAGGGTCGCCGCGCGACCGGGCTTGACCTCGATCGGCACCTGGTAGGTGGCGCCACCGACACGGCGGGACTTGACCTCGAGGGACGGCTTGACGTTCTCGAGCGCGCGCTTCAGCGTGATGACCGGGTCAGCACCGGTCTTCTCGCGGAGGCCTTCCATGGCGCCGTAAACGATGCGCTCGGCGGTGGAGCGCTTGCCGTTCATGAGGATCTTGTTGATGAGCGACGTCACCAGAGGAGATGCGTAGACCGGGTCGATGATGACCGGGCGCTTCGGGGCGGGGCCCTTACGAGGCATTCTTACTTCTCCTTCTTGGCGCCGTAGCGGCTGCGGGCCTGCTTGCGGTTCTTGACAGCCTGGGTGTCAAGCGCACCGCGGATGATCTTGTAACGAACACCCGGCAGGTCCTTCACACGGCCACCACGCACGAGCACGATCGAGTGCTCCTGCAGGTTGTGTCCCTCACCCGGAATGTAGGCCGTGACCTCGATGCCGGAGGTCAGACGCACGCGCGCGACCTTACGGAGCGCCGAGTTCGGCTTCTTCGGGGTGGTCGTGAACACTCGCGTGCAGACGCCGCGACGCTGGGGCGAAGCCTCAAGCGCGGGAGTCTTTGTCTTCTCGACCTTGTCCTGCCGGCCCTTCCGGACCAGCTGCTGGATCGTAGGCACTACTTCTCCGGTTTCTGTGTGCCGTGTAGTGAAGCTAACCTGGAACATTTGCCGACCCACGCGGTCGGGTGTGTCGGATCCGGCGGACCTCCGTGCGAACACGGAAACGCTTGGATCGCGGTGGCCGATGCGGCTCACATGCGGTTGATGGACACGCACGGGAGCCTAGGCACACCCCAGGCACAAGGTCAGAGCGTACCTACCTCACAGAGGTAGGTCAAAACAAATGCTCAGCACGAAAACACGCCGGGCGCAAGCGGGAGCGCCCGTCCGGTCGCTCCCGGGTGCGGTGGATCAGTCCCGTACCGGGCGGCGGTCCTCCCCGCCTGCGGCGGCGCCGGCGCACCCAGCGCTCCCGCCCCGGCCGGCCTCGGCCCGCCCCCGCCGGCCCGCCGGACCCCGTACCCGGCCGGTCCGCGCGGGCCCCGGAGCACAGACCGGCACGGACCGGCACGGACCATCACGGACCCGGCGGCGCCCTAAGCTGCGCACTGCCCCCGCGCAGTGCGCGAGCGTCGACCAGCAGGGAGCAGGGCCTTGGGGACCGCGACACAGGAGCCGACCAGCGTCGAAGACGCCCGCTTCCGCCCCGGTCCGGCCCCCCGGCCCCCGACCCGCACGCGCCGTCCGTACGGTCCGCTGCTCGCCTTCCTCGTCACCTCCGGGGCGGTCTGCGCCGCCTGGGCGGCCCGCCGCGCCCACCCTTTCGGGGGAACCGGGCGGGCCGTCAACGACCAGGCCAACCAGTACGTCCCCTTCCACCGGGCGCTGTGGGACCTCGCCCACGGACAGGCCGCCGGCGACCTGCTCTTCACCTGGCGCGGCGGCTTCGGCCAGCAGTTCCTGTCCGACTACCACACCTACCTCGGCAACCCGTTCTCGTGGCTCGCCGTCCTCGTCCCGCGCGACCACGTCGACCTCGCCGTGTTCGCGCTCACCCCGCTGACGACGGGCACCGCCGCCGCGCTGATGGCCGTCTACCTCGGCAGGCTGCAGCCGGGCCCGTGGTGGCAGCGCGGCGTCCTCGGCGCCTGCTACGGCCTGTGCGGCTGGGCCGTCAGCGACGCCTCGTACATCCCCATGTGGCTGTGGGGCCTGGTCGCGCTCCCGCTGCTCGGCATCGCGGTGGAGTGGTGCCTGGAGGGGCGCCGCCGGCCCGCCGCGGCCCTGCTCGTCGCCCTCGCCTGGTACGGCAACTTCTACACCGCGATGATGGCCACGACGGCCGCCTGCGTCCTGCTGGCCGTCCGCCTGGCCACCCTCGACCTGAACGGCGCGCAGCGGCTGCGCGCCGTGGGGCGGGCATTGACGGCCGCCGCGACCGGGATCCTGCTCACCCTCCCCCTGCTCCTGCCGTCGTTCCTGTCCAGCGGTGCGGCGCAGCCCACCCGGGCCGCCGCCTTCGACCCGGTCGGGCTCGACGTCTTCCTCGCCGGCATGCTCCCGGCCACCCACCTGTGGGGCGGCAGCCCGCGCCTGTACGTCGCCTCGCTCGGCCTGGTCCTCGCCGGCTCCTTCGTCCTCAACCCCGCGATCCGGGGGCGGACCCGCCTGGTGTGGGCGACGGCGGTGGTCCTGGTGGCCGCCTCCTTCCAGTTCCCGCCGACCCAGTACGCGTGGCACGGGCTGGCGGTGCCGAACGGCAACCCGTACCGCGAGACCTTCGTCTTCAGCGGCATGGTGGTCGTCCTCGCCTGGCTGGCGCTGGCCCACCGCCCGCGCCCGCTCCACCTGGCCCTCTCCGCCGCCCTGCTCGCGGGAGCCGCGTTCGCGCTCCGCCACACCCCCGACTTCGGCGGCTGGACCTGGCCCGCCGTCCTCGGCGGCGGCGCCCTCTCCCTGCTGGCCCTGGTCCTGCTGCGGCTCGGCGAGGAGCGCCGGTTCCTGATCCCCGCGGCCGCGGTGCTGATGGTCTGCGTCGTGTGCGCCGAGTCCGCGCTCGCCGCGGTCAACGCCGACGCCCGCCGCGCCCGCGAGCGGTGGGCGAAGCCGGCCGCCACCTCCGGCCGGTCGATCGGCCACCACTTCGACGCCGTCCGGGAGGCCGACGGCTGGCCCGCCCACCGCACCGACTCCGGCGCGCCGCAGACCTCGTACAACGACGCGCTCGCCCTGCGCGCCGAAGGGCCGCAGTTCTACAGCAGCTACCTGCCCGCGGCCACCTTCCGGGCCCTCGAACCCCTCGGCTACGGCTACAAGAACGACGGCCGCACCTTCTTCGGCGCCGACAACCCCGTGCTCGACGCGATCTTCTCCATCGGCGCCCGGGTCCGCCCCGGGGACACCCCCGGAACCTGGACCGCCCGGACCTTCCCGGCCCCGCCCCTGGTCACCGTACGGTCGGCCCGTTACGCCTCGCCCCACCCCGCGGACAGCGTCTACGCCCGCCAGGAGGACGTCCTCGGCGCCACGGTGTACGAGGTCCCCCGGGCCGCCCGCGGCGGCAGCGCCGCCGTGCAGACGTACGCCGCCCGCTGCACCCCCGGCACCGAGGCCTACTGGTACTCCCCCGCCCTGTACGGAACCCTCGCCGCCGGCGGTGCGCAGACTCCGCTGAAGTACCGCGCAACGGGCGTCGTCCCGCTCGGCCCGGTGCCCGCGTCGGGCCGCGTCGACGCCACCGTGCGCACCCGGACCCGGGGGGCCACGGCGGGCCCCCACCCCGTCGGCTGCCTGAACCGCCGGGCGCTCGACGGGGCCGTGGCCGCCCTGACCGCCACCGGCGCCACCCGGGTCGAGGCCGCGGGCCACACCCTGGAGGCCGCCCTCCCCCGGGGCACCCGGGGCACGGCCGTCATCGCCACCACGGCCGTGCCCGGCTGGCGCTGCTCGGCCCCCCTGAAGCCCTTCCACGGCCTGCTCGCGGTGGACCTTCCCGCCGGCGCGGCCGGGGTCTCCTGCACCTTCACCCCGCGGGGCCTCCTGCCCGGCCTGGCCGGCGCCGCCCTCGCCGTCCTGGTCCTCGCCTCGACCACGATCGCCACCCGCCGCCGCCACCGCGCCTGAGCCCCGCACCCGCGGCGCCCCGGCCGAGGCCGGCCCCTCCGGGTCAGGCCGCGCCGCCCCGCTTCTCCAGACGGCTCATCCGGGCCCGGGCGGCTTGCAGCTGAGCCGCGTCCGACCCGGGCAGCGCGGACCAGAACGAGATCAGCTCGTGTCCCATGCGGATCCCTTCGGCGGGGTCCGCCACCTTGAGCCACGCCGCGGCGGCGTTCAGCACGCTGTGCAGCGCCTGCGGCTCGTTGCGGGCGCTGCGGATCCGCGCGATTTCGAGGGAGTTGTGGAAGGCCCGGCGGCTGTCCCCGGCGACGAAGGCCACGTACGCGTTCAGCTCGCGCAGTTGCAGCACCTCGGGCGACTCCCACCCGAGGCGCTCGGCCGCCGTGTTCACGCTCTGCTGGGCGAGGGTGGCGGCCCACTCGATGCGCCCGGACCGGAGCGCCTCCTGGATCCGCGCCCCGGGGCCGGCGACCAGGTCGTCTGCGGCCCGGTGCGGTACGGACGGCTTCCCGGGCACCGGCACCGGTGTGGCAGCAGGCGGGGGCCCGGGTACGGCCGACGGCGGGGGCACGGGCACGCCTTGCGGCTCCGGCGGGGGTGCGGGCTCCGTGGGTGTCGGCGCGGGGAGGTGTTCCCGCACGGACGCGGCCTCCGGCGGCGCCGGCGCCTCCGTCTCCGCCGGCCTGGTGGGCCCCGCCTGTGCAACGGCCGTCGGCGCGGCGCCGGGAAGCGGCTCGGGGTGGGCGGTGAACCGGCTGGAGCCGTCCTCCAGCACCTGGATCCGTACGACGTGGCCGATGCGCTCGTCCCACACCGTAGCCAGAACCGGCGCACCGCTGGACAGCACCTGCCGGTGGAGGTAGTCGAGGACGGCGTCCTGCGGCTCCTCCCCGACACCCGCGACGACGGGCCAGCCCGCCACCTCCGCGTAGCCAGCGCCGGTGATCCGTACATCCACGGTCACGGGGGCCACGTGAGCGGGGGCCGAGTCCGGCTCCGCCTTCCGGCTCCGGCGAGTGAATAGGGACATGGGTTCCTCGGCTCTGCTCAGCGTGCGGGTGTGGAAGATGGAGGAGAAGGACGCGGAGACGTCCCCGATGGCACTGCATCCGGCGGAACAGCGGCGGGAGTCACCGTGACCCCCGCGACCTTCCAGCCGGCCGGGCCGGTGAGGGTCAACTGCACCACGGCGGTCAGCCGCGGCCCGGGGCCCGTCCAGCCGTCACGGCCGTGGGCCGTGCCTTCGACGTAGTACGTCTGGAAGGAGGCGCCGGGCGTGCCATCCGGCCCCTGGTCGTCCTCGTCCGCGGTGATCTCCACCGTCGTCCACGCCCGGTGCTGCGCCCACGTCGCCCAGTCCGATCCGCTGCCCGCGCCGGGCCGGTATTCGCGCTCGGCGCCCGCCTGCTCCTCGGTGAGGTAGGCGACTGCCCGGATGTTCGCGTCCTGCGGTCCGCTGTCGTACGCCGTGTCGTATCCGTATGCCGTCGCCAGCCAGGCACGGGCCACCGCGGACGCGTCGGTGGGGTCCGGCGACGGGACGGGCTGCACCTTCGCCTGCCCGTCGAGCGGCTTGCCCGGCGGCACCGGTGCCTTGACCGGGAAGGTCTCGACCGCTGACGGCTGCGCCGGACCGGCGCCCTTCTCTTCCCTGAGGTCTCGCAGGCCGCAGCCCGTCAGGAGTGCGGCGCCCACCACGGCCGCGAGTACCACGCCGAGGGCTCTGCGCACGGCGGTCATCTCCTTCCTCACCTGCCCGCTCACCTGCCGATCCAGGGGGCGGGGTTCACGTACTGGCCGTTCTGCTGGACCTCGAAGTGGAGATGGGCACCCGTGGAGTAGCCCGTCGAACCAACGAGCCCGACCACGGTCCCGACGCCCACCTGTGCTCCGACGCCCACGTTGAGGGCGGACATGTGGTTGTAGGTCGTCGATATCTGCGCGCCGCCGACGGTGCCGTGCGAAATGATGACGCGGTTTCCGTAACCCGTGTTCCAGCCTGCGAAGGTGACGGTGCCCTCCTTGGCCGCGAGTACCGGATTGCCTTCGCCGACGCCGAAGTCCATGCCGGTGTGCAGCTTGTGCACGCCCGTCACCGGGTGCACGCGCATACCGTACGGGGAGGTCACCGGAGCGTTGACGCGCAACGGCATGGCCATCTGCTGACCTGCGGGGATGGTTCCCGAGCCGGGGTCTGTGGCGATCGCGGTGTACTTCGCCATGGCGTTCTTGATGGCGACGACGTAGCCCTGGGTCTCGCGGTAGGGGGGTATGCCGCCGTACCTCTCGACGGCGCCGGGCCCCGCGTTGTAGGCGGCGAGGGCGAGGTCGAGGGTGGGGCCGCTGGCTATGCCGCGCTCCTTGTAGCGCTCGACGTCCCGGGCGAGGGCACAGTCGTAGCGCCCCTGGGCCATGATCGCGTCCCCGGGGTCGAAGGGGTCTATGCGGCCGTTGCCGTCGTCGTCCTTACCCCACCCGGCCCAGGTGCCGGGCATGAACTGGGACAGTCCCTGCGCGCCGACGGGCGACGTCCGGCCGTTGATCCAGGCCGACTCGGCCTCGATCTGCGCCGCGATGACGGGCGGGGTGATGGTCGGGCAGATCGAGCCGGCCTTCAGCACCCAGGCCACGTACTCCGGGGGGACGTGCTTGGGGTTCAACGCCCCGCCCCCGGCGACCAGTCCGGTATCGGCTCCGCCGCCGCTTACACCCACGAAGAGGACGAAGGGCATCATGACGGCAGCTACTGCGGCGCCGGCCACCCACATGGCCGCGCCGCCCCCCTGTTCTGACATCGCTCCCCCGTCGACATGCTCCAATGCCGTTTACCCGTGCGAGTCTCCTGGGGGGCCGTCCGGCAGAGAGTCACGAGACTGTCACAAACAATCCCTAGAGATTCGCACTAAGTTGTCGGTGCAGGACGCTACGCGAGTTGGCGGCGGGCGTCGACGTGGGGGGAGACAAAGCCATGAGTCAAAGAACACCGGGTGGTCCGGAGATCTGGATCCGGGGGCCGGTCGGCTCGGCGACGGCACTGGCCGATCCTTCCCTCCCGCCTTCACACGCCTTCGCCGACAACGGACTTGCGGCCGGCCCGCCCTCCCCGGAGCTCGCGCCCTTCACCTGGATGAACGCCCACGGCGGCGCCGGGGCCACCACGCTGGCCACGGTGTTCGGCGGGGCCGACGCCGGATCGCAGTGGCCCGATCCGGCGACCGGAGCCTCCGGGAAGGTCCTCCTCGTGGCCCGCACGCACGCGTCCGGACTTCGGGCGGTGTCACAGGCACTGGATATGATCCGAAGGAATGAACAGCCGCCCGGAGCCAGCCTCCAGGCCGTCGTTCTCGTCGCCGACGCCCCCGGCCGCCTGCCACCCGAACTGGCCAAGCGCATCAGGGTGATCGGCTCGGTCGTCGAGGTCCACCGGGTGCCGTGGATACCGGCCTGGCGCATGGGCGACCTGTCGGGCCCGATTCCGAGAGAGACGTCGAAGCTGTCCAGACTGATCAACGGCCGCTGACGGCCACCGGGAGGGAAGAGCAATGGAGTTCATGCTGGCCGCCGGCCCGGCGGTTACCGGTCCCCTCAACCAGATCCTCGGCTGGATGGCGTGGCTCGTGTCGGTGGCCGGGGTGTTCGGCGTCCTGATCGTCGGCTCCCGCATGGCGATCGCGCTCCGCTCGGGCAACGGGGACGAACACCTGGCCCAGTTGGCCACGGTCCTGGGCGCCTGCATCATCGGCGCCACGGCGGGCCCGATCGTGGCCTTCCTGCTGTCCGGTTGAAACCGTAACGCCGACGGAATATGTTCCGGACCGGTCACGAGCAAGACCCAACCGGTGCCATCCCTGCCATGATGCCGTCGGCCATGACATCTCAATGCCTTTAAAATTTCGACCAATTGGTCGGCGTAGAACATGACCCAGGGGGATCCACCATGCTCAGTAAGGTCCGTGACGCAGCCGTCATTCTCGCGGCCGATGTCCCGAAGCCCGGAATGAACGCCCCGCCGGAGCTCACCACCAAGGTGAACAACGTCCTCGGCATCGTGGCCTGGGCGGGCACTGCGGCCGGCGTGGCCGGCGTCCTGATCACCGGAGCCATGATGGCGATATCGATGCGCCGCGGTGAGGGCTCCGAGCACATGGGGCGTCTCGGCATGGTCCTGGGCGGTTGCGTCCTGGTCGCCACGGCCGGCCCGCTCGTCTCCTTCGTCTTCAACTGATCCGGGAGGCTGACCGATGAGGGCTTCCGGAAAATCCCGTGGCAGCAGCGGTGAGTGGGAGAAGCCGTTCTGGCAACAGCGCGGTTGGATGATCTCCGCCGCGTTCCTGCTGTCGATGTTCTTGATCGGTGGCATCGTCCTCCTGACCGGGGAGGACTCGGACGGCAACAACACCGGGCAGCCCCAGCCGTCCGCGCCGGCATCCAGTGGCCCCCCTGCCGCCACTCCGTCGGCGGGGGCACCGTCCGCTTCAGCGGAAGGCCGCCCGGCGGGGTGCAGCACGAACGACAGTGACCAGAACATCCCGAAGCAGGGCCCGTCGGACCTGAAGTGGAAGCAGTCCGACACCGATCTGCTTCCGGTGTCGGAGACGGCTGGCCCGCGCCAGTTCGACGGGCCCCTCTGGACCTGCTACGCCCACACCCCGATGGGCGCCGTGCTCGCGGCCCACAGTATTTCCACCCACTTCACCGGACCTCGCTGGCGCGAGGTGGCCGACCGGCAGATGGCGCGCGGAGCCGGCCGCGACGAGTTCATCAAGCGCCGGGGAGCCCAGCCGGCCGACCAGAGCGGGAAGGGTGCCCCGGGAAGCGAGGGAACCTACGCCGGCTTCGGCGTCCTCAGCTACTCCCCGACTCAGGCGACCGTCATGCTGCTGCTCCAGCTGCCCGAGAAGGGTTACGTCTCGGGAACGGCTTCCGTGGTCTGGGAGGACGGGGACTGGCGGCTCCGCCCCACCCTCACCGGATCGCTCCTCGAAGGGATGGCTCCGGTGGACGGCACGGACGGCTTCGTCGTCTGGGGAGGCGGCAATGCCGGTTAACCTGCCGGGTCCCGGCGACATCGCGGACTGCGCGCTCCATCCGCTCAAGTGCGGCGGAAAGGTCGTCGAGAAGGTCGGCGGTTCGATCGCCGACGGCGCCGTCGGCGCCTTCGCCCAAGCCATCGGCAAGGCCGTCGGCGAGATCCTCAAAACTCTCAACGGTGTCTGGCTGAAGGTCGGCGACGGCACCACGCTCAACCCCCAGAAGGGCACCGGGCTCAACGCCATCATGGGCGAGACGAGCTGGATCGTCGGCTACGTTGCCGTCGCGTCCGTCCTCCTCGCCGCGTTCCGGATGGCCTACGAGCGCAAGGGCCAGTCCATGCAGCAGGCGTTCATGGGGATGTGGAAGGTCATCCTCGTCAGCGCCATGGCCCCGGTCATCGCGCAGTCCCTGTACGCGGCCTCCGACGCCTACGCCAAGGAGGTCTACACCAAGGCCAACCTCGGGGAGAACGCCGAGAAGATCGTCGGCTTCACCGCGCTGGAGAGTCCGGGCACGATCATCATCTTCGGCATCCTCGTCATGCTGTCCAGCTTCATCCAGATCATCCTGATGTACATCAGGCTGGGCGTGCTGATCATGCTCATCGGCACCCTCCCGATCGCCGCCGCCTCGTCGATGACGGGCTGGGGCGAGGGCTGGTGGAAGAAGCACATCGGCTGGACCGTGGCGTGGCTCCTCTACAAGCCGGCCGCCGCGCTCATCATCTACTCCGCGACATCGATGACCAAGGACGAGAAGAGCCTGGACAGCGTGATCGCCGGCATGGGAATGCTGATCCTGTCCGTCTTCGCCCTGCCGGCCCTGCTCAAGCTGGTCGTCCCAGCGACTGCCGCCCTCGGCAGTACGTCCGGCGGAACCGTCGCGATGAACGTCGCGAACAACATCGCCTCCGGCGCCGTCAGCATCGCCAGTGGAGCTGGCGGCGGAGGCGGCGGAGGCGGAGGCTCCAGCGGCGGAGGCGGCGGAGGCCCCCAGGGCTCGCCCTCGGCAGGCGCCGGATCCTCGGCGAGCGGCGCGGGCGGCGCGGCCGCCGGTGGCGCCGCCGCGGCAGCAGGCCCGGCGGGCGTCGCGATCCAGGCCGCAGCGGTGGTCGCCCAGGCGGGTATCGCCGCTGCGCAGGAAGTCGCCGGCTCGCTGGACGACAACGACGGTATGAAGGGCCACAACCAGTAGTAACCGTCGGGTGGGGTGGTGCGCGCCCCTGGGCACGCACCACCCCACCACCGACAGCACGCTGTTCGAAAGGAAGACCGATGCCCGAGAAGTCCTCCCTGCGCGCCTACCTCAAGCAGTACGCCACGGGCACCATCCCGCGCGAGGAGATGCTCGGCACCGTCGCCGCCTGGGACTTCGAAGAGGACGACTGGGACCCCGAACACATCGAACCCACCCACCAGGACAACACGTTCAAGGTCCTCTCCGGCGCCGCCCTGCTCGGGGACATCACCGACGACGACTACGAAGAGATCCACCGCCGACGCCGACTGCGCTCGGCATGAACGACGAGTACCGGCACCTGTACCAGGTGCTCCAGAGGCGCATGGGCCAGGGCGGTGACCTGTCGCCGGGAAGCCCCCACACGACCTACGCGGTCCATACGACCAACGACGAGTGGACCCGAGAGCGGCGTCAGCTACAGCGTGCCGTCCTGGAACAGTTCAAGGAGAAGTACGACGACCGCCCCCGCGACGGCCGGGCCGTCCTGATGACGGCGGGCGCCCCCGGCGCGGGCAAGGGGACGGCGCAGGCCAATCTGGCGGAGTGGCAGCGGCAGGACTCCGACCTGGGCCGCGCCCTGACGGATGCCCACGGCGTGGACCTGAAGCAATACGTCCCTTTGGACCCCGACGAGTTCAAGGTCGCCATCTTCCAGCACGGGGGCCTCCCCGGCTGGACACCGAGCGCATGGCGCTCCCCCACGGCCGGCAGCTCTCGCCTTCCGAAATGGCGTCCCTCGTCCACGAGGAATCCGCGTTCCTCCAGGACAACTTCGAGGTCTGGGCCCGTAGCCAGGGCTACAACCTCCTCTACGACGCCACCCTCAAGAACCTGGACAAGAACACCCGCCTGCTGCGGGAGCTGGACAGCGTCGGCTACCAGCAGCGAGTCATCCTCTCCGTCGAGGTACCCCTCGAACAGTGCCTGGCTCAAAACGCCGAGCGTTGGAAGCGTGGACGGATCGCGTACGAGCAAGGCCGCGACCCCGACTCCTACGGAGGCCGCATGGCCCCCGCAGCCATGATCATGAACCTGTACGCCCAGAGCAGCACCGGTCGCGGCCACTCCATCGGCCGGGAGAACGCCGAGAAGCTCGCCGACAAAGGCCTCGCCACCGCGCTCATCACCACCGAACGCGGCACCTTCCCGGCAGCGCCACCCACGAAGGCACGCCAGGCCACCACCTTCCGGCAGGGCGAGACCACCCTCGGCATAGCCGCCGCCGGCCGGCTCCGTTCCACCCGGGGATCCGCCACCCGCACCACACCCCCGGCGCAGACGGCTCCCCCGCCCGACTTCCCGGCCAGACCCCGCTCAGCCGCACCCGCTGACCCCGAAGGAACCACCGATGACCGAGAAGCCCTCCCTGCGCGCCTACCTCAAGCAGTACGCCACGGGCACCATCCCGCGCGAGGAGATGCTCGACACCGTCGCCGCCTGGGACTTCGAGGAAGAGATCTGGGACGAGCTCGTCATCGAGCCCATCCACCAGGACAACACCCTCAGCGTGCTCAGGGGCGGAGTGCTGCACGGTCGCATCACCCATGAGGACTACGAGGAGATCCAGCGGCGGCGCGGGGCCAGCAACGCATGAACAACGAATACCGGCAGCTCTACGCCGAGCTGCAGCGGCGCATGGGCCGGGGAGGAGACCTCTCGCCCGGTCCGCAGGACAGCCAAGCGGCATTCGGGCGGAACGCCGCCTGGGACCGCGATCGCCTTCACATGCAAGCGGCCGTCCTGGACCGCTTCAAGACCGAGAACAGGCACCGCCCCCGCGGGGGGGCGGCCGTCCTGATGACGGCGGGAGCACCCGGCGCCGGCAAGGGAGCCGCGCGGGGCAAGCTGACCGAGTGGCAGAGCGAGGACTCCGAGCTCGGCCGCCGGCTGGCGTCGGCGCACGGCGTGAACCTCGACGACTACGTCGTCCTGGACCCCGACGAGTTCAAGCGTGCCCTCTTCGAGGCGGGCGGCCTCCCCCGCCTTGACCCCCAGTCGATGGCCCTGCCCCACGGGCGGGAACTCGCACCCGCCGAAATGTCGGGACTCCTGCACCGGGAGGCCTCGAACCTGCGGAACGAATTCGAGGAGTGGGCGCGCGAGGGCCGTTACAACCTCGTCTACGACGCCACCCTCGCCAACGAACGGAGCGCCGCCGAGCTCTTGGACGGCCTCGGCAGAGGAGGCTACGACAAGCGCGTCATCCTCTCCGTCGAGGTCCCCCTCGAACAGTCGATCGCGCAGAACACCAACCGCTGGTACCAGGGCCGCCTCGAGTACGAACGGGGCGAGGACGCCTACGGCGGACGGATGTCCCCCGAGCAGATGATCCACGCCCTGTACGCGAAGAACACCACGGGAAGCGGACACTCCATCGGCCGGGAGAACGCCGAAAGGCTCGCCGGCCAAGGCTTCGCCACCGGCCTGATCACCGCCGACCGGGGCACCTTCGCCACACCGTCTCCAGCCACCGGCCCGCTCGCCCAGGCCCCCGCCTTCCAGCAGGGCGACACCACGATGCGCATAGCCGCCACCGGCCGCCTCCGCTCCACCACCGGCACCCCCACCCCGGCGGCGCCCCGGCCCGCAGGACAGCAGCCCACGCCGCAACCCGGCCACCAGCCCCACCAGCCCCCCGGACCCGGCCGCACCCGCTAGAAGATTCCGAAAGGAAGACAGCAGATGAGCGACAAGCCCTCCCTGCGCGCCTACCTGGGCCGCTACGCGGCCGGTGAGATCCCGCGCGAGGAAATGATCACCGCCGTCACGGAGTGGAAGTTCGAGGAATGGGATTGGGAAGAAGGCCACACCGAGCCCTCCCACCAGGACAATACGGCGAACGTCCTCTACGGATCCTTCCTCCTCGGCGAGATCACCGAAGAGGACTACGACGAGATCTGCGACCGCCGGAACACCAGCGCATGACCTCCGAATACCAGCAGCTCTACCGCGAGTTGCAACAACGCATCGGCCCCGGAGGGGATCTGTCCCCCGGCGACCGGGACACATACAGCAGGTACAACGACGGCCTGCGCTGGGACCGCGAGCGGCGCCCCCTCCACGCGACGATCCTCCGGGAGTTCCAGGCCGGTACCGCAGGGCTCCCCCGTGACGGCCATGCCGTGCTGCTCACGGCGGGCGCGCCGGGCGCCGGTAAGGGGGGCGCCCAGGCGAACCTATCCGCGTTGCAGGGTCAGGACACCGAGATCGGGCGCGAGCTGGCACGCGCGCACGGCGTGAACCTGGACGACTACGTCGTCCTGGACCCGGACCAGTTCAAGGTCGCCATCTTCAGACACGGCGGACTCCCCCAACTGGACGCCCCGTCGAGGGAACTGCCCTTCGGGCGCGAGCTCACCCCGTCCGAGATGGCCTCGCTCATCCACCGGGAATCCGCCGACTTGCAGGACCAGTTCGAGCGGTGGGCCCGTGGAGAGGGCTACAACCTGCTCTACGACGCAACCCTCAAGAACGAGGCGAAGAACACCCGGCTCCTCACCGACCTCGCCGGCCAGGGCTACGACAAGCGCGTCATCCTCTCCGTCGAAGTCCCCCTCGAACAGTGCCTCCAACAGAACCACACCCGCTGGGAGTCCGGCCGCAAGGAGTACGAACAGGGCCGCGACGACTACGGCGGCCGCATGGCCCCCGAAGCCATGATCAAGGACCTCTACCAGCAGAGCAGCACCGGCCGCGGCTACTCCATCGGCCGCGAGAACGCCGAGCGCCTCGCCGACAAGGGCCTCGTCACCGGCCTCATCACCTCCGACCGCGGCATCTTCGCCGCCCAGGCCCCCGCACCCGTCGGCTTGCTCGCCCAGGCCCCCGCCTTCCAGCAGGGCGACACCACGATGCGCATAGCCGCCGCCGGCCGCCTCCGCTCCACCACCGGCACCACCGGCACCACCGGCACCCCGGTCCAGCCCGCCACCCGGCCCGCGCCGCAGGCGCCCCACACCCCCCACCACCAGCCCGGCCCCGGCCGCACCCGCTGAACCAGCACTCGTACACAGAACACCCCGAAAGGAAACGCATGGCCACCGAATCCATGGCGCGGCCTACCTACGGAAACTGGCGGCGCCCCCGCAGGCCCGGCCTCGGGCCGCTCGGCCTGCTCGGGACCGTCGTCGCGTTCGGCGGGCTCGTGGTCGTCCTGCTCGCTTCGCTGGTCTCGCTCGCCACCGCCATCGGCGTGCTCGTACCGCTCGCGCTCTTCGTCGCACCGCTCGCCCTGCGCAGCGCCGACGGCCGGAACGTCTACCAGATGGTGGCCGTGCGGATCGGCTGGATGAAGCGCAAGGCCAACGGCTCGCACACCTACGTCTCCGGCCCCCTGTCACGGCGTACCGGCGGGCACTTCTCGCCGCCCGGCATGCTCGCCCGCGTGAAGATGCTGGAGGGCCAGGACGCCTACGGCCGCTCCTTCGGCGTCCTGCACCACCCGGGCCGCAACCTCTACACGATCGTCCTGGCCTGCGAGCCGGACGGAGGCTCCCTCGTCGACCCGCACCAGGTGGACATCTGGGTGGCCTCCTGGGGCGACTGGCTGGCTCGCCTGTCCCACGAGCCCGGCCTGCGCGGGGCGCAGGTCGTCGTCGAGACCGCGCCCGACACCGGGACCCGGCTTGCCGCCGAGGTCCTGCCGCGGATCGTGCCCGACGCCCCGCTCGCTGCCCGCGCGGTCATGGAGGAGGTCGTGGCCCGCTACCCGTCCGCGTCCTCCGAGATGCACACGTACATCGCCCTCACCTACGGCGCCATGCCCGGTCCGCGCCGCAAGCAGGACGACATCATCACCGACCTGTCGATGCGCCTGCCCTCCCTGCTGTCGGGTCTGGTCGCGGCCGGCGGCGGCTCCGCCTCCCCGATGTCCGCGGAGCAGATCTCGGAGATCGTGCGCGTCGCCTACGACCCGGCGATCGCCCCGGACCTCCTCAACGTCCGTGCGGAGCACGGTGCCACCGGCGTCCAGTGGCACGACGCCGGTCCGGCCGCCGCGGTGGAAACCGTGGACGGGTACAAGCACGACTCCGGGGTGTCCCGGACCTGGATGCTGACGCTGGCCCCGCGCGGCACCGTCCGCTCCAGCGTGCTGCGCGGTCTGCTGGAGCCCGCGCAGGGCACCCGCCGCAAACGGGTCTCGCTGGTCTACCGGCCCATCGACCCGGGGACCTCGGCCCGCATCGTGGAGGCCGACCGCCGCTCGGCCCACTTCATGGCCGGCTCCCAGCGCGGCCTGGTCCAGGCCCGCGCCGCGTCCGAGATGCGCGCCGCCGAACAGACCGCCGCCGAGGAGGCCTCCGGCGCCGGCCTCGTCGAATTCTCGATGATGGTCACGGTCACCGTCGCCGACGAGGAGCAGTTGGCGGACGCGTCCATCACCGTGCGCAACCTCCAGGCGTCCTCCCGGATCCTGATGCGCCCCGCCGACCGCATGCAGGCGGCCGCGTTCACCTGCACCCTGCCGGTCGGCCTGCTGCCGTGGGAGCACACCCTCATCCCGTACCAGCTCAGGGAGACCCTGTGAGCACGAAGCAGCCCGCGACTCCCCGGCAGCCCCGAAGCCTCATGACGCCGTCCCGCGGCTGGCCCGGGCCCGGCGGCGGGCAGGTCGCCCACATGGACCCGCCCTCGATGTGGCGTGCCACTACCGTGCAGGCGTGCGGTCTGTGGCCGTTCGCCGCTGGATCCGGCGCGCCCATGACGGGGGTGCCCCTCGGCCAGCACCTGCACACCGGCGCGACCGTGTGCGGGGACCCGATCTCCTGGTTCACCCGGGCCCGGTACATATCGAACCCGTCCCTGTTCATGCTGGGCATGCCCGGCCTCGGCAAGTCCACCCTGGTCAACCGGATGCTGATCGGCATGACGGCGACGGGGGTGGTCCCGCTGGTCCTCGGCGACCTGAAGCCCGACTACGCCGACACCGTGCGGGCCCTCGGCGGCCAGGTGATCTCCATCGGCCGCGGCGTCGGCGGGATCAACGTCCTCGATCCCGGTGCGATGGGCGAGGCGGCCGAGCGGATCGGCGGGGAGGCCGGGCGGGTGCTCCGGGCCGAGGCCCACGGCCGCGTCCTGAACATGGTCGCCGCGCTGATCACCATCATGCGCGGCCGCCCGATGGACGACCACGAGCAGTCGGTGCTGTCGGCCTGCCTGCACCACCTCAAGGAGCGGTCCACGCCGGGCCGGCCCCCGCTGCTGCCCGACCTCCTGCGGGTCCTCGACGAGGGGCCGGACCGGGTCCGGGCGGTCACCCTGGACCGCGGCAACCAGGAGCGCTACCAGGAGGCCGTCGACCCTCTGCACCGCTCCCTGATCGGCATCCTGGACGGGCCGCTCGGCGACACCTTCGCCACGGAGACCTCCACCCGGATCAATCCCAACGCCCCCGCCGTGTGCGTGGACATCTCCCGCATCGGCGAGGCCGACACCCAGCTGACCGCCGCCGCGATGCTGGCCGCCTGGTCGGACGGGCTCGGCACCGTCGCCGCGGCGCACGCCCTGGCGGACGCGGGCCTGGCTCCACAGCGCTGGTTCTTCACCGTCCTCGACGAGCTGTGGCGTCCCCTGCGCGCCGCCTCCGGCATCGTGGAACGCATCGACGCCCTGACCCGCCTGAACCGATCGCTCGGGCTCGGCGACGCCAAGATCACCCACACGCTCAAGGACGCCGAGGCGCTCGGCAGCGAGTCCGACCGGGCGAAGGCCCGCGGCTTCGTGGAGCGCGCCGGGATGGTGGTGTGTGCCGGACTGCCGCGTACGGAGATGGAGGACCTCGGCAAGGTCATCGGCATGTCCGAGCGGGAGATCGACCTGGTCTCCTCCTGGTCCTCCCCGCCGGGGTGGGCCAACCCCACCGCCAACTCCGAGCCTCCCGGCCGCGGCCGCTTCCTGATCAAGGTCGGCGGCCGGCCGGGCATCCCCATCAAGGTCGCCATCACGGAGACCGAGAAGAACCTGCACAACACCAACAACCGGTGGACCGAGGCCGACAGGGTGCCGCTGCTCAAGCCCAGGGAGGAGCAGTGACCGCACGTACCCCCCGCAGGAAGGGCGGCGGTTCCGCCGAGGACCTGCTCCCCTGGCTGATCGTCGGGGTCGCCGCCATCGTCTTCCTCGGCTTCCTGTCCGCCTGGCTGGGCGGCACGCTCGGCGCGGCCGCCGGGGGCGCCGGCTGGAACCCTCCCCCATTCGCCCTCAGCACCCTGGCCACCCTGGTGCAGGAAGGCCCGGAGCCGCTCTGGCCCGGTGTCTCCGCCGCCGTGTCGGGCGCCGGCATCGCGCTGACCTTCGGCGTGCTCCTGGGGTTGCTGGTGGCTCTGGTCCTGCTGATCCGCAAGCGCGGCGGCCGCTCGAACGGCCTGGCCGGACGCCGGGAGCTCGCCTCCATGCTCCCCAAGGGCGCCGCGGCCCGCGCCCTGGAGCTCCGCCCGTCCCTGCGCAAGGCCTCCGGCGGCAAGCTCCATCCCGACGACACCGGCAACATCCTCGGCAACCTGGAGCCCAACGGCCCCGAACTGCGCTCCAGTTACGAGGACGTGGAGCTGGACCTGATGGCCCCCCGCGCGGGCAAGTCCACCGGCATCGCCGTCCCGCGCGTCCTGCGGGCCCGCGGCTGCGTGCTGCTGACGTCCAACAAGGCCGACGTCTACAGCGTCACCCGGGCGGAACGCGAACGGGTCGGCCGGGTCTGGACGTTCGACCCGCAGGGCATCGCGCACACCCCCCGCGCCATGTGGTGGGACATGCTCGCCGACGCCGGAGACATCGAGGGCGCCCGGCGCCTGGCCGGCCACTTCGTGGGCGCGGTCAACGACGACGCCTCGAAGCGGGACTTCTGGATCTCCGCGGCGCAGAACACCCTGACCGCCCTCTTCCACGCGGCCAACAAGGGCGGTCGCCCCGTCGACGAAGTGCTGGGCTGGCTCGCCGACCCGGCCGACCGGACCCCGATCGACCTGCTGCGCGACGCGGGCATGAACGCCCTCGCCGAGCAGTTGCGGGGCACGATCCAAGGCGCGGTGGAAACCCGGGACGGAATCTTCGAGACGGCACGGCAGTGCGTGTCCTGCCTCCTCGACCCACGGATCGCCGCCTGGGTCACGCCCGACCCCTCGATGCCGCAGTTCCAGCCGGACCAGCACGTGACGGGCACCGACACCCTGTACCTGCTGTCCAAGGACGGAGGCGGTTCGGCCGCCGGCGTCATCGCCGCCGTCGCCGACTCGGTCCTGCGGGCTGGCGTCCGCGCCGCCGAACGCACGGGGGGCCGCCTCGACCCGCCGATGACAGCGGTCCTGGACGAGGCGGCCAACGTCTGCCGGATCTCCGACCTTCCCGACCTGTACTCGCACTTCGGCTCGCGCGGCATCAACATCGTGACGCTCCTCCAGAGCTACCGGCAGGGCAGCCGGGTCTGGGGCGAGGCCGGCATGGACGCCCTCTGGGGCGCCGCGACGATCAAGCTGCTCGGCGCCGGCCTGGACGACGCCGACTTCGTCGAGAAGATCTCGCGGCTCGTCGGCGAACAGGACGTGAGCACGGTCAGCTACTCCCGCAGCAAGGACGGCCGCTCGCGCTCGACCTCGTACCGGCTGGAGCGGATCCTGCCCGCGGACCGGATCAGGGCCCTGCCCAAGGGCACGGCCCTGCTGCTGGCCACCGGTGTCCGTCCGGCCCTGATCCGGCTGCGCCCCTGGTACAAGGAGCCCGGCGCCGATCGCATCCAGGCCGCGGCTCAGGCCGAGGTCCAGGCCATCACCGCCCGGGCCGCACGGGCGGCCCTGCGATGACGGCGCCCGCCCCGGAGGACCGGGCGGCCCCCCTTTTCATCCTCTACCTCGAGGGGGAGGCGTACGAGAGCGAGCTGCGGGCGCTCGCCACGTGGGTCGAGTACCTGCTGCTGCCGGTCTACGGGCGGGAGGCCCGCTCCACGGAACCGTGGTGCCCCCGCTGGTGGGAACACCTGGAGGCGGTGGCCCGGCTGCACGGCCTGTGGCTGGTGTGGCAGGAGCTGACCGATCCGGCGTCCGGCGCGAGCGGACCCTCCGTGTGGCACCGAGATCATCTGGGCCCGGCGATGCGGGAACTGCGCGATCCGGCGGGACCGTTCGCCGGCTGCAAGGAGGGAAGCCACCGGGCCAAGAGCGCGCCGGTGGTCGAGAAGTACTGAACGTGCCACAGCGATGAGGCACGCAAGGGGAGGGGTACGACACGTGCGCAGAAGTCATGCGATGGCAGCGACGGTACTGGCCGGGGCTCTCCTGGCAGGCTGCGGAGAAGGAGCGGACTCCCCGTCGAAGGAGGACAAGCCGAGCGCGCCGTCGGCCTCGGCCCCTCCGCCGCCGCAGGGGCCGAAGGTCCTGCTGACCGTCCCGTCGGCGTACGCCGCGGACAAGGGCTGGCAGGAAGAGCTGACGTGGCTGCCGAGGGAGTACTCGTCCAGACCGCCCGTGGCGGTCGCCGCGCGTACCGGCGTCGTCGCGTACCTGACGGCCTCGGAGGACGGGTTCCGGCTCAAGGCCCGACGCGCCGCGACCGGCGAGGACGTCTTCACCGGCACGGTGTGGGAACCCCCCAAGTCCATGGGCGAACTCGGCAAGGGGGACTACGCCGACGAGCACGCCGAGCTCCCGGGGGTCGCCACGGCCTACCAGGACGGCCGGGAGTACGTGGTGCTGTGGGCGCACGGCGTCGCCGGGCAGGACGCCCTCAGCACCGGCAAGGAAGTCGTCCGCATGGCCGTCTACCCGGCCGATGCCACGGGTGACTCGGTGACCCCGCTCCGCGAGATCGAAGTGCCCGTCAATACGTACGGGAGCAACTCGGGCAACGCCCTGAACGACCTCCAGGTGGAGGATCTCGGAACGGGCCTCCAGATCCGCTGGCACGGTCCGGCCGTCACCGGCAACAACCCCCACGGGGCCGTGGCCGTGGACCTGGCCACGGGCACGATCGAGGCGTGCGCCGATGCCTGTGCCAAGGGTGCGGGACAGACCAAGACGGGCAAGGGGTGGCTCGTCTCCGGATTCACGGGCGGATTCCAGGTGTCCGGCGTCTGGTCGAACCTCACCGCCGTACCGCCCGGCGCCTCCGCCGCGGACTGGACCGGCAACGACGGCGAGTTCCTCTCGACCAGGGGCGGGAACGTGCTCTCCCGATGGCGCGCGCCCAAGACCGGCCGCGGCATCACCTTCCCCGTGGCCGCGGTGCACGACACCGCGACGGGCAAGCTGAAGGCGAGCATGGCCTGCGAGTGGACGTCGCGGCGGGCCAGGCCCGGCACCACGGAACCACTGGCCGCTGTGATCTCCCCGAACGGCCGGTTCATCGCCGACGGCGGCCTGGCCTTCGACCTCCAGCGCCTGCACGGCACCTGCCTGGGCGCCACCGCGGACCGCAAGGGCGTGCTCGTCACGTCCCTCACCGACGCGGGCATCGCGTACGGGCGGGTGAGCGACCAGGGCGACGCCGTCGTCGAGATCGACCTCTCCAAGGACGCGGGCGCCCCCAAGCTGCTCCCGACCGGCACCGTCGCCCCCACATGGGCCCTCGACAACGTCGGCGTCTTCGTGACCCCCGGTCCCACGGGCGGGCTGCTCATCTCCGTGCTCAAGCAGAGCTGACCCGAGGAGTGACCATGGAAATCCCTCAGTTCCAGGCAGTCGTCCACTGGCGCCACCGCCGGGCCGGCGACGCCCACGCCCTGCTGCGGGCCGTCTACGACCCCGCCACCCGGCACGTCGTGGCCGTCGTCTCCGAACTCGCCGACAACCCGGACGACCGCGGTATCACCGACGACTTCCCGAGCGTCGCGGGCGCCGCGCTCCCGCTGCTGCGCGAAGGCTTCGCACCGGACATCGCCGCCATCACCTGGATCGCCCACTTCGGCGACTTCTCGTACCACGACCCCTCCGGGCCGGAGACCTTCACCGCCCTCGCCCTCACCGCGACGCCCGAGGGCTACCAGGACGACCTCCGGGGCGACCAGCGGCTCACCTCCGAGCAGGTCACGGCACTCTTCGGCGGCAAGCCGCTCGCACCCGTACCCGAGGTGCTCGGCGCCCTGGGGCGCAGCACGTGACCGAACTCGTCTCCGGCCGGGACGTACTGCGACAGGCGCGCGAGCTCTACGGGCACTACCAGGAGATCGTCCAGCCCCGGGAACAGAAGGTCGCGATCATCCGGTTCACCCCGGAGGCGACCGACCCACCGGACTGGCAGACCCGTCTGATTGCCTCCCGGGTCTCCGCCGAGCAGAAGGTGAAGGCCTTCGAGCACCTCGGCTTCGAGGCGAACCACGTCGTCCTGCCGCCCGGAGTCGACCGAGCCGGGTTCGTCGCCGTACTGGACCGCTACAGCCAGGACCCGGCCACCCGCGCGATCATCGTGCAGTTCCCGCCGCCCGCCCATCTGCGCCCGCTCGTGGAGCGGATGGATCCGTCTAAGGACATAGACGCACTGCTGGGCGGACGGTCCCCCTACCCGGCCTGCGCCACCGCGGAGGGGGTCTACCGGGTCGCCCAGCCCTTCGCGCAGGACGGTCCCACCATCGCCGTGGTCGGCAGCAAGGGCTTCGTGGGCCAGGGCATCGTCGGCCTGCTCCGGGAGAACGGGCACGACCCGATGACCTTGGACCAGGGCGACGACCTGCGCCGGGTGCGGGACGCCGACATCGTCATCTCCGTCACCGGAAACCCGGGAATCCTGGGTCCCGACCACATCCAGCCCCACCACAGGGTGGTGATCGACTCCGGTTTCGTGCCGCAGGCGAACGGCGGCGTCCAGGGCGACGTACACGCCGATGCCGCCGGGATCCCGCAGAACATCACCCCCGTTCCCGGCGGCATCGGGCCGGTGGAGATGGCCACCCTGATGGAACGCATAGTCCGTCAGGAGGTGGATCCGAACGTCACTCCGTGGCAGGTGGCCGCGGGGCCCTACCTCGATCGCGGCGCCTTCGAGGCCGCCTCCCGCAGCGCCGGGAGCGCCCCGGACACTGCCCGGTCCGCGCCTGGGACCGCGCCCTCGGTGGCCCAGGCCGCCCGGCTCCGCGGCTCCGCCGGCCCCCCGGCAGGGGCTCCCGCAGGGCCCACGGCCGCCCCTGCCGCGCCTCCTCGGCTTCCGGCGCAGCAGTCCGGCGTACAGCAGCACGGAACCGGCCCGCAACGGCCCGGCCGGGGCGGCGGCGGCCACTCCCGGTGAACCGGACCGGGGGTCGCGGCCACGTCGTCCGGCCGGCCCGCCGCTGACGCGTCGCGGCGGACCGTGGGAACGCCGCAGGGCGGCCACCCTCTCGGGTGACCGCCCTGCGGTTACTGCTCGTGTCCGACTCAGCCGTTGTACGGGCCGTAGTCGTAGTCCTCCAGCGGGACGGCCTGGCCGGAGCCGGTGCCGAAGGGCGAGTAGTCGATGTCGTCGTAGCCGACGGCCGAGTACATCGCGGCCTTGGCCTCCTCGGTGGGCTCCACCCGGATGTTGCGGTAGCGGGCGAGGCCCGTACCGGCCGGGATGAGCTTACCGATGATGACGTTCTCCTTGAGGCCGATCAAGGAGTCGGACTTGGCGTTGATCGCCGCGTCCGTCAGAACCCTGGTCGTCTCCTGGAAGGACGCCGCCGACAGCCACGACTCGGTCGCGAGCGAGGCCTTGGTGATACCCATCAGCTGCGGACGGCCGGAGGCGGGGTGACCGCCCTCGGTGACCACACGACGGTTCTCGGTCTCGAACTTCGACCGCTCGACCAGCTCGCCCGGCAGGAGCTCCGCGTCGCCGGACTCGATGATCGTCACGCGGCGCAGCATCTGCCGGATGATGATCTCGATGTGCTTGTCGTGGATCGACACGCCCTGCGAGTTGTAGACCTTCTGGACTTCGCCGACCAGGTGGACCTGGACGGCACGCTGACCGAGGATGCGCAGCACGTCGTGCGGGTTGGTGGCACCCGCGGTGAGCTTCTGGCCCACCTCGACGTGGTCGCCCTCGTGCACGACGACCTTGGCGCGCTTGGAGATCGGGAAGGGCGTCTCCTCGCTGCCGTCGTCGGGCGTGATGACGATCTTCTTCGTCTTCTCGGTCTCCTCGATCCGCACGCGGCCGGCGGCCTCGGAGATCGGGGCGACACCCTTCGGGGTACGGGCCTCGAAGAGCTCGACGACACGCGGCAGACCCTGCGTGATGTCGTCACCGGCCACACCACCGGTGTGGAAGGTACGCATCGTCAGCTGGGTACCGGGCTCACCGATGGACTGGGCGGCGATGATGCCGACCGCCTCACCGATGTCGACCAGCTTGCCGGTGGCGAGCGAGCGTCCGTAGCAGAAGGCACAGGTGCCGACCGCGGACTCACAGGTCAGGACCGAGCGGGTCTTGACCTCCTCGACGCCGTTGGCGACCAGGGCGTCGATGAGCACGTCACCGAGGTCGACGTTGGCCGGCGCGATGACCTTGCCGTCGATGACGACGTCCTCGGCCAGCATGCGGGCGTAGATCGAGGTCTCGACGTCGTCGGCCTTGCGCAGCGCGCCGTCCTCGCCGCGAACGGCGATCTTCAGCTTCAGGCCGCGCTCGGTGCCGCAGTCCTCCTCGCGGATGATCACGTCCTGCGAGACGTCCACCAGACGACGGGTCAGGTAACCCGAGTCGGCGGTACGCAGGGCGGTGTCCGCCAGACCCTTACGGGCACCGTGCGTGGAGATGAAGTACTCCAGAACGGTGAGGCCCTCACGGAAGGACGCCTTGATCGGACGCGGGATGGTCTCGTTCTTCGCGTTCGACACCAGACCACGCATACCGGCGATCTGTCGCATCTGCATCATGTTTCCTCGGGCACCCGAGTCAACCATCATGAAGATGGGGTTCGTCTTGGGGAAGTTCGCGTTCATCGCCTCGGCAACCTCGTTGGTCGCCTTGGTCCAGATCGCGATGAGCTCCTGCGTGCGCTCGTCCTTGGTGATCAGACCGCGCTCGTACTGCTTCTGGACCTTCTCGTCCAGCTCCTCGTAGCCCTTGACGATGGCCTTCTTGGCCTCGGGCACGACGACGTCGGAGATGGCCACGGTGACGCCCGAACGGGTCGCCCAGTGGAAGCCGGCCGCCTTCAGGTTGTCGAGCGTCGCCGCCACGATGACCTTGGGGTAGCGCTCCGCCAGGTCGTTGACGATCTCGGAGAGCTGCTTCTTGCCCACCGAGTAGTCGACGAACGGGTAGTCCTCGGGCAGCAGCTCGTTGAAGAGCGCGCGGCCCAAGGTGGTGCGCAGCCGGAAGCTGTCGCCCGGCTGGAACTCCTGCTCGCCCTCTTCGGCGACCGGGTGCGCCCAGCCGCGCGGCGGGATGGTGCCCACCGGGAAGCGGATGTCCACGGCCGACTGGAGCGCCAGCTCGCCGTTGTCGAACGCCATGGTCGCCTCGGCGGTCGAGCCGAACGCACGGCCCTCGCCCTTGACGTCACGGAGCTCGCCGTCGGTGGTCAAGAAGAACAGACCGAGGACCATGTCCTGGGTCGGCATCGTGACCGGACGGCCGTCGGCCGGCTTCAGGATGTTGTTCGAGGACAGCATCAGGATGCGGGCCTCGGCCTGCGCCTCCGCGGAGAGCGGGAGGTGCACGGCCATCTGGTCACCGTCGAAGTCCGCGTTGAACGCGGTGCAGACGAGCGGGTGGATCTGGATGGCCTTGCCTTCGACCAGCTGGGGCTCGAAGGCCTGGATGCCGAGGCGGTGCAGCGTGGGCGCACGGTTCAGGAGGACCGGGTGCTCGGCGATGACCTCTTCGAGCACGTCGTAGACGACCGTGCGGCCGCGCTCGACCATGCGCTTCGCCGACTTGATGTTCTGCGCGTGGTTCAGGTCCACCAGGCGCTTCATCACGAACGGCTTGAAGAGCTCCAGCGCCATGGCCTTGGGCAGGCCGCACTGGTGCAGCTTCAGCTGCGGGCCGACGACGATCACGGAACGCGCGGAGTAGTCCACGCGCTTGCCGAGGAGGTTCTGGCGGAATCGACCCTGCTTGCCCTTGAGCATGTCGCTCAGGGACTTCAGCGGACGGTTGCCGGGACCGGTCACCGGACGACCACGACGACCGTTGTCGAAGAGGGCGTCCACGGCCTCCTGGAGCATGCGCTTCTCGTTGTTCACGATGATCTCGGGGGCACCGAGGTCGAGAAGGCGCTTCAGGCGGTTGTTGCGGTTGATCACGCGGCGGTACAGGTCGTTCAGGTCGGAGGTCGCGAAGCGGCCACCGTCCAGCTGCACCATCGGACGCAGGTCCGGCGGGATCACCGGCACGCAGTCCAGAACCATGCCCTTGGGCTTGTTGCTGGTCTGCAGGAACGCGGAGACGACCTTGAGGCGCTTGAGCGCGCGGGTCTTCTTCTGGCCCTTGCCGGTACGGATGATCTCGCGGAGGCGCTCGGCCTCCTCCTCGAGGTCGAAGGACTCCAGGCGCTTCTGCAGCGCGGCGGCGCCCATGCAGCCGTCGAAGTACGTGCCGAAGCGGTCACGCAGCTCGCGGTACAGGAGCTCGTCGCCCTCCAGGTCCTGGACCTTGAGGTTCTTGAAGCGGGCCCACACCTCGTCGAGGCGGTCGATCTCGCGCTGGGCGCGGTCACGGAGCTGCTTCATCTCGCGCTCGGCGCCTTCGCGCACCTTGCGGCGCACGTCGGCCTTCGCGCCCTCGGCCTCGAGCTCGGCCAGGTCGGTCTCGAGCTTCTTGGCACGGCCTTCGAGGTCCGCGTCGCGGCGGTTCTCGATCTGCTGGCGCTCGACGGAGACGTGGGCCTCCAGCGACGGGAGGTCGCGGGTGCGGCGCTCGTCGTCCACGAACGTGATCATGTACGCGGCGAAGTAGATGACCTTCTCGAGGTCCTTCGGCGCGAGGTCCAGCAGGTAGCCCAGGCGCGACGGGACGCCCTTGAAGTACCAGATGTGGGTGACGGGAGCGGCGAGCTCGATGTGGCCCATCCGCTCGCGGCGCACCTTGGCGCGCGTGACTTCGACGCCACAGCGCTCACAGATGATGCCCTTGAAGCGGACACGCTTGTACTTGCCGCAGTAGCACTCCCAGTCCCGGGTCGGGCCGAAGATCTTCTCGCAGAAGAGTCCGTCCTTCTCGGGCTTGAGCGTGCGGTAGTTGATGGTCTCCGGCTTCTTGACCTCGCCGTGGGACCAGGTTCGGATGTCGTCCGCGGTGGCAAGGCCGATCCGCAGCTCGTCGAAGAAGTTGACGTCGAGCACTGTGCGTCAATCCCTCTTTCGGGGTCGAGTCTCAATCATGGTCTGAACGGTCCCGGGGATGACGGGGGGCTCTTGAGCGAGCCCCCCGTCAGGCCCGTCAGACCTCTTCGACGCTGCTCGGCTCACGCCGGGACAGGTCGATACCGAGCTCCTCCGCCGCGCGGAAGACGTCCTCGTCGGTGTCGCGCATCTCGATGGACATGCCGTCCGAGGACAGCACCTCCACGTTGAGGCAGAGCGACTGCATTTCCTTGATGAGCACCTTGAAGGACTCGGGAATGCCCGGCTCGGGGATGTTCTCGCCCTTGACGATGGCCTCGTAGACCTTCACGCGGCCGGTGACGTCATCGGACTTGATGGTCAGCAGCTCCTGGAGGGCGTAAGCGGCGCCATAAGCCTCGAGCGCCCACACCTCCATCTCACCGAAGCGCTGGCCACCGAACTGCGCCTTACCACCCAGCGGCTGCTGCGTGATCATCGAGTACGGACCGGTCGACCGAGCGTGGAGCTTGTCGTCGACCAGGTGGTGGAGCTTGAGGATGTACATGTAGCCGATCGAGACCGGCTCCGGGAACGGCTCGCCGGAGCGGCCGTCGAACAGGTGCGCCTTGCCGGTCGGGAGGACCAGGCGGTCCCCGTCGCGGTTCGGGATGGTGTGCTCGAACAGGCCGGCGAGTTCGTCCTCGCGGGCGCCGTCGAACACCGGGGTGGCGACGTTGGTACCGGGCGCGACCTTGTCGGCACCGATGACCTTCAGACGCTCGGCCCAGTCCTCGGCGAGGCCGGAGACGTCCCAGCCGCGGCTGGCGAGCCAGCCGAGGTGAATCTCCAGGACCTGTCCCGGGTTCATTCGGGACGGGACACCCAGCGGGTTCAGGATGATGTCGACCGGCGTGCCGTCCTCAAGGAAGGGCATGTCCTCGATCGGAAGGATCTTGGAGATGACACCCTTGTTGCCGTGGCGGCCGGCGAGCTTGTCACCATCGGTGATCTTGCGCTTCTGGGCGACGTAGACGCGGACCAGCTGGTTCACGCCCGGAGGAAGCTCGTCGCCCTCCTCGCGGTCGAAGACGCGGACACCGATGACCTTGCCGATCTCACCGTGAGGGACCTTGAGCGAGGTGTCACGCACCTCGCGGGCCTTCTCACCGAAGATCGCACGGAGCAGGCGCTCCTCCGGGGTCAGCTCGGTCTCACCCTTGGGCGTGACCTTGCCGACCAGGATGTCGCCGGCGACGACGTCCGCACCGATGCGGATGATGCCGCGCTCGTCGAGGTCCGCGAGGACCTCCTCGGAGACGTTCGGGATGTCCCGGGTGATCTCCTCGGGACCGAGCTTGGTGTCACGGGCGTCGACCTCGTGCTCCTCGATGTGGATCGAGGAGAGGACGTCGTCCTGCACGAGGCGCTGCGACAGGATGATCGCGTCCTCGTAGTTGTGACCTTCCCACGGCATGAACGCGACGAGCAGGTTCTTGCCGAGGGCCATTTCGCCCTCTTCGGTCGCCGGTCCGTCGGCGAGGACCTGGGACTCGACGATCCGGTCACCCTCGTTGACGATGACCTTCTGGTTGACCGAGGTGCCCTGGTTCGAGCGGGAGAACTTGGCGACGCGGTACGTGGTGTACGTGCCGTCGTCGTTGGCGACGGTGACGTAGTCGGCCGAGACCTCCTGGACGACACCGTCCTTCTCCGCACGGATCGAGTCACCGGCGTCGACCGCACAGCGGTACTCCATGCCGGTGCCGACGAGCGGGGCCTCCGCCTTGATGAGCGGAACGGCCTGGCGCATCATGTTCGCGCCCATGAGGGCGCGGTTGGCGTCGTCGTGCTCCAGGAAGGGGATCATCGCGGTCGCGACGGACACCATCTGGCGCGGGGAGACGTCCATGTAGTCGACGTCGTCGCCGGCGATGTAGTCGATCTCGCCGCCACGACGACGAACCAGCACGCGGTTCTCGGTGAAGCGCATCTCGTCGGACAGGCCGGCGTTGGCCTGGGCGATGACGAAGCGGTCTTCCTCGTCGGCCGTCAGGTAGTCGACCTCGTCCGTGACGAAACCGTCGATGACCTTGCGGTACGGGGTCTCGACGAAACCGAACGCGTTGACGCGACCGTAGGACGCGAGCGAGCCGATCAGACCGATGTTCGGGCCTTCGGGGGTCTCGATCGGGCACATGCGGCCGTAGTGCGACGGGTGGACGTCTCGGACCTCGAAGCCGGCCCGCTCACGGGACAGACCGCCGGGGCCCAGCGCCGACAGGCGGCGCTTGTGGGTCAGACCCGACAGCGGGTTGTTCTGGTCCATGAACTGCGACAGCTGGCTGGTGCCGAAGAACTCCTTGATGGAGGCGACGACCGGCCGGATGTTGATCAGGGTCTGCGGCGTGATCGCCTCGACGTCCTGGGTCGTCATGCGCTCGCGGACGACGCGCTCCATACGAGCCAGACCCGTGCGGACCTGGTTCTGGATGAGCTCGCCGACGTTGCGCAGACGACGGTTGCCGAAGTGGTCGATGTCGTCGGTCTCGACCACGATCGAACGGCCGGACTCGCCGGTCGTCTCGGTCTCGCCGGCGTGCAGCTTGACCAGGTACTTGATCGTTGCGATGACGTCGTCGGTGGTGAGCACGCCGGCGTCCAGCGGCTCGTCGGCGCCGAGCTTCTTGTTCACCTTGTAGCGGCCGACCTTGGCGAGGTCGTAGCGCTTCGGGTTGAAGTAGAGGTTCTCGAGCAGCGTCTGAGCGGCCTCGCGGGTCGGCGGTTCGCCCGGACGCAGCTTGCGGTAGATGTCGAGCAGCGCGTCGTCCTGACCCTGGGTGTGGTCCTTCTCCAGGGTGGCGCGCATGGACTCGTACTCGCCGAACTCCTCGAGGATCTGCTCGGTGGTCCAGCCGAGAGCCTTCAGGAGGACGGTGACGGACTGCTTGCGCTTGCGGTCGATGCGGACACCGACCATGTCGCGCTTGTCGATCTCCATCTCCAGCCAGGCACCCCGGGACGGGATGATCTTGGCCGCGAAGATGTCCTTGTCGGACGTCTTGTCGATGGAGGAGTCGAAGTAGACACCGGGGGAGCGGACAAGCTGCGACACGACGACACGCTCGGTGCCGTTGATGACGAAGGTGCCCTTGTTGGTCATGAGCGGGAAATCGCCCATGAAGACCGTCTGAGACTTGATCTCTCCGGTCTCGTTGTTCGTGAACTCGGCTGTGACGAACAGCGGCGCCGCGTACGTGAAGTCGCGGTCCTTGCACTCGTCGACAGAGTTCTTCGCCGGCTCGAAACGGTGGTCGCGGAAGGTCAGCGACATCGACCCGGAGAAGTCCTCGATCGGCGAGATCTCCTCGAAGATCTCTTCCAGACCGGACTTGGTGGGGACGTCCTGTCCACTCTCAAGCGCCGACTCGACGCGAGACTTCCAGGCAGCGTTGCCGAGAAGCCAGTCAAAGCTCTCGGTCTGCAGCGCCAGGAGGTTCGGAACCTCGAGGGGCTCCTTGATCTTTGCAAAGGAGATGCGCAGCGGGGCGGTGCTGGCACCGTTGTTCGTATTGGTCGAGGCGTTGCGCGAGGCGGCCAAGAGGGGGTCCTTCCGAGGGCTCGGACTCACTACGCGCGTACCGGTCCCAGCTGACACAGAAGACCTTCGTTATCCGATCCGGCCGAAGGGCCAGGTCAGGACGATCAATCAGGTGTGCTCAAACGTGGGTATGCCCCTGGCGACGGGCAGGGGGCAGCTAACAGGCAGCGCAAAGGGTCAGTGTAGCCACTTGGCTCACTGATGTCCAGACCAGGTTTCCGGAAACCGGCAACAGGCCTTCCCCATGTCGTCAATCAAACCCTGCGTCCAACGCTTCGGCCCTCGTACCTCGTACACAGAGCGCGTATCAGTACTGCCCTCTTCGTAGTCGATCCATGCCTAGGATCCCGGATCGAACTTGTCCGAGCGGGCCCGAGCCGGCGACGGATCTGAGAATTGCGCGCCGCGTCCCGTTCGTCAAGGCCCCCTGCTCCGAGCGGATCATCTTCGGACCCTGCCGCGGAGCAACGATGATCACCCTACTCCCCAACGAGACCAGGGCAAGTCAGGCACTGCGGGTACGCCGAAGGGCGACCACCCTTACGGGTGATCGCCCTTCGCAGGAGCCTCAGTGAGGCCCCAGAGGTGTTACTTGACCTCGACAGCCGCGCCGGCAGCCTTGAGGGACTCGGCAGCCTTGTCAGCGGCCTCCTTGGCGACCTTCTCGAGAACGGGCTTCGGGGCGCCGTCCACGAGGTCCTTGGCCTCCTTGAGGCCCAGGGAGGTCAGCTCGCGCACGACCTTGATGACCTGGATCTTCTTGTCGCCGGCACCGGTGAGGATGACGTCGAACTCGTCCTGCTCCTCCGGGGCCTCGGCAACGGCGCCCGGGCCGGCCGGGGCGGCGGCGACGGCCGCGGCGGCGGTGACGTCGAACTTCTCCTCGAAGGCCTTCACGAACTCGGAGAGCTCGATGAGGGTCATCTCCTCGAACTGGGCGAGGAGGTCGTCCTGAGAGAGCTTCGCCATGATGGGCGATCCTTCCACTAATTCGGCAGGTGCCGGATGTATAGAGAGGCGGGCGTAACGGCCCGCTACGACCCACGCACTAGGCGGCGTGGATCAGTGCGCGAGCCGAGTTACTCGGCACCGCCCTGCTCGGCGAGCTTGACGCGAAGCGCTTCCGCAGTGCGGACGAACTTCGACGGCAGCGCCTGGAAGAGCGAGGCAGCCTGAGACTGCTTGCCCTTGAACGCGCCGGCCAGCTTGCTGAGCAGAACCTCGCGGGACTCGAGGTCCGCGAGCTTCTTGATCTCATCGGCGGTCAGCGCCTTACCGTCAAGGACACCGCCCTTGATGATGAGGTTCGGGTTCTCCTTGGCGAAGTCACGCAGGCTCTTCGCCGACTCCACCGGGTCACCGGTGATGAAGGCGACCGCGGTCGGACCAGCGAAGTGCTCGTCCAGCGCGGTGATCCCGGCCTGGTTGGCCGCAATCTTGGTCAGCGTGTTCTTCACCACGGCGTACTGGGCGTTCTCACCGAGCGAACGACGCAGCGTCTTGAGCTGCGCCACGGTGAGACCCCGGTACTCGGTCAGCACGGCGGCGTTCGAGCTCTGGAACTGGTCCGTGAGCTCGGCTACCGCGGCAGCCTTGTCGGGCCTTGCCATAGAGCGTCGGCCTCCTTCCGGGTGATGAGGACCGCTCAGAAGGGGCTGAACAAAACGAAACGCCCCGGCGCAAGCGCACGGGGCGTAAGCTCGACCGAACTACTCCGGGAGCTTCTCCACGAACACCTGCGCAGGACGTCCGCAGTCAACGGATCCTTCGGCCACCGAAACCCTTGCGGGGCACGGCAACGACCAGCGGTCTTTGGCTTCTCGTGAAGAGTACGTGAAACGGCCCAGCCGAGGCAAATCGCCTCAGGAGAACTTCAAACCGCCCAGTCGTGGGACTCAGGCGGTGCCGTCCGCGCCGTCCTTCATCCTTTCCGCCAGGTCCACGACCTGGTCGGCCGGCGGCGCCGTGATCTCGACGGGCTGGTTGACGTCGAGGAACTTGACGGTGACGTCCATCGGGCCCGAGGTGCCCTGGCCGCGGGTGCGGACCTGCTTGGTCTGGTCGGCCTCGTCGATCCAGATGTCCATCGTCAGTTCCTTGATGCCCTGGGCCTCCAGCATCTTCAGGTTCTTCTCCTGGCGGGCCTTGGCCTCGGGCGTGGTGGCGGCGTTCTGGCCCTTCAGCTGGTCCAGCGCGACCGTGCCCGCCAGGTGGGTGGTCCTCTGGCCGTCGACGGACTCCTCGCCGACGACTTTCAGGTCCTTGGACAGGCTCAGGTCGTTCGCCTTGTCGCCCGGGTTCTCGCCCTGCTGACCGCCGCCGAGGGCGTCCAGCCTCTTGGCCTCGTCCGGAGCCATCGCCTTCAGGTCGAACTTCATCCACTTGCCCTCGCTGCCCAGGTAGAGGGCGCCGTCGAGGAGGCGGATGCCGACGTTCTGCCCGGGCGTCTCGGGCGAGGCCATCGTCATGGACATCGCGACGGTGGGCTTGAGGCGCATGGAGGCCTCGCCGGAGATCGTCCCGCCCCCCGCGGTGCCGGACATGGTGTACCGCAGCGAGGTGATCTCCGCGGACTTCTTCTTCGTCTTCTCCAAAAACGCGGCCGGCGTGACCGCGGCCGGCGTCTGGGCGGCCCGGGACGGCGCCGGAGCGGCGGCGCCGTCCCTCTTCGCGCCCTTCCCGTCCTCACACGCCGTGGCCCCGCCCACGAGCAGTACGGCGGCCAGCGCGGCGCCGATGGTCTTCCTGCGGTATGCAGACATGGAGGTCCCCACCCCTTGTGTGATCGTTGACTGATCCCGACTGTACGTACCCGTGACGATCGAACGCGCGTCCATTACGGGCCTCGTGCCCGCTTTGTGGCACGGAACACGGAAAACGGGCCCTCCACCGCCCGTGAAGGGTGGTGGGGGGCCCGCTCAGCCGTGCAGGGAGCCGGTCAGGCTCAGACCGCGGCCGGGTCTTCCTCGACGAGGAGGTTCCGGGTGCGGTTGGAGTCCAGCTGGATGCCGGGGCCCATCGTGGTGCTCAGGGCGGCCTTCTTGATGTAGCGGCCCTTCGCGGCGGACGGCTTCAGACGCAGGATCTCGTCCAGGGCCGCGCCGTAGTTCTCGACCAGCTGCTCATCGGAGAAGGAGACCTTGCCGATGATGAAGTGCAGGTTCGAGTGCTTGTCGACGCGGAACTCGATCTTGCCACCCTTGATCTCGGTGACGGCCTTGGCGACGTCCATGGTGACGGTGCCGGTCTTCGGGTTCGGCATGAGGCCACGGGGACCGAGCACGCGGCCGAGGCGGCCGACCTTGCCCATGAGGTCCGGGGTGGCGACAACGGCGTCGAACTCGTTGAGGCGGTTGCCCTTGGCGATCTCGCCGATCAGCTCGTCGTCGCCGACGATGTCGGCGCCGGCGGCTTCCGCGGCCGCAGCACGGTCACCGGTCGCGAAGACCAGGACCCGGGCGGTCTTGCCGGTGCCGTGCGGGAGGTTCACGGTGCCACGCACCATCTGGTCGGCCTTGCGCGGGTCGACACCCAGGCGGAAGGCGACCTCGACGGTGCTGTCGAACTTGGTCGCGGAGGTCTCCTTGGCGATACGGACGGCCTCGAGCGGGGCGTACTGCTTCTCCCGGTCGATCTTGGCGTCCGCAGCGCGGAGGGTCTTGCTGCGCTTCACTTCTGCTCCTGTGTTGTGATTCAGGCGTGGAGTCGTGGTGCGGACCAGCGCTTGGTCCTACCACTGGTGGTGCTGGGGGGTGGCTGAATCAGCCTTCGACCGTGATGCCCATCGAACGCGCGGTGCCGGAGATGATCTTCTCCGCGGCGTCGATGTCGTTGGCGTTCAGGTCCGGCATCTTGAGCTCGGCGATCTCGCGGACCTGGGCGCGCGTCAGCTTCGCGACCTTGGTCTTGTGCGGCTCGCCGGAGCCCTTCTCCACGCCCGCGCTCTTCAGGATGAGGCGCGCGGCCGGCGGAGTCTTGGTGATGAAGGTGAAGGAGCGGTCGTCGTAGACCGTGATCTCCACCGGCACGACCATGCCACGCTGCGACTCGGTCGCGGCGTTGTAGGCCTTGCAGAACTCCATGATGTTGACGCCGTGCTGACCGAGCGCGGGGCCGACCGGCGGAGCCGGGTTGGCCGCGCCGGCCTTGATCTGGAGCTTGATAAGCCCCGTGACCTTCTTCTTCTTGGGAGGCATTGCTCTCTCCGGGTCCTAGTGAGAGTTTTCAGCCGCACATCCGGTCATCCGGACGGAGGCATACCGCACCACGATAACGGGTATCGGCGCGGGGCTAAAAACCGAGCAGGTCAGACCGCCCTTGAGGGGCGATCTGACCTGTCCGGAAGCTGTGGCTCAGAAGCCGTCACTCACGCGAAGTGGCTCAGCGCGGGTCAGTTCTTCTGGATCTGGTCGAAGCTGAGCTCGACCGGGGTCTCGCGGCCGAAGATCTCGACGAGACCCTTGACCTTCTTCGAGTCCGGGTTGATCTCGTTGATGGTCGCCTGCAGCGTCGCGAACGGGCCGTCGGTGACGGTGACCGAGTCGCCGACCTCGAAGTCCAGGACCTCGATGGTCCGCTTGACGGAGGGCGCCGGCAGGCCAGCCTCTTCCGCGGCGGCCTTGGCGGCCTTCTCCTGCGCCTCCGGGGCGAGCATCTTGACGATCTCGTCCAGCGTCAGCGGGTACGGGTCGTACGCGTTGCCGACGAAGCCGGTGACACCAGGCGTGTTGCGGACGACGCCCCAGGACTCGTTCGTCAGATCCATGCGGACGAGAACGTAGCCGGGCAGCTTGTTCTGCCGGACGTTCTTGCGCTCGCCGTTCTTGATCTGGACGATCTCTTCCTCGGGCACCTCGGCCTGGTAGATGAACTCCTCGACGTTCAGCGAGACGGCGCGCTGCTCCAGGTTGGCCTTCACGCGCTTCTCGTAGCCGGCGTAGGTGTGGATCACGTACCACTCGCCGGGCAGGAGGCGCAGCTCCTCGCGGAGGGCCTGGACGGGGTCGACCGGCTCGACCGGGGCGGCCTCTTCGGCCTCCTCGTCGGCGTCTGCCTCGACCGCGTCCCCGACCTCGTCGGCAGCCTCGTCGTCGTCGGCCTCTGCGACCTCGGCGTCGTCCTCGACCTCGGCGTCAGCCTCGCCCTCGACCTCGACGTGGAGCGCGGCCTCCTCGGCGGCGACACCCGCCTCGGCGTCCGCGAGCTCTGCCTCGTCGGGGTCCACGGCGTCGGCAGCCTCGACGATGTCGAGCTGGTCCTCAACGGACTCGACGGACTCGACGGACTCGTCGCTCGCGTTCAGGTTCGGGTCAGACACGGTGGCTGCTTCTTCCTGGATACAAAAGGTGGTGGAACATGCGAAAACGGGCGGCACCCATCAAGGCGCCGCCCTCCGCGGGGATCAGCCGAAGACGAACTTGATGGCTTCCTGGAACCCATAGTCAATCACGGTCACCAGACCGATCATGATGACCACGAAGACAATCACCACGGTGGTGTACGTCGTGAGCTGGTTGCGAGTGGGCCATACAACCTTGCGGAGTTCCGCGACGATCTGGCGGTAGAACAACGCGAGACGACCCAGGGGGCCCTTCTTGCCGCGCTTACCGCCCTTGCGGGCCTTCTTCTCGCGCGTCTCGTCCTCGGCGTCAGGCATGTCGATGGAGCCCAGGGCGTCCGTCACGTCTCTCACCTGAATCCGGGTCGTGGCCGTACCGCGCCCGGTTGCGCCGCACGGCGTTGCAGAAGTACGTACCTGCGCACACACATCCTCTAAATGGAGTGTGGAGCAGGGCCGGAGGGACTCGAACCCCCAACCGCTGGTTTTGGAGACCAGTGCTCTACCAATTGAGCTACGACCCTTTGCGTCCCCCAACCTACCGCATCCGGACGAGTGCACGGAGTGCTCACACTCTGGAGCGGCTGGCGAGGTCCAACGACAGGTGAGTGTACGTGAACCGGGCCCTGACGTCGAACAGAACCCTCTCTGACATCCGTGCGGTCCGGTGACTGAAACGGTGTGCGGCCGTTCTCGGCGGTCTGGGACGATTGGCCGCATGACCTCTGCAACGCCTTCCTCCGAGCGCCGGGTGTCCGCCCGTATCGGCGCCATTTCCGAGTCCGCCACCCTCGCCGTGGACGCCAAGGCCAAGGCCCTCAAGGCCGCCGGGCGCCCGGTGATCGGCTTCGGCGCGGGCGAGCCCGACTTCCCGACGCCGGACTACATCGTCGAGGCCGCCGTCGAGGCCTGCCGCAACCCCAAGTACCACCGCTACACGCCGGCCGGCGGTCTTCCCGAGCTGAAGGCCGCGATCGCCGCGAAGACCCTGCGCGACTCCGGCTACGAGGTGGACGCGTCGCAGGTCCTGGTGACCAACGGCGGCAAGCAGGCGATCTACGAGGCCTTCGCGGCCATCCTGGACCCGGGTGACGAGGTCATCGTCCCGGCTCCGTACTGGACCACCTACCCGGAGTCCATCCGCCTCGCCGGCGGTGTCCCGGTCGAGGTCGTCGCCGACGAGACCACCGGCTACCGGGTGTCCGTCGAGCAGCTGGAGGCCGCGCGCACCGAGCGCACCAAGGTCGTCCTCTTCGTCTCCCCGTCCAACCCGACGGGCGCCGTCTACAGCGAGGCCGACGCCGAGGCGATCGGCCGCTGGGCCGCGGACAAGGGCCTGTGGGTCCTGACCGACGAGATCTACGAGCACCTGGTCTACGGCGACGCGAAGTTCGTCTCCCTGCCGGCGATCGTCCCCGAGCTGGCCGACAAGTGCATCATCGTCAACGGCGTCGCCAAGACGTACGCGATGACCGGCTGGCGGGTGGGCTGGATCATCGGCCCGAAGGACGTCGTCAAGGCCGCGACCAACCTGCAGTCGCACGCCACCTCCAACGTCTCCAACGTGGCCCAGGTCGCGGCGCTCGCCGCCGTCTCCGGCAGCCTGGACGCGGTGCACGAGATGCGCACCGCCTTCGACCGCCGCCGCCAGACGATGGTGCGGATGCTGAACGAGATCGACGGTGTCCTCTGCCCGACCCCCGAGGGCGCGTTCTACGTGTACCCGTCCGTGAAGGACGTCCTCGGCAAGGAGATCCGCGGCAAGCGCCCGCAGACCTCCGTCGAGCTGGCCGCCCTGATCCTGGACGAGGCCGAGGTCGCGGTCGTCCCGGGCGAGGCCTTCGGCACCCCCGGTTACCTGCGCCTCTCGTACGCCCTGGGCGACGAGGACCTGGTGGAGGGCGTGTCCCGGATCCAGAAGCTCCTTGCGGAGGCCAAGGCCTAGAGCGGCCCGCGGCAGAACCCCGAGTGGCGGTCACCCCCCGAGGGCGGCCGCCACTCGGCATTCCCGGCCCCGGGCGGCGTGCTTCCGGCCTCGGCGGCGTGTGGGCGCGGGTCCGGGCGGAGCCCGGGAGGCCCGCCGCAGCGGACCGGGCCGCCGCCTCCGCACTCCCTCCGCGCCCGCTCGCGTGTTCGAGCAAGCCCCCGATGGGTAAAACGCCCTCCCGCTCGGCGCGTGCGTACGGCAGGATCACCAGATGGAGCACGCACGCGATCTCACGCTTCTGCCGAAAGCGCACCTCCACCTGCACTTCACCGGCTCGATGCGACCATCGACCCTGCTGGAGCTCGCCGACAAGTACGGCGTCCGCCTCCCCGACGCCCTGACCGGCGGGGAGCCGCCCAAGCTGCGCGCCACCGACGAGCGCGGCTGGTTCCGCTTCCAGCGGCTGTACGACGCCGCCCGGTCCTGCCTCCGCGAGCCCGACGACATCCGCCGCCTGGTCCGCGAGGCGGCCGAGGAGGACGTACGGGACGGCAGCGGCTGGCTGGAGATCCAGGTGGATCCCACGTCCTACGCGCCCCTGCTCGGCGGCATGATCCCGGCCGTCGAGATCATCCTCGACGCCGTCGACTCGGCCTCCCGCGAGACCGGCCTGGGGATGCGGGTGGTCATCGCCGCGAACCGCATGAAGCACCCGCTGGACGCCCGCACCCTGGCCCGCCTCGCCGTCCGGTACGCCGACCGCGGCGTCGTCGGCTTCGGGCTCTCCAACGACGAACGCCGGGGCATGGCCCGCGACTTCGACCGGGCCTTCGCCATCGCCCGCGAGGGCGGCCTCCTCGCCGCCCCGCACGGCGGCGAGCTCACCGGCCCGGCCTCGGTCCGCGACTGCCTGGACGACCTGCACGCGGCCCGCATCGGGCACGGGGTACGGGCCGCCGAGGACCCGCGGCTGCTCAAGCGCCTCGCCGACCGGCAGATCACCTGCGAGGTCTGCCCGGCCTCGAACGTCGCCCTCGGGGTGTACGAGCGGCACGAGGACGTACCGCTGCGGACGCTCTTCGAGGCGGGCGTCCCGATGGCGCTGGGCGCGGACGACCCGCTGCTGTTCGGGTCCCGGCTGGCGGCCCAGTACGAGATCGCCCGTACGCACCACGCCTTCACGGACGCGGAGCTCGCCGAGCTGGCCCGTCAGTCGGTGCGCGGTTCGGCCGCGCCCGAGGAGGTGCAGGCCAAGCTGCTGGCGGGGATCGACCAGTGGCTCAGCGGGTGAGCCGCAGGTCCCCCTCGTAGCAGTCGGCGCGCACCCGGCCGCCGTCCGGGAAGCCGATCTCCAGGTGGGTGCGGCCCTGTTCGGGCAGGGCGTACTCGGCGACCGAGGCGACGGTCTCGCCGAGGTGGCGCAGGAAGGGGTGGTCGCCGAGGTCCTCGCCGACCTCGATGCGGCCCCACTCCCCCATGTCGTACGGCGCGTGCGGCGCCGCGGACTCGACGATGAGGCACTGGTCGGACCCGGTGGTGATCCGGATGGAGTCGCCGACGCTGTCGATCAGCCAGACGTCGAGGGGGGCCTCGGAGCGCTCGCCGTCGCTGATGTGCCAGGACGCGACGACTCTGCTGAGCGTGCGCCCCACGAGGCGGGTGGGGTCCGTACCGGCCCCGTGGAGGGGACAGAGCATGGGCGGCCGGGGCTCCTCAGATGCTGACGCCGACCGTCACCGGCTCGTTGACGAGGGTGACGCCGAATGCCGCGTGGACGCCCGCGACGACCTCGCGGGCCAGGGTGAGGAGGTCTTCGGTGGTGGCCTCGCCGCGGTTGGTGAGGGCGAGGGTGTGCTTGGTGGAGATGCGCGCGGGGCCCGTGCCGTAGCCCTTGGCGAAGCCGGCCTTGTCGATGAGCCAGGCGGCGCTGGTCTTCGTACGGCCGTCGCCCGCGGGGTAGGCGGGCGGGGCCGTGTCGGGCCCGAGGCGGTCCTGGACGCGGGCGAGGAAGGCGGCGTAGGCCTCGTCGGTCAGGACCGGGTTGTGGAAGAAGGAGCCGGCGGACCAGGTGTCGTGGTCGGCGGGGTCGAGGACCATGCCCTTGCCGGCCCGCAGGCGCAGTACGGTCTCGCGGGCGGTGGCGGCCGGGACCCGGTCGCCGGCCTCGACGCCGAGGGCGCGGGCGGTCTCGGGGTACTTGACCGGCGCGGAGAGGCCGCCGGCGTCTTCCAGGGCGAAGCGGACGCGCAGGACGACGTACCGCTCGGGCTGGTGCTTGAAGGTGCTGTCGCGGTATGAGAACGCGCACTTGGCGGCGGTCAGCGTGACCGTCTCGCCGCGGGTGCGGTCGTAGGCGACGACCTCGGTGATGGTGTCGCGGACTTCCTGTCCGTACGCACCGACGTTCTGGATCGGGGTGGCGCCCGCGGAGCCGGGAATCCCGGCGAGGCACTCGATCCCGGCGAGGCCGGCTTCGACGGTGCGGGCGACGGCGTCGCTCCAGTTCTCGCCCGCGGCGAGCTCCAGGGTGGTGCCGTCGAGGGTGAATCCGGTGGTGGCGATGCGCAGGGCGGTGCCGTCGAAGCCGCGGTCGCCGATGACCAGGTTGCTGCCGCCGCCGATGACCAGGAGCGGGGTGCCGCTCTCGTCCGCGGCGCGGACGGCGGCGACGACCTCGGCGTCGGTGGTCGCGGTGATCAGGCGGGCGGCGGGACCACCGAGACGGAAGGTGGTCAGCGGGGCGAGGGGGGCGTCGTGGAGTTCCTGCACGGGGACAAGAGTACGGTCCGTGCCCCTCGCATCCCTGCGGGGCCACGGACCGGGACACGTGGTCGGGTGACGGCTCAGCGTTCCGCGACCTGTTCGGCGAGGCGGCGCTCGGCCTCGGCCCAGGTGATCGGGAGCTCGGAGGCCCGTACGGTCCAGAAGACGAAGGCCGACTCCTTCATGTACGCGGCGGCGGCGCGGGAGCCGGAGCGGTGCGGCTCGCTGCGGGCGAAGCGGTAGAGCGCGTCCCGGTCCTCCCAGGCGGAGAGGGTGAGGAACGTACGGCCGAGGACGCGGGCCCGCAGGGCGGTCCCGTGGGCGCCGGGGGCCTTGCGGACCTGGCCGACGATGCCGGGGGCCTTGAGGAGGAACCGGACGGCGCCGGCGAGGGTGGCGGTCTCGAAGCGGGAGGCCATGACGTAGACCTCGGCGTCGGGGGCGGGCGGGGTGGGCGTGGACCAGGGGATGTCGGGCATGGCGCGTACTCCTTCACGGAGGCGGGACGTACGGGGCGCTGTGCGGGGCGGGGCGCGGTCGGGGGCTCGGCGTCGGGGCCGGGGCGGGGTGCGGGGCCGGGGCGGTGCTGGGCCGGGGCGGGGCGGTGCGGGTTCAGCCGGCGGCCGGGACCTTGACCGGCGCCGTGCCCGCCGTGGCGGCGGTCCCGGCCGGGGCGTCCTTCGGCTTGCGCGGGAGCAGGAGGGCCAGGGCGGCGGCGAGGGCGACCGCTCCGGCGCCGATCCACAGGGCGGGGACGGTGCCGTCGGTGAAGGCCTGCGGGGTCTCGTAGCCGCCCTGGGCGGAGAACACGGAGGCCAGGACGGCGACGCCGAGGGCTCCGCCGACCTCGCGGAGGGCGTTGTTGGCGCCCGAGGCCCGGCCCTGGTCGGCGGGTGCCACGGTGGACATCAGCACGTTGGCGGCGGGGGCGAAGTACAGGGCCATGCCGATTCCGCTGAGGATCAGCGCCGGCAGCTGGGCGGCGTACGAGACGTCCGTGTCGAGGACGGCCGCGAACCAGCCGAGGCCGAGCGCCTGGAGCGCCAGCCCGGTGGCGACGACGGGCCGGCCGCCGATGCGGTCGGAGAGGATGCCGGCGATGGGGGCGACGATCATCGGCATGCCGGTCCAGGGGAGCATCCGCAGCCCGGCCTCGGTGGGCGAATACCCGGCGACGCCCTGGAGGAACTGGCTGAGCAGGAAGATCGAGCCGAACATGCCGAGGAACATCAGCAGGCTGGCGAGGTTGATGCCGAGGAAGCCGCGGTCGCGGAAGAGCCGCATGGGGAGCATGGAGTCGGCGTTGCGGAAGCCGTGGTGGACGAACCCGCCGACGAGCGCGGTACCGGCGATGAGACCGGTGAGGACGGGGGCGCTGGTCCAGCCCTCGGCGTTGGCGTTGACCAGGGCGTAGACGATGCCGAAGAGGCCGCCGCTGATGAGCAGGGTGCCGGGGATGTCGAGGCGGGCGCCGGGGGCGGTGGACTCGGCGAGGCGCAGGCGGGAGAGCGGTATGAGGGCGAGGCCGATCGGGACGTTGAGCCAGAAGATCCACTGCCAGGAGATGTGCTCGGTGAGGCTGCCGCCGATGAGGGGACCGCTGGCGACGGCGAGGCCGGTGACGGCTCCGTAGATCCCGAGGGCCATGCCGCGGCGGGCGGCCGGGACGGCGGCGGTGAGCAGGGTGAGGGTGAGCGGCATCATGACCGCCGCGCCGACGCCCTGGACGGCGCGGGCGGCGATGAGCTCGTCGATGCCGGGCGAGAGGGCGGCCGCGGCGGAGGCGAGGGTGAAGACAGAGAGGCCGGCGATGAACAGCCGTCGGCGGCCGAACCGGTCCCCCAGGGCGGCACCGAACATCAGGAGGACGGCGAAGGTGAGCGTGTACGCGTTCACCGTCCATTCCAGGTCTTCCAGCCCGCCGCCGAGGTCCGCGCGGATGGCGGGGAGCGCGGTGGTGACGACGAGGTTGTCGAGGGCGGCCATGAAGCTGGCGACGCCGGTGAGGACGAGGGCCCAGACGGCCGGTCCGCGGAGCTTGGTGTCGGTGCCTTGCGTGGTCACGGTTTCCCCCTGGGGGTTGTTAGTTATCAATGACTAACTTTCGCGGGCAGAAAGACGCGCTGCCGGTCTCACGGGTACGTACGGGCGCGGCGGGCGCCGTCCGCGGACCTGACCGCGGCCGGCCGGGCCGCGGGGGGCGGGCCGCGGCTGGCCGGCCCGTTCCGCGGCGTGCCGCGGCGTAACGCTTCGGGTGACGCAGTGGGGTGCTACTCCTCGCCGGCCGGCTTGGGCCGGACCTCCGGATAGCAGCCCTCCCACATCCGGTGGCCGGGCGGGAACCCCATGGCGGCGAGGGTGTTGATGAGCATTCCGTACGCCAGGAAGGTCGTGGTCTCGCCGACATCCGCCCCGAGGGGCACGTGCACGGTGTCCCACAGCTCGACCCAGGCGGCGCGCACCATCTCCCCGAACTCCGGCTCGCCGGCCGCTTCGGCCGCGGCCACGGCCAGGTACGTCTGGAGCTGCATCTGGAGTTTGTCGGGCTGGTCGGTGATGAGCTGCATGTACGCCGCCCCCATGACCTGGACCGCGTCGTCGTCCCCCTCGACCCCCTTCGCGGCCTCTTCGAAGACGAGCCGGACGTCCTCCATGCAGCGGGTGGCTGCCGCGAGGAACATGGCCTGCTTGTTGGGGAAGAGCCGGAAGAGGTACGGCTGCGAGACGCCCACCCGCTTGGCGATCGCCTCGGTGGAGGTCCCGTAGTAGCCGCCACGGGCGAACTCCAGCATCGCCGCACGAATGACGCTCTCGCGTCGCTCTTCTGCGCTCATCCTTGCCATGCCTGAAAGTTAGTACTCAATCACTAACTACGTCAAGGGCCGCGCGAGCGGTAGCCCGACGCGCTCGCGGGACCGTACGGGGCAGCCCGATGCGGAGGTTCAACCTGCCGGGGCCCGCGCCGCGGCGGGTCCGGAGGGCGGGCACCGGACGGACCGGAGGTTCCGGGCGACCGGGAACTGCAAGCGGGGCGGAATGCGGGGCCCGGGGTTCACGAGGGGCGGCGGGGGCGAGAGACGATGCGGAGTCGCATCCCACGCCACCTCAGGCGGAAGCCCGCTGGTGGCTCGGTAGGGCAGGCCAACCGGAAGCACCTGAAGCAGTCGCCACGAGGCGGCGGGCCGACACAGCGACTGCGCACGGGGCGCTGACCCTCCTGGCGCGCTCCGCCCGAAGCCGGGCGCGGACCGAAGCCGGGCGCGGACCGAAGCCGGGCGCGGACCGAAAAGCGAGGCGCGGACCGAAGCCGGGCACGGACCGAGGCGCCTCGTCCCGCCCGTATGGCCAGGGCTTGGTCCAAGCCTGACCGCGTCCCGTCATGCCACACGCCCCTCCCACGCAGGCAGCGGAGCCAGGCCTCAGCCCCGGCTCCGCGTCCCACCCGTGCTGGCGCGGCCCCCGGGGCTCCGCGGCCCACCCGTACAGGCGGGCGAAGTGAGGCCCTGACCACAGCGCCACGCCGCATCCGTACGGCGCGGCGGCGGCGGAGGGGCCAGGCCTCCGCTGCGGTGTCGGCACCCGCCGCAGCCGTATCGGACGGGGACGGAGCGGGGCTTGGCCTCAGCCGTGCGGCGAGGGCGGGGCCCAGCCGGCTCAGCCCCCGCGGCCTGGCCGTACGGCAGGCAGTCGGGCGGGGGCGGGCCGGGGTCCCGGGCCGGGTGTCAGCTCAGCACCACCACGGCGCGGGACATGCCGAGGACCTTCTGGCCGGCGCTCATGGCCGTCAGGTCGACCCGGACCCGGTTGTCGTCCAACTTGGCGGCCACCTTGCCCGTGACCTCGATGAGGCCGCCCCGGTCGTCGTTCGGGACCACGACCGGCTTGGTGAAGCGCACCCCGTACTCGATGACCGCGCCCGGGTCGCCGACCCAGTCGGTGACCACGCGGATCGCCTCGGCCATGGTGAACATGCCGTGCGCGATCACGTCCGGCAGCCCCACCTCCGTGGCGAACTTCTCGTTCCAGTGGATCGGGTTGAAGTCCCCCGAGGCGCCGGCGTACCGCACCAGCGTGGCGCGCGTCACGGGGAAGGACCCCGCGGGAAGCTCGGTGCCGACCTCGACGTCGGCGTACTTGATCTGCGCAGCCATGTCAGGCCTCCTGGGGGGCGCGGGAGACGAGTTTCGTCCAAGCCGTCACCACGTGCTCGCCGGTCTCGTCGTGGACCTCGCCGCGGATGTCGATGATGTCGTTGCCAGCCATCGACTTCACGGCCTCGATCGTGGAGGTCACCGAGAGCCGGTCACCGGCACGCACCGGGCGGGTGTAGGCGAACTTCTGGTCCCCGTGGACCACGCGGCTGTAGTCCAGCCCCAGCTGCGGGTCGTCGACGACCTGGCCGGCCGCCGCGAAGGTGATGGCGAACACGAAAGTCGGCGGAGCGATCACGTCGGGGTGACCGAACTGCTTCGCGGCCTCGCGGTCGGTGTAGACGGGGTTTTCGTCACCCACCGCTACCGCGAATTCGCGGATCTTCTCCCGGCCGACCTCGTAGGGATCGGTGGGCGGGTAGCTCCGGCCCACGAAGGACTGGTCGAGAGCCATGACTCACTACCTCCTGATGAAGGGATCACGAAAGACACAAAACAGGGTGCGGAGGCACACGGGGGCCGATCCGGAATCCTTGGACGCGGCCTGTGCGGCCGGTCGCGGAAACGACATGAGGCCGCCCCCTGTAAAAGGGGACGACCTCATGACTGTGCCTGTTTAACGAGACTTCGCTGGGGTCAGCGGGTCTCGCGGTGCGCGGTGTGCGAGTTGCAACGCGGGCAGTGCTTCTTCATCTCAAGACGGTCCGGGTCGTTACGCCGGTTCTTCTTGGTGATGTAGTTCCGCTCCTTGCACTCCACGCAGGCCAGCGTGATCTTCGGGCGGACGTCGGTGGCAGCCACGTGAGTGCTCCTTGACGGAAATTGGGACGGATGAACGCATACAAGAGTAGCCGACCGGGAGACCGACCCCGCAATCGGCTACTGTGTGTAGCGGCGACCGGACTTGAACCGGTGACACAGCGATTATGAGCCGCTTGCTCTACCGACTGAGCTACGCCGCTTTGATGTGATCGCTTCCCCACCCGAGGGCGGGGAACCTCTCTCACCAGAGCCCCAATGCGGAATCGAACCGCAGACCTTCTCCTTACCATGGAGACGCTCTACCGACTGAGCTATTGGGGCGAGCGATGAAGACATTACACGGTTGCCCGCCGATCGCCCAAATCCTTTGCGGCAGCAGGGCTCCGAGGGGGCGGGGCACCTTTTTCGATCACGCCTCAGGGCGCTTCAGAACCCGATTCCGGGCAGATTGTGGGCGGGTTCACACGCGCACCTCCGCCCTGGAGCACCACCGGGGGCCTGCGAGGTCCCGCAGCGCAGGACGAGACGAGCGCCCGTTCGGGCCGCAGTCGCGGGCGCGGTCGCATCACGCGCGGTCGCACGCGCGCACAGGCGCGTTCGCCGGTGCGGCCGCGGGCCCGATACCGGGCGCACGCGCGGGCGCGGGCACCGTATGCGGGCACCACACCGGTACGACTATTCGCCTCCTCCGCGAAGGGGGGTGCGGCGCGCCCTAGGCTGCGAGCACGCTGCGTGATCTTGGGGCGCTGGGCCGCGGCCACGGCCCAGGAGCCGCCCGAGCCACCGCAGGAGCGCGATGTCCGACAGCCCGCCGCCGCAGCCGTTCCACTCCCCCCGCAGCCGCAGCGGCCACGCCGAGGGCGACGCCCTCGGCCCCTCCCGCGGTGCCGGTGCCGGTGCCGGTGCCGGTTCAGAGCACGCCTCAGGGCCCGCCTCTGCCTCCGGCCCCGGCTCTTACTCCGGCTCCGGCTCCGGCTCCGGCTCCGGCTCCGGTGCGGGCCTATGGCCCGGGCGGCCGTACCGGCCCGAGCCCGGTCACCCCGCCACCGCCGAGGCCACCACCCTGCTGCTCACCGGGGCCCGTCTCACGGACGGCCGTACCGTCGACGTACGCCTCGGCGGCGGCCGCATCCAGGCCGTCGGCACCGCCGGCAGCCTCCCCGCGCCCGCCCCGTCCCGGGTGGACCTGAGCGGGTACCTGCTGCTGCCCGCCCCCGCCGAGCCGCACGCCCACGGCGACACCGCCCTGACCGCGGACGGCGAGGGCCCCGTCTCCTACGCTCCCGACGAGGTCCAGCGGCGGGCCACCGAAGCGGCGCTGCTCCAGCTCGGACACGGCGCCACCGCCGTGCGCTCGCACGTCCGGATCGGCGACGTGCACGGCCTCGGCCCCATGGAGGCGGTCCTCGCGGCCCGCCGGTCCCTGCGCGGGCTCACCGACCTCACCACGGTGGCGGTACCCCGGCTGCTGACCGGGGTGGCCGGCGCGGACGGGCTGGCCATGCTGCGGGACGCCGTCAAGATGGGCGCCTCCGTGATCGGCGGCTGCCCCGACCTGGACCCCGACCCGACGGGCTTCCTCGAAGAGGTCCTGGCACTCGCGGCCGAGCACGGCTGCCCCGTGGACCTCCACACGGACGGTGACGACCCCGCCCGCCTCTCCCGGCTCGCGGCGATGGCCGGGGGGCTTCGCCCCGGGGTGACGGTCGGCCCGTGCGGCGGGCTCTCCCGGCTCCCGCTGGACGCGGCGACCCGCGCCGCCGACCAGCTCGCCGCGGCCGGCGTCCGGGTCACCTGCCTCCCCCAGGGCGACTGCGCGGCCCTGGAGCGCCGCGGCCTGCGCACCGCGCCCGTACGCCTGCTGCGCGCCTCGGGGGTACGGGTCGCGGCCGGCAGCGGGGCCCTGCGGGACGCCGGGAACCCGGTCGGCCGCGGCGACCCGCTCGAAGCCGCGTACCTGCTGGCCTCCCAGGGCGGACTGCGCGCGGGCGAGGCGTACGACTCGATCAGCGCCGCCGCCCGTGAGGCCATGGGCCTGCCGGAGGTGCGCGTCGAGGCCGGCTTCCCGGCGGAGCTGCTCGCCGTGCGCGGGGACCGGCTCGCGGGCGTGCTCTCCCTCGCGTACAGCCGGATCGTGATCCACCGCGGCCGGGTCGTAGCCCGGACGAGTGCCGTACGGGAGTACTGCGACTCCGCCGTCGCGGTCGCCCTGGACCTGCCCCGGCAGGGCCGCACGGAGCCCGGACCCTGAAGGTTCGCCGGGCGTTCGCGGGCGTGCGCGCCCGGCTCGTCGTACGGTCGGGGCATGCGCATCGTCATCGCGGGTGGACACGGTCAGATCGCGCTGCGGCTGGAGCGCCTGCTCGCCGCGCGCGGGTACGAGGTCGCGGGCATCGTCCGCGACCCGGCACAGGGCGACGCCCTCAGGGAGGCGGGCGCCGAACCGGTGCTGTGCGATCTGGAGTCGGCCTCGGTGGAGCACGTCGCGGGCATCCTCGAGGGAGCGGACGTGGCCGTCTTCGCGGCGGGCGCGGGCGCCGGCAGTGGTGTGGAGCGCAAGGACACCGTGGACCGCGGAGCGGCCGTCCTGTTCGCCGACGCGGCGGAACGGGCTCGCGTACGGCGTTTCCTGATGGTCTCTTCGATGGGCGCGGATGCCTGGCACGAGGGCGACGAGGTCTTCGACGTCTACCTGCGGGCGAAGGGGGAGGCGGACGACTACGTCCGCACGCGGCTCGGCCTGGAGTGGACGGTCCTGCGCCCCGGCTCCCTGATCGACGACGCGGGGAACGGCCTGGTCCGCCTGGAGGCCCGTACGGGCCGCGGGTCGGTTCCGCGCGACGACGTGGCCGCGGTGCTGGCCGAACTGGTCGAGACCCCGGCGACGGCGGGCCTGACCCTGGAGCTGACGTCCGGTTCGACCCCGGTCACGGTGGCGGTCAAGGACGTGGCGGGCAACTGACGGACCGGGGGACCAGCGAGCACGGGTGTGGTGCGGGGTGTTCCGGGGTTCCGGGGAGCACCCCGACCGGCTCAGAACTCGGCGGTCACCTTGTCGTCGGAGCGTCCGACCGAGTCCTGCTGGTAGCGGTCCTCGTAGGCCTGCCGGATCCGCTCGATGCGGGTGCTGCGCTCGCCGGCCTCCTTCTCGGGGTACAGCAGCACCACCTCGTACGAGATTTCGCGGACGATGTCGCCGTCCTGCTGCCGCCATTGGCCGCGGCCGTCCTGGAGGGTCAGCCCCTCCGGGAAGGCGGGGGTGACCTCCCGGTCCAGGAAGCCCATGAACTCCCGCTCGCCGACCGGGTCCCGGCCGTCGGGGCGCTCGGTGCCGAAGTACAGCCGGGTCTCCTGGTAGGGCTCCCCCACCTCGGTGTGGAGGGCCGCCCCCACCAGAGCCGGAAGCCCCGCGCCGAGCAGGGCGATGAGCACGCCTCCGCCGACCTTTCCCCGCGTGTCAGATGTCCACTTCACGCCCGGAGAACGAACGGGGGACCCCTGCGATGCGCTCGATGGACGGCGCCGACGTCGAACGGGCGGCGGCCGAATCGGTGGCGGCCCTTGCCCCGCACCACGACCGGGACTGGCGCGTGCCGGCCGTTTCCCTCGGCTGGTCCTGCTGGACGACCGCGGCCCACATCGCACACGACCTGACGGCGTACGCCTTCCAGCTGGCCTCCCGCGCGCCCTCCGGCTACCTGCCGCTGGACCTGAGGATCCGCGCGGGCACTGCCCCGGCCGAGCTGTGCGGCTGGACCGCCGCCCTGCCTGAGGGGCCGCAGCCGGGTACGACGAGAAGACCCCCGCCCTGCGTTTCCGCAGTAACGGGGGTCTCACATCGCGTGGCGACGCCAGGATTCGAACCTGGGTAGGCTAAGCCGACGGATTTACAGTCCGCTCCCATTGGCCACTCGGGCACATCGCCATGAGATGTCGCCTGCGAGTCCGCTTTGGGGCGGTGCTCTGTGGCAACGACGTAAACGATACCCGATGACCGGGGGTGCTTCGCCACCGGATTGATCAGCGCTGCGGGTGGGTGCGGTGGCTAGGCTTTGCCGAGCGGACCGGAGCTGTCCGGCCGGGCCCCACGGGGCCATCACCACCGACTTCAAGGAGCCACAGGACATGGCCGACTCCAGTTTCGACATCGTCTCGAAGGTCGAGCGGCAGGAGGTCGACAACGCCCTCAACCAGGCCGCCAAGGAACTCTCGCAGCGTTACGACTTCAAGGGCACGGGCGCCACGATCGCTTGGTCCGGCGAGAAGATCGTGATGGAGGCGAACTCCGAGGAGCGCGTCAAGGCCATCCTCGACGTCTTCGAGACCAAGCTGGTCAAGCGCGGCATCTCGCTCAAGGCGCTGGACGCCGGCGAGCCGCAGCTCTCCGGCAAGGAGTACAAGATCTTCGCCACGATCGAGGAGGGCATCTCCCAGGAGAACGCCAAGAAGGTCGCGAAGATCATCCGGGACGAGGGTCCCAAGGGCGTCAAGGCCCAGGTGCAGGGCGAGGAGCTGCGCGTCAGCTCCAAGAGCCGTGACGACCTGCAGGAGGTCCAGACGCTGCTCAAGGGCAAGGACCTGGACTTCGCGATCCAGTACGTGAACTACCGCTGACCCTGGTCCGCGACCTGCTCCCACGCCGGTCCGGCGGTCTTCACCGACCGCCGGGCCGCGGCGGTCGAGGGGCGTGTGTGCGGGGCGTGTGCGGCGCATGCGCCACTGCGGCCCTCCGTGGGCACTTGGGCGCCGGGGAGTGCGCCCGCCACGCTGGATGGACATCCACCACCGCGCGGCAGGGGGTTCTCGCATGCCAGGGGCCGGCACGTTTCGGGAAGACTTCGGGGCGTCCGTCGTCGTCGCGTTGGTCGCGCTGCCCCTCTGTGTGGGGATCGCCGTCGCCTCCGGGGTTCCGGCGGAGCTGGGGATCGTCACCGGAGTGGTCGGCGGGCTGGTCACAGGGTGGTTCCGCGGGAGTTCGCTCCAGGTGAGCGGCCCCGCGGCCGGGCTCACCGTGCTCGTCTACGAAGCGGTGCGCGCGTACGGCCTGCCCGCCCTCGGGGTGCTCGTCCTGGCCGCCGGCGCGGTGCAGCTGGGCATGGGGGTGCTGCGCCTCGGGCGGTGGTTCCGGGCGATCTCCGTCGCCGTCGTGTACGGCATGCTCGCCGGGATCGGGCTCGTGCTGATCGCCGGGCAGCTGTACGCCCTGGGCGGTACCGGGGCTCCGGGCACGACCCTGGCGAAGTTCGGCGGGCTGCCGGAGCTCTTGGCGGAGGCCGACTGGGCCGCTGTGGCGCTCGGGGCCGGGACCGTCGCCGTACTGGTGGGCTGGCGCCGGATGCCGGACCGGCTGCGCCTCGTGCCGGGGGCACTCGTCGCCGTGGTCGCCGCGACGGCCGTGGCGGCGCTGTGGCGGATGCCCGTCGAGAAGGTACGGGTGACCGGGGTGCTGGAGGCGGTGTCCCCGCCCGGCTGGGGGGACTTCGGGGTGCTGGCCTCCTTCGGCGCGGCCGGGACCGTGGTCGCGCTGGCCCTGATCGCCTCCGCCGAGACACTGTTCAGCGCCGCCGCCGTGGACCGCATGCACGACGGGCCGAGGACGGAGTACGACCGGGAGCTGATCGCCCAGGGGGTGGGCAACAGCGTGTGCGGGCTGTTGGGGGCGCTGCCGATGACAGCGGTGATCGTGCGCAGCGCCGCCAATGTGGAGGCCGGGGCGCGTACCCGGGCCTCCCGGGTGATGCACGGCGCCTGGCTGCTGCTGTTCGCCGCGGCCATCCCCCAGGTGCTGGAGCTGGTCCCGCTCGCGGCGTTGGCGGGGGTGCTGCTGCACGCGGGCTGGAAGCTGCTGCCCGCGCGGGCGGTGGCCGCGCTGTGGCGCACCCACCGGGGCGAGGCGGTGGTGCTGGTGGCGACGGCGGTGTCGATCGTGGCGACGAACCTCTTCGAGGGGGTGCTGTTCGGGCTGGGACTCGCCGTCGCCAAGGCGGCGTGGGAGACCTCCCACGTGCACATCGAGGAGGTCTGGGAGGGCGAGGTGCTGTGCGTGCGGGTCATGGGGAACGCCAGCTTCCTGCGACTGCCCAAGCTGTTGGACGCGCTGGACGCGCTGCCGCACGGGCAGCCGGTCCGGCTCGACCTGGGCGGGCTGCGCCACCTCGACCACGCCTGCCTGACCGCCCTGGAGGGGTGGGAGCGGCAGCGAACGCCGGTACCGGGCCGGGAGGGCGTCGTCTAGCCCGCCGCCCGGCCTCCTGGAGGCCCGGTGGGGCGGGTGCGGTCGGGGTGCGGCGGCCGGGTTCTCGTCCTCCGGGGCGTCGGCGGACTGTGCGATCGCGAACGCCCGCCTCAGGAATCTCGGTTCAGTTGTCAAGGATCGGGCCGTGGCAGCGGTCGGGCTGTCCGGCCGCGGATACGGCCGGCGGGTCGGCCGGGCGGAGGCGGGGTGCCGGGACGGGATGCGCGGACCGGCGGTCGACGTCCGCCCGCGGGTCAGATCCGGGATCTGAACTCGGCCCAGGGGGTGGGATCCAGGTCGTACTCCTCCCCCGCGGCCGAGTCCTCGCAGTACCAGGCGGTGCCGTCGATCCAGCCGCGCAGCCAGTCGGCGAAGCTGGGGCTGTCGACGAACCAGGCGAGGTCGGGATCTCCCGGATTCGGGTCGAACAGCAGGACTTGGGCACCTTCCGAGCGGCAGTCGACGCACACCCACATGCCGCAGCCGAAGTCGGCCACCGGCAGCACGGCCTCCGGCCAGCGCCACCCGGACACCCTCTGCGCCTCATACGTCCGCACGATCTCGCGCAGCGGCAGCAGCCCGTACTCCGGGCCGAATCCGCCGTCCCCGACCGTGGTGTGGAGCCCGGCGAGCAGCGGGGGCAGGGCGAAACCGAGTATGCGCTCGCTCCGGATGACCTCGTCGGTGTCCAGCGGCGCGGACAGCGGCTTTCCGTCGCCCCGCGCGGAGTGGCGGACGTGGGCGGCGACTTGCTCCAGCAACTGCTCGGTCTCGTTCATGCGTTCATGGTGACCGACTCCACCGACAGCGCGCTCGCCCTGTGGATAACTCGGCCGAGACCGCCGCGGTCTCGGCCACGCCCGACCGGGCGGGGTCCTGCGCCGGCTGGGCGCGGGCGCGGGGGGCGTCGAGGTCGCCCCACAGAGCGGTCGGGGTCAGCGGGCGGCGAACGGGGCGTCCGTCGGGACGATCTCGCGGCCCAGCGGGAGCAGGGAGAGCGGGACCATCTTGAAGTTGGCGATGCCGAACGGGATACCGATGATCGTGATGCACAGGGCGATGCCGGTGACGATGTGGCCCAGGGCGAGCCACCAGCCCGCCAGGACCAGCCACAGGACGTTGCCCACGCAGGACGGGGCGCCCGCGTCGCGCCGCTCGACCGTGGTGTAGCCGAAGGGCCAGAGGGCGTAGATCGCGATGCGGAAGGCGGCGATCCCGAAGGGGATTCCGATGATCGTGATGCAGAGCAGGACACCTGCCAGGACATAGCCCAGGAACAGCCAGATGCCGCTGAGCACGAGCCAAATGACGTTCAGGATTGTCTTCACTGCCTGCGGCCTGCCATCTGTTCGAGCCGGGCGATGCGCTCGGCCATCGGGGGGTGGGTGGAGAACATCTTGGAAAGCCCTTCTCCCGGGCGGAACGGGTTGGCGATCATCATGTGGCTCGCCGTCTCCAGCCGGGGCTCGGCGGGCAGCGGGAGCTGCTTGGTGCCCGCGTCGAGCTTGCGCAGGGCGCTGGCCAGGGCGAGCGGGTCGCCGGTGAGCTGGGCGCCCGAGGCATCGGCCTCGTACTCGCGGGAGCGGCTGATCGCCAGCTGGATCACGGAGGCTGCCAGCGGGCCCAGGATCATGATCAGCAGCATGCCGAAGAGGCCGGGGCCCTCGTCGTCGTTCGACCGGCCGACCGGGATCAGCCAGGCGAAGTTGACCAGGAACATGATCACGGAGGCGAGCGCGCCGGCGACCGAGGAGATCAGGATGTCGCGGTTGTAGACGTGGCTCAGTTCGTGGCCGATGACCCCGCGCAGCTCGCCCTCGTCGAGGATGCGCAGGATGCCCTCGGTGCAGCAGACCGCGGCGTTGCGCGGGTTGCGGCCGGTTGCGAAGGCGTTGGGTGCCTCGGTCGGCGAGATGTAGAGCCGCGGCATGGGCTGGCGCGCGGACGTGGAGAGCTCGCGCACCATGCGGTAGAGATCGGGGGCCTCGAACTCGCTGACGGGGCGTGCGCGCATCGCGCGTAGAGCCAGCTTGTCGCTGTTCCAGTAGGCGTACGCGTTCGTCCCGAGGGCGACCAGGACGGCGACGATCAGGCCGGTCCGTCCGAAGAAGCTTCCGATGACGATGATGAGTGCGGACATCCCGCCGAGGAGTACGGCGGTCTTGAGCCCGTTGTGCCGGCGGTGCACGGTACGCCCTCCAAGTGGTGCGGCAGGGGGACCCCGTCCAGGATCTGCGGATCTGAGGGTCTACGGTCCAGTGGACCCTCCCTTCCTGGTCAACGCGAGGTGGGGGCGTGGGGTTCCCAGGGCGCGCCGGGGTCGCCGCCCCCGCGGCCGGGGCGGCGGGGGCGGTAGGGGCGACGTCGGGGCTTACTCCCTACGGGTTACGGCCTGTCGGCGGGCGCCGTACGGCCTGCGCGCGGGCGGCAGCGGGCTGGCGTACAGACAGGCGTACGAGCCGGCGGCGGGCTACTGGGGGAAGAGCGATCCAGACGCGAAGCGCAGGACCAGCTGCGGGGCGCCCGAGAGCACCACGGCGGTCACGGCGGTGAGCACGATCGCGGCGGTCACCGGCCACGGGGCCCGCGCGGGTGCGGTAGCCGGGGCTCCGGCCGACGTTCCGGAGGCTTCCGGCGCGCGGAACAGGAGCGCGGTCCAGCGCAGGTAGTAGTACAGGGCGAGGACGACGTTGACCGCCATGACGACGGCCAGCCAGCCCAGGCCCGCGTCGACCGCGGACCGGAAGACGGTGACCTTGGCGAAGAGCCCGATGAGGCCCGGCGGCAGGCCGGCCAGGCAGAGCAGGAAGAAGGCCAGGGAAAGGGCGGCGAGGGGGCGCTCGGCGTACAGGCCGCGGTAGTCGCTGATCCGGTGGAGCGGCTTGGTGCGGGCGACCAGCGCGGCGACGGCGAAGGCGCCGAGGTTCACGGCCGCGTACATGAGGGCGTAGGTGACGGTGGAGCCGATCTGGTCGCGCTCGGAGTACGCGGCGGCTGCGATCGGGACCAGCAGGTAGCCGGCCTGGCCGACCGAGGACCAGGCGAGGAGGCGTACGGCGCTGTTCGGCCGGTCGGCGGACTGGCGCAGGGCGGCGGCGTTGCCGAGGGTCATGGTGAGGGCGGCGAGGACGGCGAGGGCCGGGCCCCAGATGTCGGAGTACGCCGGGAAGGCGATCACCGTGACGAGGATGAGGCCGGTGAAGCCCACGGCCTTGCCGATCACCGAGAGGTAACCCGCGATGGGCAGGGGGGCGCCGACGTACGTGTCGGGGACCCAGAAGTGGAAGGGGACGGCCGCGGTCTTGAAGGCGAAGCCGACGAGGGTGAGCGCGACGCCGGCCATGGCGAGGGTGTCGAGCTGCCCGGGGACGTCTTCGAGGCGGTCGGCGACCTGTCCGAGGTGCAGGGAGCCGGTGGCGGCGTAGACGAAGCTGACGCCCATCAGGGACACGGCGGTGGCCGTGACGGAGGACAGGAAGAACTTGAGGGCGGCCTCGGAGGAGAGCCGGTCGCCGCGGCGCATGCCGACGAGGGCGAAGGCGGGCAGCGAGGCGACTTCGAGGGCGACGATCAGGGTCGCGAGGTCGCGGGAGGCGGGCAGCAGGGCCGCGCCTGCTGCGGAGGAGAGCAGCAGGAACCAGTACTCGCCGGCCGGCATGCGCGCGTCGCGGACGGCGGTGACGGACAGCAGCGCGGTGACCAGGGCGCCGGCCAGGACCAGGAACTGGACGACGAGCGCGAAGTGGTCGGCGGTGTAGCTGCAGGCGGCCGGGTCGCCGGTGAGGCAGAAGGTGGTGCGGTCTCCGGTGCGCAGCGGCAGCAGGGTGGCGGTCGCGGCGGCGAGGCCGGCCACGGAGACCCAGCCGAGGAGGCCCTTGCGGTGCTCCGGTACGAACAGGTCGGCGACCAGCACGGCCAGGCCGACGGCGGCGGTGATGACGACGGGCGCGATGGCGAGCCAGTCGACGGACTGGACCAGGTTCGGGGTCTCGGCGGCGAGGACCGCGAGGGCCGTCATGAGGTGCCTCCTGCGAGGAGCTTCTGGACGGCCGGGTCGGTGAGGCCGAGGAGGACCGCGGGCCACAGGCCGGCGAGGACGGTGAGGGCGGCGAGCGGGGTCCAGGCGGCGAACTCGTAGCGCTGGACGTCCGCGACGGCGAGTTCGGGGCCGGCCTTCGGGTCGCCCATGCAGACGCGCCGCACGACGATCAGGAGGTACGCGGCGGTGAGCAGGGTGCCGAACGCGCCGACGGCCGTGTAGGTGAGGAACGCGGGGCGCGGCAGCCCGCCGGCCGGGTCGAAGGCGCCGAACAGGGCCAGCATCTCGCCCCAGAAGCCGGCCAGGCCGGGCAGGCCGAGGGAGGCGACGGCGGCGAAGGCGAGGAGCGCGCCGAGGCGGGGGGCGCGGCCGTAGAGGGCGGCGCCGGTGGCTCCGGCGAGGGTGTCGAGGTCGGCGGTGCCGTAGCGGTCCTTGAGGGCGCCGACCAGGAAGAAGAGGAGGCCGGTGATCAGGCCGTGGGCGATGTTGGCGAAGAGTGCGCCGTTGACGCCGGTGGGGGTCATCGACGCGATGCCGAGGAGCACGAAGCCCATGTGCCCGACGGAGGAGTACGCGATGAGGCGCTTGAGGTCGCCCTTGCCTCCCTTGCGGGCCAGCGCGAGGCAGGCGAGGGAGCCGTAGACGATGCCGACGGCGGCGAAGGCGCCCAGGTAGGGGGCGAAGGCGGCCATGCCGTCGGGGGTGACGGGGAGCAGGATGCGGACGAACCCGTACGTGCCCATCTTCAGCAGGACGCCGGCCAGCAGGACGGAGCCGACGGTGGGGGCGGCGGTGTGGGCGTCCGGGAGCCAGCTGTGCAGCGGCCACATCGGGGTCTTCACGGCGAGGCCGATGCCGACGGCGAGAACGGCCAGGAGCTGGGTGGTGCGGGTCAGTTCGCGGCCGTTGTCAGAGGCGAGTGCCACCATGTCGAAGGTGCCGCTGTTCAGTCCGATGAGCAGCAGGCCGAGCAGCATGACGACGGAGCCGAGGAGGGTGTAGAGGATGAACTTCCAGGCGGCGGCCTGCCTCTGAGCACCGCCCCAGCGGGCGATGAGGAAGTACATCGGGATGAGGACCATCTCGAAGGCGAGGAAGAAGAGCAGCAGGTCGAGGACGGCGAAGGTCGCGAGGGTGCCGGACTCCAGGACGAGCAGCAGGGCGACGAAGGCCTTCGGGGACGGGCCCTCGGGGAGCTTGAAGTAGCTGTAGAGCGCGCAGAGGAAGAACAGCAGCGCGGTCATCAGGAGGAGGGGGAGCGAGATGCCGTCGATGCCGAGGTGGATCCGGACGTTCAGCGCCTGGATCCAGCTGATGTCCGTCGTCGCCTGGAAGCGTGACGGGGCGTCGTGGTCGAAGCCCAGGGCGAGGGCGACGGCCGCGGCGAGGATCACGCCGGTGACGGTCACGCCGTGGCGCAGCACGGCTTGTTCGGGGCTGCGGCCCTTGAGCCCGGGCGGGGCGGGCAGGAGCGCCGCGGCGGCGCCGAGGAGCGGGGCGGCCACGACGAACGCCAGAAGGAACTGCATCACGGACGGGCTGATATCAATCACGGCTGACTCACGGCTCACGATCCGGCGTTGACGTTGGCGAGGACGGCGGTGGCGATCGCCAGGACCACGGCTCCGGCGAGCAGGGCGCTCAGGTAGCTCTGCACGTTGCCGGTCTGGGCGCGGCGCACGAGGCCGCCGAGCAGCCGGGCGCCGGTGCCCGCGCCGCGGACGTACGTGTCCACGACCTCGCGGTCGAGGAAGCGGACGAGGCCCGCGGCCGCCCGGACGGGGCGGACGAACAGCCGGTCGTAGACGGCGTCGAGGTGGAAGCCGTCGGCGGCGTGGCGGTGGAGCGGGCCGAGAAGCGCCCGTCCGGGGTCGGCGGCGGGGCCCGCGGGGACGGCGGGGTGCGTGTGGGCGACCTCCGCGACCTCGGGGGTCTCGGCCGCGGATTCGGCGGCGGCGGTGGCGGCGGACACCGTGGCGGCGACGGCGGCGGGCTGTTCGGTCCCGGGGGCGGCTGCGGTTCCGGCCGTGGGGCCGGCCGCGGCCGCTGCCGCCGGGCCGATCGCGGCGGGGGCGGTGGCGGCCTGGGCGGTGACGCGCTGCCAGAGGGCGTACGTGAGCATCGCGCCGATGGCGGCGGCGCCCGTGCCGAGGATCGAGGTGGCCAGGGTGGGGGTGAGCTGCCCGCCGTCGAACCAGTCGGCGAGGGGGCCCGCCGCGAGGCCGAAGCCGACGGAGGGGACCGCCAGCAGCCACAGCACGCCGGTCATGGCGAGGGGCTCCTTGCCGTGGTCGGGGGCGGTGGCGCCCCGGCCACGGAAGGCCATGAGCCACAGCCGGGTGGCGTAGGCGGCGGTGAGCAGGGCGGTCAGCACGCCGGCGACCAAGACCAGCCAGCCGGCGGCGATGGGGGCGAACTCCGAGTGTCCGGTGGCGGCGTGCTCGGCGGCGACGAGAACGGCTTCCTTGGAGAAGAAGCCGGCGAAGGGCGGGATGGCCGCGAGGGCGAGCAGCGCGATCGTCATCGTCCAGAAGGCGTCGGGGATGCGCCGGGCGAGTCCGCTCGTCCGTGACATGGCGGCGAGGGAGTTCGTACCGGCGGCGTGGATGATCACGCCCGCGCCGAGGAACAGCAGCGCCTTGAAGGCGCCGTGGGACAGGAGGTGGAAGACGGCCGCTCCGCGGTCGCCGACGGCCAGGGCGCCGGTCATGTAGCCGAGCTGGCCGATCGTGGAATAGGCGAGGACTCGCTTGATGTCGTCCTGCGCGAGGGCGGCTAGGCCGGAGCCGATCATCGTGACGGCCGCCATGACGGCCATGACCACCATCGCGGCCCGGGAGGCCGCGAAGACCGGCAGGAGGCGGGCGACGAAGTACACGCCGGCGGCCACCATCGTCGCGGCGTGGATCAGTGCGGAGACCGGGGTCGGGCCCGCCATGGCGTCGGGGAGCCAGGTGTGCAGCGGGAACTGCGCGGACTTGCCCGCGACGCCGGCCAGGAGCAGCAGTGCGATCAGCGTCGGGTGGTCGAGGCCGCCCGTGGCGACGGTGTCGAGGATCTTGGTGATCTGGAACGAGCCGGCGTCGGTGGCGAGCGCGAACAGGCCGATCAGGAACGGGACGTCGCCGAGCTTGGTGACGAGGAAGGCCTTCAGGGAGGCGGAGCGGGCCGCCTCGGTCTCCCAGTAGTGGCCGACGAGGAAGTACGAGCAGATGCCCATGACCTCCCAGCCGACGAGCAGCACCATCAGGTCGCCGGAGTAGACGACGAGCAGCATGGCGGAGGTGAACAGGGAGACCAGGGCCGCGTACGACGGGTAGCGCGGGTCCTCGCGGAGGTACGCCGTCGAGTAGAGCTGTACGCAGGTGGCGACGAGCGTGACCAGCACGGCGACCAGCACGGCGAAGCCGTCCAGGTAGAGCGACAGCTCGATCGGCACCGAGCCGGTCGGGGTCAGCTCGGTCGCGGCGCCGATCGGTCGTTCGCCGCCCTGGCGGAGGGCGACGAGTACGGCCAGGACGCCGGCGGCCAGCGTGGGGAGGATGGCGAGGGGCCGTACGAAGCCGGGGGCGGTGCGGCCGACGAGCAGTCCGGCCACCGCGCCCAGGAAAGGCAGGAGGGGGACGAGTACGGCGAGGGTCGTGGTGCTCACGCGGCGACCTCCGGCCGTGCGGTGCCGTTGCCTGTGGCGTTGCCTGTGGCGTTGCCTGTGCCGGCGGCGTTGTCGGTGCCGGTGGCGGCGGGCCGGTCGGGCTCGTGTCCTTCGGCGGTGTCGCGCAGCCGGTCGACGTCCGAGCTGCCGCGGTTGCGGTAGACCATCAGCACGATCGCGAGGCCGATGCCGATCTCGGCGGCGGCGATGGCGATGGTGAAGAGGGTCAGGGCCTGGCCGGCGTGCAGGGCGTCGCGCAGCCACACGTCGAAGGCCACCAAATTGAGGTTGACGGCGTTGAGCATCAGCTCGACGGACATCAGGACCAGGATGGCGTTGCGGCGGGCCAGGACTCCGTACAGGCCCGTGCAGAAGAGGAGCGCCGCGAGGACGGCGGGGTAGGCGAGGTGCATCAGCGCCGGCCCTTCTTGTCGCCCGGTCCGGCCGGGGTGGCGGCGGGACCGGCGGGGGCGGCGGTGTCGGCGGTGTCGGCGGTGTCGTTCCTGCGGGACAGCACGATGGCGCCGATGAGGGCCGCGAGGAGCAGGACGGACAGCGCCTCGAAGGGCAGCACCCAGTGCTGGAAGAGGATCTCGCCGGCGACCTTCGTGGAGCCCTGGACCGGCCCGTCGAGGTCGATCCACGTGGTACGGAAGGCGTCGACGACGACCCAGACGAGTGCGACGGCGGCGATGACCGCGACGCCGAGGGCGAACGGCCGGTTGCCGGAGTCCGCGTCCGGGGAGCGGCCGATGGGGGCTTTGGTGAGCATCAGCCCGAAGAGGAGCAGGACGACCACGGAGCCGAGGTAGATCAGGACCTGGACCCAGGCGATGAATTCGGCGGTCAGCAGCAGGTACTCGACGGCGATGCCGCCGAGCGCGACGACGAGCCAGAGGGCGGCGTGCACCAGCTGTTTGGTGGTGACCGTGACGAGGGCCGCGCCGAGCGTGGCGAGGCCGACGAGGACGAAGGCGATCTCGACGCCGGTCGGCGACAGGAAACCGGGTGCCTGCGCGGCGGCGGGCACGGTGGCCGCGGCGGCGGCGAAGTGGGCGGTGAACATCAGGCGGTGCCTCCCGCCGGGGCGTCGGGGTCATCTGGGGCGTCGGATCCGGTACCGGTTCCCGTGCCGGGGGCCGGGCTGGTGCCGGTGCCCGTGCCGGGCGCGGGTCCCGTGGCGGGGGCGGTGCCCGTACCGGGGGCGGTGCCGGGCGCGGAGTCGCTCGCGGTGCCGGGGGCGTCAGGTTCGGGTGCCGGGCCCGGGCCGGGCGCGGAGGGGCTGGTACCGGGGGCGGGTCCCGTGCCGGGGGCGGGTCCTGTGCCGGGGGCGGGTCCCGTGCCGGGGGCGGGTCCCGTGCCGGGCGCGGGTCCCGTGCCGGGCGCGGCGGGGCTCGTACCGGGGGCCGAGTCGGGGCCGGGCGCGGCAGGGCTGCTGCCGGGGGCCGGAGTGGCCGGGCCCGGGGCCGAGGGGGCCGGTCCCGGGGGTGGGGTGGCCGGAGCCCGGGTGCCGGGGGCGGGGTTGGTCGGGGGCGGGGTGGAGGGGTAGGTGCCGGGGGTGGGGGTGGCGGGTGTGGCGGCGGCTTCGGCTTTTTCCACCGCCTTGCGGGCAGCCGCGAGTTCCTTCGGCTCCTCGGCCGCCGGGTCCAGCGCGGGCGGGGCCGGGACGGTCCACATCCACTCGCGCAGCTTGTCCCGTTCGTGGGTCAGCTCGCGGATGTCGGTCTCCGCGTACTCGAACTCCGGCGACCAGAACAGGGCGTCGAAGGGGCACACCTCGATGCAGATGCCGCAGTACATGCAGAGGGAGAAGTCGATGGCGAAGCGGTCGAGGACGTTGCGGCTGCGCTCGCGGCCACCGGGGGTGGAGGCCGGCACCGTCTCCTTGTGGGAGTCGATGTAGATGCACCAGTCGGGGCACTCGCGGGCGCACAGCATGCAGACCGTGCAGTTCTCCTCGAACAGGCCGATGACCCCGCGGGAACGGGGCGGGAGTTCGGGCTGGACCTCGGGGTACTGGGCGGTGTGCGAGCGCTTCGTCATCGTGCGCAGCGTCACGGCCAGGCCCTTGGCGAGGCCGGATCCGGGGATGGGCATCAGTTGATCGCCACCTTCACGATGCCGGTGAGCGCGATCTGGGCGAGCGCGAGGGGGATGAGTACGGTCCAGGCGAGTTTCTGGAGCTGGTCCTCGCGCAGGCGCGGGTAGCTGACCCGGAGCCAGATCACGACGAACGCCAGGACCGCGACCTTGAGCAGGGTCCAGACCCAGCCGAGGCCCTCGGCGCCGATGGGTCCGTGCCAGCCGCCGAGGAAGAGGACGGTGGTGAGGCCGCAGAGGACGACGATGCCGGCGTACTCGGCGAGGAGGAACAGCGCGAAGCGCAGGCCGGTGTACTCGGTGTACGCGCCGAAGATGATCTCGGAGTCGGCGACGGGCATGTCGAAGGGGGGCCGCTGCAGTTCGGCCAGGCCGGCGACGAAGAACACGAGCGCGCCGACGATCTGCCAGGGCAGCCACCACCACTCGAAGGCCTCGACGATGCCGGGAAGGGAGACCGTCCCGGCGGCCATGGCGACGGAGGCGGCGGCGAGCAGCATGGGCAGCTCGTACGCGAGCAGCTGGGCCGCGGTGCGGAGGCCGCCGAGCAGGGAGAACTTGTTGGCGGAGGCCCAGCCGGCCATGAGGGAGCCGAGGACTCCGACGCCCATGACGGCGAGCGCGAAGAACACCCCCGCGTCGATGACCTGGCCGACCGCGCCCTCGCCCGGCCCGATCGGGATGGCGAGGAGGACGAGGAGGTACGGGAGCAGGGCTACGGCGGGTGCCAGTTGGAAGATCCGGCGGTCGGCGTTGGCCGGGACGATGTCTTCCTTCTGCGCGAACTTCACGCCGTCGGCGACGAGCTGGGCCCAGCCGTGGAAGCCGCCGGCGTACATGGGGCCGAGCCGGCCCTGCATGTGGGCCATCACCTTGTGCTCGGCCTGCCCGACGACGAGCGGGAGCACGAGGAAGACGGCGAAGACGACGATCAGCCGCAGGGCGACGTCGAGGACGTCGTTCACGCGTCGCCTCCGTTGTCGGGGGTGGGGTCCGGCTCGGGGGCCGGTTCGGATTTCGGCGCCGGCTTCGGCTCGGGGGCCGGTTCGGATTTCGGCGCCGGCTTCGGCTCGGCGTCAGGGGCCGCGGCAGGAGCCGGGCCCGTCGCGCGGGTCGGGTCGGCCGGCGGCTCCGTGAAGGCGGGCTTCGGGTCGTGCCAGGGCGCGTCCGAGCTCCGGGGCGCCGGTCGCCTCGGCGTCTCCGGGCCGGAGGCGGCCTGGCTCGCGGAGCCGTCCCCCGCCGAGCGGGTACGCCGGGCCGGGCGGGCGGCTTCGGGGGCGGGCGCGGGCCCGGCCGGGGCGGCCTGGCTCGCTGAGCCGTCCGCGACCGAGCGCGTACGCCGGGCCGGCCGGGCGGCGCCGGAAGCGGGCCCGGCCGCGCCCTCGCCGGAAGTCGGCGCCGCGCCAGGGGCAGCCGCACCGCCAGGGGTTCCCGCCGCGCTGGGGGGTTCCGCCGTGCCCGTGGAGCGGGGCGGCGGGCCGTCGCCGGTCGCGCGGGTGCGGCGGGCCGGGGCGCCCTCGCGGGCGGCGGCGCCGGCCGCACCGGCGGCGCGCGCGCCGCGGGCCGGGCGGGCCGGGGCCGGCGGGAGCTGGCCCTTCATCGGGCCCCAGTCGTTGGGGTCCGGGACCCCCGGCGGAAGCATCTGGCGGCGCTTCGGGCCGTCGGGGTCCGCGCCCTCGCCCGGCTCCTTGGCGCCCGGCCAGGCCTTGGCGACGCGCGCCGCCAGGACGAAGTCCTTGCGCAGCGGGTGCCCTTCGAAGTTCTCCGGGAGGAGGAGCGGGACCAGGTGCGGGTGGTCGGTGAAGACCACCCCGAACATCTCGAAGGTCTCGCGCTCGTGCCATTCCGCTCCCGCGTAGACGGCGACGGCGGAGGCCAGCGACGGCGCCGTGTGCGGGACGGTGGTGCGCAGCAGCAGGCGGCGTACGCGGTGGTTCTCCAGCGACACGACGTGCGCGCAGATCCGGAAGCCGGTGCCCGGCTCGTCGACCGCGCTCAGCCAGTCGAAGTACGTGCAGCCCAGCTTGTCCCGGGCGATTTCGAGGGAGGCGATCCAGGAGCCGACGGGGACGTCGACCGTCAGGAGGTCGTACGCGTACGAGCCCACCGCCTCCTCGCCGAAGACCGTGGACGCCGCGTCGGGCAGGGAGTCGTAGAGGTTCACGCGCCGGCTCCCGGGGCGGGCGGGGGCGTGACCAGGCCGCTGGTGAGCTGCCCGACGGACGGGGCCTGCGCGTAGCGCTCCGCCAGGGACTCGCGGGCGATCTTCTCCTGGAGCTTGAGGATGCCCTGGAGGAGCGCCTCGGGGCGCGGCGGGCAGCCCGGTACGTAGACGTCGACGGGAATGATCTGGTCGACGCCCTTGGTCACCGAGTACGAGTCCCAGTACGGGCCGCCGCAGTTGGAGCAGGCGCCGAAGGAGATGACGTACTTCGGCTCCGGCATCTGCTCGTACAGCCGCTTGACGGCCGGGGCCATCTTGTCGGTGACGGTGCCCGAGACGATCATGAGGTCTGCCTGGCGGGGACCGGGCGCGAAGGGGATGACGCCCAGGCGGATGAAGTCGTGCCGGGCCATCGACGCGGCGATGAACTCGATCGCGCAGCAGGCGAGGCCGAAGTTGAAGACCCACAGGCTGTAGCGGCGGCCCCAGTTGAGGACCACCTTCATGGGCTCGGGGGCGAGGCGGGAGAGCACGCCGAGCCGCTTCGGCTCGGGGAGCAGTTCCGGCCGGGCCGGTGTCACGTCCATTCGAGGACGCCCTTCTTGTACGCGTAGAGCAGGCCGACGGCCAGGAAGCCCAGGAAGACGAACATCTCCACGAGCGTCGTGGCGCCGTAGCCGGCGGCGGCGAACACGGTCGCCCAGGGGAACAGGAAGATCGAGTCGACGGCGAAGATGACGTAGAGGAAGGCGTAGACGTAGTAGCGGACCTGGGTGTGGGCCCAGCCCTCGCCGACCGGGTCGACGCCGCACTCGTACGTCAGCAGCTTCTCGGGGGTGGGCACGGAGGGCCGCAGCAGGCGGTTCGCGGTGAAGGCCACCGTCACGAAGAGCACACCGAGGACGGCGAGCAGGCCGACGACCGAATAACTCCGGAAGTAGTCCGCGGCGAGCACGGTCACGGTCGATACCGTTGGTTCGGGCACGTCCGTCTTCGCTCCTCGGCCGCTGTCGACGATCGGTTTACGGACGGGAGTCTAGGGCCTGCCTTCCGCGGGGTGGGGTTATCCCCCGTTCACAGCACCCCGGCCACCCCATGGCATCAGCGGGGGCCGCTTGGCAGGCTGTGCCGCATGACCGCGAGCGATCTGACGAACGAAACCGCCGGCGACGACCGGCCGCCGCCCGTACGGCCCGCCTTCGACGCCGTGACGTGGAAGGAGATCGCCCACCTGATGGGCAACCTGCCGGTTGCGCTGGTCGGTTTCGTCTACACGGTGGTCATGGTCAGCGTCTCGGGCGGTCTGTCCGTGACCGCGGTCGGGCTCCCGTTGCTCGCCGGCGGACTTTTCCTGTCCCGCCAGCTGGGACGGCTGGAGCGGGGCCGGGCCCGGGTGCTGCTCGGGGTGCGCGTGGACGAACCGAGCCCGATCCCCGGGCCGAAGCGGACCGGCGGCTTCTTCCCCTGGCTGTGGACGACCCTCAAGGACCCGGTGGCCTGGCGGACGGTGCTGTACGAGCTGATCCGGCTGCCGTGGGGGGTGCTGACCTTCACCGTCGTGCTGACCGGGCTGTTCGTGCTGTGGCCGGTGCTGCCGTACCTGGTGCGGGCGCTGGCGAACGTGGACCGGGCGATGGTACGGGGGCTGCTCTCGCCCTCCGACGAGCTGGAGCGGCGGATCGCGGAGCTGGAGTCCGACCGGGGGGTCGTCGTGGACACGGCGGCGGCCGACCTGCGGCGCATCGAGCGGGACCTGCACGACGGGGCGCAGGCCCGGCTGGTGGCGCTGGCGATGGGGCTCGGCCTGGCGAAGGAGAAGCTGCTGGAGGACCCGGAGGGCGCGGCGGCGATGGTCGACGAGGCCCACGGGGAGGTGAAGCTGGCGCTGCGCGAACTGCGGGACCTGGCGCGGGGGATCCACCCGGCCGTGCTGACCGACCGCGGGCTGGACGCGGCGCTGTCGTCGGTGGCCTCGCGGTGCCTGGTGCCGGTGAAGGTGGCGGTGGACCTGCCGGCGCGGCCGGCGGAGGCGATCGAGGGAATCGCGTACTTCGTGGTGTCTGAGCTGCTGCAGAACGTGAGCAAGCACGCGGGCGCGCGGGGCGCGGGCGTGGAGGTGTGGAAGTCCGGGGCGCGGCTGCTGATCCGGGTCTCGGACGACGGGCGCGGCGGGGCCCGGCCGGCCGGCGGTACGGGCATGGCGGGGCTCGCGGAGCGGCTGGAGGCGGTGGACGGGGTGTTCGTCGTGGACTCCCCCGAGGGCGCGGGGACGGTGGTCACGGCGGAACTGCCGTGGCGCGACCGCGCCGGGGCGCTGGGACCGCTGGGCCGGGCGCACTGACCGGGCCGGGGCCCCGGGACCGCTGGGCCGGGCACGGGCCGCCCGGCGCCCGGCGGGTGCGGCCCGGTGCCCGGCGGCGGGGGCGCCTGGGGTGGGGTTATCCCCCGGGTGGAGAGGCCCACCCACCGCATGGTTCGGCGGGGTCCCGGGCGGCAGGGTGGAGGCGTGGGAGAGACACGGGCGGGTCGGCGGAAAGGGCGGGTCGGGATCATGGGCAACGGCGAGGGCGGCGGCGGCACGGGCGGTGGGTTCGGCGCGGTACTGCGGGCTCCGCTCGCGGCGCGGACCTGGCGCGAGTTCGGGTACCTCCTGAGCGGGATGCCGCTGAGCGTCCTGTACTTCTCGCTGGCGGTCACCGGGGTGAGCCTCGGCGCCGGGCTGCTCGTCACCTTCCTCGGCATCCCGGTCCTGGCGGGCGTACTGGCCATGTGCCGCGGGTTCGGCCACCTGGAGCGGGCGCGGGTGCGCACCCTGCTCGGGGTGGCGGTCGCCGATCCCGCGCCGGTCCGGGCCAAGAAGAGCGGGGCGCTCTCCGCGATGGGCGCGCTGCTCAAGAGCGGGAGCGCGTGGCGGCACGTGCTGTACTGCCTGGTGCACTTCCCGTGGGCGGTGTTCGGGTTCGTGGTGGCACTGGTGTTCTGGGCGGTCGGCTGGACCTATCTGCTGTACCCGCTGTGGTTCTGGGTGATCCCGGCCTTCACCGACCAGCCCGGTCTCCAGCTGTTCCAGAACGGCGACTACGCCTACTACCTCGACTCCCCCGCCGCGATCGCCCTGACCGCGCTGGTCGGGCTGGTGTTCACGCTCGCCACCCCGTGGGTGTTCCGGGCCCTGACCACCGTCGACCGGGTGCTGGTCGGCGGGCTGCTCGGGCCGTCCCGGCTGGACACCCGGGTCGTCGAGCTGGAGTCCGACCGGGGCGTGGTCGTGGACACCGCCGCGGCCGACCTGCGGCGCATCGAGCGCGACCTGCACGACGGGGCGCAGGCCCGGCTGGTGGCGCTCGCCATGGACCTGGGGCTGGCGAAGGAGAAGCTGTTGGAGGACCCGCAGGCCGCGGCGCGGATGGTGGACGAGGCCCACGGGGAGGTGAAGACCGCCCTGCGGGAGCTGCGCGACCTGGCCCGCGGGATCCATCCGGCCGTGCTGACCGACCGTGGGCTGGACGCGGCGCTGTCCGCGGTGGCCTCGCGGTGCGCGGTGCCGGTGCGGGTGGCCGTGGACCTGCCGGCGCGGCCCGCGGCGGCGATCGAGGGGATCGCGTACTTCACGGTCTCGGAGCTGCTGCAGAACATCAGCAAGCACGCCTCGGCCCGGTCGGCCTCGGTGGACGTGTGGGAGTCCGGGGAGCGGCTGCTGATCCAGGTCTCCGACGACGGCCGGGGCGGCGCGGACCCGGTGTCCGGGACGGGGCTGGCGGGCCTGTCGGAACGGCTGGACGCGGTGGACGGCGTACTGGTGGTCGACTCGCCCGCGGACGGCGGCACGACGGTGACCGCGGAACTCCCCTGGCGGTCGTGACCCCCGCGTTCCCCGGCGGTCGTGACCCCCGCGTCCCCCGGCCGTCGTGACCCCCGCCCGCCCCCGGCGGTCGTGACCCCCGCGCCCCGCCGGGGGCCGACGGGGGCGGGCCGGGGGCCGCGTGCGGTTCCTCCGTATGTGAAAACTCCCCCCGTACGCACACCCGTTGTCCCGGCTCTGCCTTGATCCGGGCTTGAGGCTGGGATGCTTGGCTGAGCCGGGTAGTGCGGGTACGAGTGGACGCGGGAGCTGCTGAATCGTGGAAGACAGGGTGCGGGTGGTCATCGCCGAGGATTCGGTGCTGTTGAGGGAGGGCCTGACCCGCCTGCTGACCGACCGGGGGCACGACGTCGTCGCCGGCGTCGGGGACGCCGAGGCCCTGATCAAGACGGTGGACGAGCTGGCCGCGGAGAACGCGCTGCCGGACGTGGTGGTGGCCGACGTACGGATGCCGCCGACGCACACCGACGAGGGCGTACGGGCGGCCGTCCGGCTGCGGCGCGACCACCCGGGCATAGGCGTGCTCGTGCTGTCGCAGTACGTGGAGGAGCAGTACGCCACCGAACTGCTGGCGGGCTCCTCCACAGGGGTGGGGTACCTGCTCAAGGACCGGGTGGCCGACGTGCGGGAGTTCCTCGACGCGGTGGTGCGGGTGGCCCGGGGCGGTACCGCCCTGGACCCCGAGGTGGTCGCGCAGCTGCTGGGCCGCAGCCGCAAGCAGGACGTGCTGGCGGGGCTGACCCCGCGGGAGCGCGAGGTACTGGGGCTGATGGCCGAGGGACGCACCAATTCCGCCGTGGCGAAGCAGCTGGTCGTGAGCGACGGCGCGGTGGAGAAGCACGTCAGCAACATCTTCATGAAGCTGGGCCTGTCCCCGAGTGACGGGGATCACCGGCGTGTACTGGCCGTTCTCACCTATCTGAAGTCTTGATCGACTGACACTCTGTCAGATATGGCATACCGGCCGGGTCGTCTCAAGGTACGGTCCGACGGTCCAGAATGTGGCCGCTCCAGGGGAGTGCACTCCTACGGACGTAGGGTGGATCCCGGGGGTGCCCACGCCTCGAAGGAGGTCCAGTTCAGTGACCAGCCAGGTCAGCAGCCCGGCCGAGCAGGCCGACGGGGCCGGGGATGCGGTTGTCGGCGGACAGCGCACTCCGGCGGGTCCGGGCGGCAAGGAAGTCCGCCGCCTCGATCGTGTGATCATCAGGTTCGCGGGCGACTCGGGTGACGGCATGCAGCTCACCGGTGACCGGTTCACCTCGGAGACGGCGTCGTTCGGCAACGACCTGTCGACGCTCCCGAACTTCCCCGCCGAGATCCGCGCCCCCGCCGGAACGCTTCCGGGGGTCTCCTCCTTCCAGCTCCACTTCGCCGACCACGACATCCTGACGCCCGGCGACGCGCCGAACGTGCTGGTCGCGATGAACCCCGCGGCCCTGAAGGCGAACATCGGGGACGTGCCGCACGGCGCGGAGATCATCGTCAACACCGACGAGTTCACCAAGCGCCCCATGGCCAAGGTGGGCTACGAGACCTCTCCCCTCGACGACGGCTCCCTCGACGCCTACAACCTCCACCCCGTGCCGCTGACGACACTCACGCTGGAGGCGCTGAAGGAGTTCGGACTCCCCCGCAAGGAGGCCGAGCGCAGCAAGAACATGTTCGCGCTGGGCCTGCTGTCGTGGATGTACCACCGGCCCACCGAGGGGACCGAGAGCTTCCTGCGGCAGAAGTTCGCGAAGAAGCCGGACATCGCGGAGGCCAACGTCGCCGCCTTCCGGGCGGGCTGGAACTTCGGCGAGACCACCGAGGACTTCGCGGTCTCCTACGAGGTCGCGCCCGCCACCCGCGCCTTCCCGACGGGCACCTACCGCAACATCTCGGGGAACCTGGCCCTGTCCTACGGGCTGATCGCGGCCGGCCGCCAGGCCGATCTGCCGCTCTACCTGGGCTCGTACCCGATCACCCCGGCCTCCGACATCCTGCACGAGCTGAGCCGGCACAAGAACTTCGGCGTACGGACCTTCCAGGCCGAGGACGAGATCGCCGGCATCGGCGCGGCCCTCGGGGCGGCCTTCGGCGGCGCGCTCGCCGTGACGACCACCTCCGGGCCGGGGGTGGCCCTGAAGTCGGAGGCGATCGGGCTCGCGGTCTCCCTGGAACTGCCGCTGCTGATCGTGGACATCCAGCGCGGCGGCCCGTCCACGGGCCTGCCGACCAAGACCGAGCAGGCAGACCTGCTCCAGGCCATGTACGGGCGCAACGGCGAGGCCCCGGTCCCGATCGTGGCCCCGCGCACCCCGGCGGACTGCTTCGACGCCGCCCTGGACGCGGCCCGGATCGCGCTCGCCTACCGGACTCCGGTGTTCCTGCTCTCCGACGGCTACCTCGCCAACGGCTCGGAGCCCTGGAAGATCCCGGACGTCGACGACCTCCCGGACCTGAAGGTGCCGTTCGCCACCGGGCCCAACCACGAGCTGGCCGACGGCACCGAGGTGTTCTGGCCGTACAAGCGCGACCCGGAGACCCTGGCCCGCCCCTGGGCCGTGCCCGGCACTCCCGGCCTCGAACACCGCATCGGCGGGATCGAGAAGCAGGACGGCACCGGCAACATCTCGTACGACCCGGCCAACCACGACCTGATGGTCCGTACCCGCCAGGCCAAGATCGACGGCATCGCCGTCCCCGACCTGGACGTCGACGACCCGGACGGGGCCCGCACGCTCGTCCTCGGCTGGGGCTCCACCTACGGCCCGATCACCGCCGCCGTCCGCCGGCTGCGCGTGGCCGGCCGGCCCGTCGCGCAGGCCCACCTGCGCCACCTGAACCCCTTCCCGGGGAATCTGGGCGAGGTCCTGGGGCGTTACGACAAGGTCGTGGTGCCGGAGATGAACCTCGGGCAGCTCGCCACCCTGATCCGGGCGAAATACCTGGTCGACGCCCAGTCGTACAACCAGGTCAACGGAATGCCGTTCAAGGCGGAGCAGCTCGCGACGGTCCTCGAGGAGGCCATCAATGACTGAGGTGACCGACGCACCCCACCCGACACCGACGCCACCGCCGACCCTGCTCTCCCTCGTGCCCAAGGCCGAGGCCAAGCAGTCCATGAAGGACTTCAAGTCGGACCAAGAGGTCCGCTGGTGCCCGGGCTGCGGCGACTACGCGGTCCTCGCCGCCGTGCAGGGCTTCATGCCCGAGCTGGGGCTGGCGAAGGAAAACATCGTCTTCGTCTCCGGCATCGGCTGCTCCTCCCGCTTCCCGTACTACATGAACACCTACGGGATGCACTCCATCCACGGCCGCGCCCCGGCCATCGCGACCGGGCTGGCCACCTCGCGCCGCGACCTGTCGGTGTGGGTGGTGACGGGAGACGGCGACGCCCTCTCCATCGGAGGCAACCACCTGATCCACGCGCTGCGGCGCAACGTCAACCTCAAGATCCTGCTGTTCAACAACAGGATCTACGGTCTGACGAAGGGGCAGTACTCCCCCACCTCCGAGGTCGGCAAGATCACCAAGTCGACCCCGATGGGCTCGCTGGACGCGCCCTTCAACCCGGTGTCCCTCGCGATCGGCGCGGAGGCCACCTTCGTCGCCCGCACCGTCGACTCGGACCGCAAGCACCTGACCGAGGTGTTGCGCCAGGCGGCCGACCACCAGGGCACGGCGCTGGTGGAGATCTACCAGAACTGCAACATCTTCAACGACGGCGCCTTCGAGGTCCTCAAGGACAAGGACCGGGCCGAGGAGGCCGTGATCCGGCTGGAGCACGGGAAGCCGATCCGGTTCGGCGCCGACGGGGCCAAGGGCGTGGTCCGCGATCCGGCCACCGGGGACCTGGAGGTCGTCGCCGTGACCCCGGAGAACGAGGGGCGGATCCTGGTCCACGACGCGAGCGGCACCAGCCCCACCCACGCGTTCGCGCTGTCGCGGCTGGCCGACCCCGACACGCTGCACCACACCCCCATCGGGGTCTTCCGCAGCGTCGCGCGGCCGGTCTACGACACCCTCATGGCCGAGCAGCTCGACGCGGCCGTCGACCAGAGCGGCAAGGGCGACCTCGGCGCCCTGCTGGCCGGCAACGACACCTGGACCGTCGTCGGCTGACCCGTACGGCGCCCGCACCGGGGCCCGGCCCTCCCGCAGCGGAGGGCCGGGCCCCGGTGCGCACGGGCTTCCGATGCGTATGGGCTCCCGGTGCATAGGGGCTCCCGGTGCGGGACCGGCGGAATCGAGCGAGGCACTTTCTAAAAGTTAGCGCTTACCGTAGGGTGGTTACTACCGCCCCGCCCTACGAAGAGAGCAATCATGAGCATCGTCGTCACCGGAGCCACCGGATCCCTCGGCCGTCTCGTCGTCGAGGAACTGCTGGCCCGCGTCCCCGCAGACCAGGTCGCCGTCGTGGTCCGCGACCCCGGGAAGGCCGCCGACCTGGCCGGGCGCGGCGTGGACGTCCGCGTCGCCGACTACGACGACCCCGCCGCCCTGGCGGCCGCCTTCCGGGCCGGCGACCGGGTGCTGCTCATCTCCGGCAACGAGATCGGGCGCCGCGTCGCCCAGCACACGGCCGTACTCGACGCCGCCCGGGCCGCGGGCGTGGCACAGCTCGCCTACACCGGCGTCCTCGGGGGCCCCGAGGCCGACTTCGAGCTGGCCGCCGAGCACAGGGCCACCGAGCAGGCAGTCCTCGACTCCGCAGTGCCGTACACCTTCCTGCGCAACGGCTGGTACCACGAGAACTACACCGGCCAGCTCGCCGCCGCCCTGGAGCAGGGCACCGTCCTCGCCAGCGCGGGCGAGGGCCGGGTCGCCTCGGCGGCGCGGGCCGACTACGCCGCCGCCGCGGCCGTGGTGCTGACCGGCGAGGGCCACCTGAACCGGGCCTACGAGCTCTCCGGGGACACCGCCTGGAGCCTCGCGGAGTACGCCGCGGAGCTGTCGGCGCAGACGGGCCGGGAGATCACGTACACCGCGGTCCCGGCCGCCGAGCACCTGGCGGTCCTGACCGGCGCCGGGGTCCCCGAGGCGTTCGCGGCGATCCTCGTCGACGTGGACGCGGCGATCGCGCGCGGCCGCCTGGCGGGCACCGGCGTGGACCTGGCCCGCCTGATCGGGCGGCCGACCACGCCGCTGGCCGAGGCCGTCCGCACCGCCCTGGCCTGATCCCGGCCGCGCCCGGACCCCTCCCCGGGCCCCGGCCTGCACGGCGGTCCTCCCGCACTGTCATGAGTCTCCGGCCGGAACGGGCATGACATCCGGCGCGCGCGGCGCTACCGTCGTGAGGTTGGCCGGAAATCGCACAGGAGGACCCGTGAAGCCACGGACCGAGCAGCGCACGGGTTTGCTCAGCGGTTTCGCCGCATACGGCCTGTGGGGGCTGGTCCCCCTCTTCTGGCCGCTGCTCAAACCCGCCGGCGCGGTCGAGATCCTCGCCCACCGCATGGTGTGGTCCCTCGCCGTGGTCGGGGTCGCCCTGCTCGCGCTGCGGCGCTGGGGCTGGATACGGGAGCTGCTCCGCCAGCCGCGCAAACTCGTCCTGACGACGCTGGCCGCCTCGGTCATCACCGTGAACTGGGGCCTGTACATCTGGTCCGTCAACAGCGGCCACGTCGTCGAGGCGAGCCTCGGCTACTTCATCAATCCCCTGGTCAGCATCGCGATCGGCGTGCTGGTGCTCGGGGAGCGGCTGCGCCGCGCGCAGTGGGCGGCGGTCGGGATCACCGTCGTCGCCGTGCTGGTGCTCGCCGTCGGCTACGGGCGCCCGCCGTGGATCTCCCTGACCCTGGCCTTCTCCTTCGCGACGTACGGCCTGATCAAGAAGAAGCTCAACATGGGCGGGCTGGAGTCCCTCGCCGCCGAGACGGCCGTGCTGTTCCTGCCCGCCCTCGGCTACCTGCTGTGGCTGGGCGCGCAGGGCGGGTCCACCTTCGCCTCGTACGGGGCCGGGCACACGGTGCTGCTCGCCGCCACCGGGCTGGTCACCGCGATCCCGCTGGTGTGTTTCGGGGCGGCCGCGATCCGGGTCCCGCTGTCGACCCTCGGCCTTCTCCAGTACCTGGCCCCGGTGTTCCAGTTCGGGCTCGGCGTCGTCTACTTCCACGAGGCCATGCCGCCCGAGCGCTGGGCCGGATTCGCCCTGGTGTGGGCGGCGCTGACCCTGCTGACCTGGGACGCGCTGCGCACGGCGCGCCGGTCGCGGATACGGCTCGAAGTCGCCCCCGTCGCCGTGGCGGCGCCGGCCCGCGAACCGGCGTAACCGCACGCACAACGCCCTCACGATCCCCGGTACGGAACTCCCGTACCGGGGATCGTCCGTTTTCCGAACCCGCCTGACCGAATTGTGGTCTTGACGGACAGTCACGCTCTCACTGAACATCAGGCTCGCACTGACGCACTATCGCTCACCAGCTCTATCACGCTCGTTCCGTCAAATCCCCGCGGAATCCCGGAGCCCCCACATGAGCCTGTCCGTCTCCCGGCGCCTCGCAGCCGTGACCGCATTCGCGGTCGCGGGCCTGTTCGCCTCCACCGCCCCCGTCGCACTGGCCGCCCCCTCGGCGGCCACCGCGGCGCCGACGCCGCCCGACATCCCGCTGGCCAACGTCAAGGCCCACCTGTCGCAGCTCTCGACCATCGCCGCGAACAACGGCGGCAACCGCGCCCACGGCCGGGCCGGCTACAAGGCCTCGATCGACTACGTGAAGGCCAAGCTGGACGCGGCGGGCTTCACCACCACGCTGCAGACCTTCACCTCCAGCGGCGCCACCGGCTACAACCTGATAGCCGACTGGCCGGGCGGCGACCCGAACTCGGTCCTGATGTCCGGCGCCCACCTCGACTCGGTGACGTCCGGCGCGGGCATCAACGACAACGGCTCCGGCAGCGCGGCCGTGCTGGAGACCGCCCTCGCCGTCTCCCGCGCCGGCCTCCAGCCCACGAAGCACCTGCGATTCGGCTGGTGGGGCGCGGAGGAGCTCGGCCTGGTCGGGTCGAAGCACTACGTCAACAACCTGCCGACCGCCGAGCGCGCGAAGTTCGCCGGGTACCTGAACTTCGACATGATCGGCTCGCCGAACCCGGGCTACTTCGTCTACGACGACGACCCGACCATCGAGCAGACCTTCAAGAACTACTACGCGGGCCTCGGCGTCGCGACGGAGATCGAGACCGAGGGCGACGGCCGCTCGGACCACGCCTCCTTCAAGAACGTGGGCATCCCGGTCGGCGGCCTGTTCACCGGCGCCAGCCGGACGAAGACCGCGGCCCAGGTCCAGAAGTGGGGCGGCACCTCCGGTCAGGCCTTCGACCGCTGCTACCACTCGTCCTGCGACTCGCTGACGAACATCAGCGACACCGCCCTCGACCGCAACGCCGACGCCATCGCCTACGCGATCTGGAACCTCGGGGCCTCCACCCCGGTCCCGCCGGGCCCGTCGTTCGAGAACACCGCGGACGTGAACATCCCGGACTCCCCGGCCGCCGCGGTCACCTCGCCGATCACGGTCTCAGGCGTCGCGGGCAACGCGCCCGCCACCACGAAGGTCGACGTCAACATCGTCCACACCTACCGCGGTGACCTGGTGATCGACCTGCTCGCCCCGGACGGGACGGCCTACCGGCTGAAGAACTCCGCCTCGGACTCCGCGGACAACGTCATCGCCTCGTACACGGTCAACGCCTCCAGCGAGGTCGCCAACGGCGTCTGGAAGCTCCAGGTGAAGGACGTGGCCGCCCAGGACGTCGGCTACATCAACAGCTGGAAGATCACCTTCTAGCACCCGGCCGCAGGTACCACCGGCAGCCGATCGCCCGGGCCGCCGCCGCTCACCCCGCCTCCCGGCGCGGGAGCGGCGGCGGCAGCCGCGTACGGGGCGTACGGGGCGTACGGGGTTGCTACGCACCCTCCGTGCGGGACCGCAGCGAGGCCGACAGCGGCTCCTGTATCCGGGCGCGCAGTTCCGCGGCCACCCCGGCCACGTCCACCCGGCCGAGCTTCGCCGCCTCGACGAGATCGCCGAGGACCTCCGGGGAGGGCAGCTGCTCGGCCCCGGCCACGCGCAGGTACGAGCGGGTCGCGGCGGCCGCGTAGAACTCGTTCATCGGCGATTCCAGCGCCGGGCACACCGCGAGGGTGTGCAGAAACGCAGCGGCCCGCCACGCGGTGTCCGGGGCGGGCTGTTCGGGTACCAGGACGAGGTCGTTCTGGTGCCGGGCGACCGCGGCGGCCACCCCTGAGGGGTCCCACACCGCGGGATCGGACGGGAGATGGTGGGCCAGGGCGGTCCAGGCCCACTCCATGGTGATCTTCAATTGCCGAACCGCTCCTGGAAGTAGCCCCAGTGGTCGGCGAACTCCTCGATCCCGGAGAGGAAGTTCTTCCGGTCGTCGTCGAGTTCGCGTTCCGTGACCTCGGTGATCAGCGCGGTGACCGTCGTTCCCAGCGCCGCCGCGCGCGCCTTCAGGCGTTCGTGGAAGTCCTCGTCCAGGCGGATGGTGACGTGTCTCGACATCCCACCACCGTACAGCGGGGGCGGGCGTACGCAGGAGGGCTACGGCAGAAGGGTGGCCCGGGACACAGGTCCCGGGCCACCCTCGGCGTGCGTGCGGCTGCGCGCCGGCCCTACTTGGCCGTGTCGGCCGTCTTGACCAGCTGGTCCTTGGTGACCGCGCCGACGTAGACCGTGCCGTCGTCCGTGATCAGGGCGTTGACCAGGCGGGTGGACAGGATCCGGCCCTCGCCGAACTTCCCGGTGACCTTGTCCCCGAGGGAGTTCAGGAACTGCTTGGCCTCCTTCGGGGTGTTCTTGTCGTTCTCCAGGTCCTTGAGGTTCGCGCCCGCGCCGGTGTCGATCCGCGCGACGGTCGCCCAGCCCTCGCCGAGGACCTTCACGTCGCCCTTGCCGTTCCCGCCGGCCAGCTCGCCGAGGCCCGGGAAGGACTCCAGGGCCTTGAGGCCCTTGTCGTGGGCGTCCTGGCCGGCCGCGGGCCCGTCCGTGCCCTCGGTCACCTTGGCGCCCTTGGGCGGGGTGAAGGCGAAGGTGTCGGCCGCCGGCTTGGTGAAGGCGACCTGGGTGAAGCCCGCGTCCGCGATCGGCTTGCCGCCCTGGGCGGAGAGCAGCTGCACGCGCAGCGGCACGCCGTTCTCGGCATCGACCGCGATCTTGATCGAGCCGACCGTGGAGCCGGTCTGCTTGGGCTTGAGCACGAGCTGGTAGGCGTCCCGCCCGGCCACCTGAGCGGTGTCGCCGACGCTGACGTCCGTGGTGGTCCCGGCGGCCTTCAGGACCTCCTGGGCCAGCTGCTGGGGCGAGGCGCCGCCGAGGCGGTCGCCCGTCTTGTGCTCCCCGGCCCTGCCCTCGTTCTTCTCGTGGAAGACCTCGTTCGACTGGGAGTCGTAGCCCCACACGTCGTTTCCGTTGTGGATGAGGCTGTACTCGTCCTTGCCGTCCAGGAAGGTCAGCTTCTGGCGGTCCGGGCCGTCGGCGGCCACGCGGACGGTGTGCGTGCCGTTCGCCAGCTGCGCGACCTTGTCCTCCGGGTTGGCAGATCCGCCCGCGACGCCGCCGCCGCCGAGCAGCCCGGTCGCGAGCTTCGGCAGGCCCAGGTCGGTGCTGATCTTGGCCGTGCCCGACAGCTGCTGTACGTCCGATGCCGCGATCTTCTCGATGAGCTCCTGCGCCGTCACCTTGGGCAGGTCGGGTCCCGCGGCGTTGGCGAAGGCCGGGACCATCGCGATGGTCGCCGCGGCCATACCTGCCACCGCTACCGGTACGCCGTACCGGGCGACCTTGCGAGAAGTCTTCGTGTTCGCTGCCATGTCAGTGCCCTGCCCTCTGTGTCGACGGCGGCGACCCCCGTGTCGCCGCGCTCACCCGATCTGGTGGGGTTGATGACTCCATCTGACCAAATCGACGGCTCCGGGGCGTCAGCCCCCGGACGCAATTGCGCGTACGCCCGTGGGATGACACGGCGCGGGGCCCCCTGCTCCGACCCGTAGGGGTCGGCGGAGCGGAGGGGCCCGTTCCACGACCGGGACCGCGGAGGAGCCCGCCGAGGATCCCGCTGCGGGGCCCGCCGCCGCGGGGCGACGGTCCTCGGCTCCGCGGCGCGGCGCCATCAGCCGGCGCGGTGCACCACGGCGTCGCACAGCTCTTCCAGGGCCGACTTCGCGAAGCACTCTGGCAGCGGCGCGAGCATGGCGCGCGCGTCCTCCGCGTACCGGATGGTGTCGCGGCGGGCCTGCTCCAGGGCCGGGTGCGCCCGCAGCCGGGTCAGGGCCTCGGCGTGTCGGGCGTCGTCCGTCAGGTCGCCGTCCAGGAGCCGTACGAGCTCCAGGTCCTCGGCGCGCCCGTCGCGCGCCGCGATCTCGCGCAGCCGCAGCACGGGCAGGGTGGGGATGCCCTCGCGCAGGTCGGTGCCGGGCGTCTTGCCGGACTCGTGCGCGTCGGAGGCGATGTCGAGGACGTCGTCGGCGAGCTGGAAGGCGGTGCCGAGGCGCTCGCCGTACTGGGTGAGGATGTCGACGACCGACTCGTCGGCGCCGGACATGAGCGCGCCGAAGCGTCCGGAGACGGCGATCAGCGAGCCGGTCTTGCCCGCGATGACGTCGAGGTAGTGGGCGACGGGGTCGCGGCCGTCGCGCGGGCCGGCCGTCTCCAGGATCTGGCCCGTGACCAGCCGCTCGAAGGCCTCGGCCTGGATGCGTACGGCCTCGGGTCCGAGGTCGGCCAGGATGTGCGAGGCGCGGGCGAACAGGAAGTCACCCGTCAGGACGGCCACCGAGTTGCCCCAGCGGGCGTTCGCGCTGTCCACGCCGCGGCGCACGTCCGCCTCGTCCATGACGTCGTCGTGGTAGAGGGTCGCCAGGTGGGTGAGCTCGACCACCACGGCGGACGGCACGATCCCGGGCGCGTACGGATCGCCGAAACGGGACGCGAGCATCACCAGCAGCGGCCGGAACCGCTTGCCGCCGGCCCGCACGAGGTGCTGCGCGGCCTCGGTGATGAAGGGGACTTCGCTCTTGGTGGCCTCCAGCAGACCCGCCTCGACGGCGGCAAGTCCCGCCTGGACATCGGTCTCAAGAGCCTGGTCCCGCACGCTCAGTCCGAACGGCCCGACGACGGTCACGAGGGGTACTCCTGTCTGCTGACGATCACGCTGACGATCACATGGATTGTCGATGTGTCGCTGCCATCACTCAAGCCAGCGTATCCGGTCTGTTTTCGATCACGGTGAGCGCCTGTCCGGCCGCCGCCCGCGCAGCGCCCGAAGCGCACCGGTATGTTCTTCGAGAGCCGATACAACCGGAGAATGCCTTTTGTTCAGAATTGCGTCCGACACAGACGAGTCCCCGGGCCCGGAGGCCGATCAGCCGCCGCCCGAGGACGACCACGCCTTCCTCGGCCACCCCCGAGGTCTCGCCACCCTGTCCGGGCTGGAGGTCTGGGAGCGCTTCTCGTTCCTCGGCATGCAGGCCATCCTCGTCCTCTACTTCGCGGACGCCGTTTCCGACGGCGGCCTGGGGATGAACCCGGGCACCGCCGCCTCCGTGCCGGCGGCCTACGGGACCATGGGCTACCTCGTGTCCGTCGCGGGCGGCCGGCTCGGCGAGCACCAGGGCCGGCACTGGGGCTTCTCCGCGGCCGCCATCGGCATGACCTTCGGCCTGATCCAGTACGTCCTGGGCCGCCGCCGCCTGGCCGGGCACAGGCACTGCGCCGAGTTCGCGCTCGCGCCGGCCGCGATGCGCCGCGCCGTGTGGCGGATCGTCGCCGGGTGCGTCGCGTTCGCCGCGGTCGCCATCCTTCCGGCCCTCGCCGGCCGGCTGACGATGGCCCTCTGGTTCCTCTCCCTGGCCCTGGCCCTGGCCAACGGCATCCAGGCCCAGGTCGTGAAGCTCTACGACCAGGTCTCCCACCCCGTGCACTTCGGCGTCGACGGCGCCGTCGCCGTGGCGGTGGGCCTGGCCGTCCTCGCGCTCGCACCCTGGCTGCGGCGCACGATGCACCCCGTCCACTGAGGCGATTGGCGACCCCATCCGATGATCATCCGTACCGACTTCCCGTACGAGACCACCCGCGAGGATGTCCGGATCCCGCTGCCCGACGGCGTCGAGCTCTACGCCCGGATCTGGCGCCCGGTGACGGACGCGCCCGTCCCCGCCCTGCTGGAGTACCTCCCCTACCGGCTCACCGACTGGACCGCGCCCCGCGACTGGCAGCGCCACCCCTGGTACGCGGGCCACGGCTACGCCTCGGTCCGGGTGGACGTGCGCGGCCACGGGTGCAGCGGGGGCCGCCCCGGCGACGAGTACGACGCCCGCGAGCTGGCCGACGGGGTCGCCGTGGTCGAGTGGCTGGCGGCGCAGCCGTGGTGCTCGGGCTCGGTGGGCATGTTCGGGATCTCCTGGGGCGGCTTCAACAGCCTCCAGATCGCCGCGCTCGCCCCCGAGGCGCTGAAGGCCGTCGTGACCGTGTGCTCGACCGACGACCGCTACGACAACGACGTGCACTACATGGGCGGCTCGGTGCTGGCCGTGGACATGCACGCCTGGGCGGCGACGATGCTGGCCTTCGCCGCGCGCCCGCCGGACCCGCTGTACGCGGGCGACGGCTGGCGGGAGCAGTGGCTGGACCGCCTGGAGGGCGTGGAACCGCTCGTCCACACCTGGCTCTCGCACCAGACCCGGGACGACTACTGGCGCCACGGCAGCGTCTGCGAGGACTACGCGGCCGTCGGCGCGGCCGTCCTCGCGGTGGGCGGCTGGCACGACCCGTACCGGGACACGGTGCTGCGGCTGGTCGAGCACCTGCCCGCGGACCGGGTCCGGGGGCTGATCGGCCCGTGGTCGCACCAGTACCCCGACCGCGGGCTGCCGCCGGGCCCGGCGATCGGCTTCCTCCAGGAGACCCTGCGCTGGTGGGACCACTGGCTCCAGGGCGAGGACAACGGCGTGATGGACGAGCCGCTGCTGCGCTGCTGGATCAGCGACTCGCACCCGCCGGCCACCGTGTACGCGGAGCTGCCGGGCCGCTGGGTCGGCGAGAAGGCCTGGCCGTCCCCGTCGGTGATCCCCGTCCCGTACGGGCTCCAGGGCGCGCCGGTCGAGGTCGCCTCGCCGCAGCACACCGGGCTGGACGCGGGCCGGTTCTTCCCCTTCGGCAACGACGCCGACCTGCCGCCCGACCAGCGCGAGGAGGACGCGAAGTCGGCCTGCTTCGAGTTCCCCGTGGGCGAGGGCGAGCCGGTGGAGATCCTGGGCCGCCCGGCGGTGACCCTGCGGCTGCGGATGGACGTCCCGTACGGGCAGGTCGTGGCCCGGCTGTGCGACGTGGCTCCGGACGGCTCCTCGACGCTCGTCACGCGGGGCGCGCTGAACCTGTCCGCGCGCCACGGCCGGGACCGGGCCGTCCCGTGGCCGACGGGCGCGTACGAGGACGTCTCCTTCGAGCTGAACGGCATCGGCCACGCCTTCGCGCCCGGCCACCGGATCCGGCTGTCACTGTCCTCCGCGTACTGGCCGTGGATCTGGCCGCGGGCCGGCTCCGAGGCGGGCTGGACCCTGGACCCGGCGGGCAGCGAGGTGACCCTCCCGGTGCGGGCGCGGTCCGCCGGGGACGACGGGATCGCCTTCGGCGAGCCGGAGCAGTCGCAGCCGCTGGGGGTGGTCCACCCGGACACGCTGGACGGGCCGCGGCCCGAGCGGCTGGTCGTACGGGACGTCGCGCGCGGGACGTGGCGGCTGGAGGTGGACCCGCGGTACGGGGGCACGCGGGTCTATCCGGACGGGCTGGAGTTCGGCGAGGACGCGGTGGAGGTGTACGAGATCCAGGAGGCGGACGCGCTGTCGGCGACGACCCGGTCGGAGTGGAAGGTGCGGCTGCGCCGGCCGGATCTGGGCTGGGACGCGCGGGTCGAGACCCGGTCGGAGATCCGTTGCGACGAGGGCGGCTTCCTGACGTCGAACGAGGTGGTGTGCCGGGACGGCGACGAGGTCGTCTTCCACCGCACGTGGGAGCGCCGCCTCCCCCGCACGGCGGGCTGACGGGCCGCCCGGCCTAATCCAGCCTCGCCGGCGTTTGAGGCGCGGGGGTCCGGGGGCGGAGCCCCCGCAACGGCGCCGCACGGAGGCGGCTCGGCCCCGCCCGTCAGGGGAAGAGGCGTTCGAGGACGACCGCGATGCCGTCGTCCTCGTTCGAGAGCGTCCGCTCGTCGGCGACGGCGAGCAGCTCCCGGTGCGCGTTCGCCATCGCCACCCCCCGGGCGGCCCACGCGAACATCGGGATGTCGTTCGGCATGTCCCCGAAGGCGATCGTCCCCGCGGCCGACGCCCCCAGGAACTCCGCCGCCCGGGCCAGCCCGCTGGCCTTGTCGATGCCCGGCGGCTGGAGTTCCACCGTGTGCTCGCCGGCCATGGTGACGTTCACCAGGTCGCCGACCACCGACCGCGCGAGCCGCGTCAGCTCGTCGTCGTCCAGCTCGGGGTGCTGGAGCAGCACCTTGTTGATCGGGGCCGACCACAGGTCCGACCTGCGCGGGACCCGGACCGTCGGCAGGTGGGGGTGCCACATCCGGTAGCCGGGCCCTATCAGCATCTCCGCGTCCACCCCCTCCTGGTTGACCGCCGCGTAGACCTCGCCGATCTCCGCCTCGATCTTGCCGAGGGCCACCTCGGCCAGCCCGCGGTCCATGGAGACGGAGTGCAGCAGGACCCCGCGCGCCGCGTCGTACACCTGCGCGCCCTGCCCGCACACCGCGAGCCCCGCATAGCCGAGGCCGTCCAGGACGTGGCGGACCTGCGGGACGGGGCGTCCTGTGACGATGATGTGGCGGGCTCCGGCGATGCGGGCCGTGGCGAGTGCCTGGTGGGAGCGGTCGGAGACGGTGTCACCGGCGCACAGCAGAGTCCCGTCCAGGTCGGTGGCGATCAGGTCAAAGGGGAGGGCGGAAGTCACGGCGCCAAGGATACGGACCCCGTTGGACAAGTCCTACAAATAGCGCCCGAATCCGGCCTCCCGCAGGCACCATCAGCCACGTAACGTGTCAACCAGCCCCCGGGACACCCCCGGACCGCGTCGAAAGCGAGGCAGCACCCCATGCCCCAGCAGAGCCCCCTCGATGTCCCCGAGGGCGACCCGTTCGGGCCGCACAACCTCCCCTACGGCGTCTTCTCGACCGCCGGGGAGAGCCGCCGCCGGATCGGTGTGCGCATCGGCGGGCACGTGCTCGACGCGGGGGCGGCCGCCGCCGCGCTCGGCTCCCCGTACGCCGGGCTGCTCGGGCAGCCCTCCCTCAACCCGCTGCTGGCCGCCGGGCGCACCGCCTGGCGCGACGTGCGCCGCGCGCTGACCGCGTGGGTCACCGACCCCGGCCACCGCCCGGCCGTGGAGCCGCACCTGCTGCCCCTGGACGCGGTCGAGCTGCACCTGCCGTACGAGGTCGCCGACTACGTCGACTTCTACGCCAGCGAGCACCACGCGACCAACGTCGGGAAGATCTTCCGCCCGGACGGGGACGCGCTGACCCCCAACTGGAAGCACCTGCCGATCGGTTACCACGGCCGCTCGGGCACGATCGTCGTCTCGGGCACGGACGTCGTACGGCCCTCCGGGCAGCGCAAGGCCCCGGCCGACCCGGCGCCCGTCTTCGGCCCGTCCGTCAAGCTCGACATCGAGGCCGAGGTGGGCTTCGTCGTCGGCGCCCCCTCCGAGCTGGGCCGCCCGGTGGCGCTGGGCGAGTTCGAGGACCACGTCTTCGGCCTCTTCCTCCTCAACGACTGGTCGGCGCGCGACGTGCAGGCCTGGGAGTACGTGCCGCTCGGCCCGTTCCTCGGCAAGTCCTTCGCCACCTCCGTCTCCGCCTGGGTCACCCCGCTGGAGGCCCTCGACGCCGCCCGCGTCGCCCCTCCCGCCCGGGACTTCCCGCTCCTGCCCTACCTCGACGATGCGGGCAGCGACCGGCCCGGCGGCTTCGACCTGCACATCACGGTCTCCATCAACGGGCAGGAGGTCTCGCGGCCGCCGTTCGCCTCGATGTACTGGACGGCCGCCCAGCAGCTCGCCCACATGACCGTCAACGGCGCCTCCCTGCGCACCGGAGACGTCTACGGCTCCGGCACCGTCAGCGGCCCGGACGTGGACCAGCGCGGCTCCCTGCTGGAGCTCACCTGGAACGGCCGCGACGCCATCGAACTCGCCGACGGCAAGCGGACGTTCCTGGAGGACGGCGACACCGTCACCCTCACCGCCTGGGCCCCGGGCCCCGACGGCACCCGCGTGGGTCTCGGCGAGGTCACCGGCCGCATCACCGGCTCCCGCTAGCGGGCGCGGGCGGCGCGGGCCGCCGGCACCCGACGCCCCCTCACCCGACGCCCCGTCACGCCGGCCGCACCCCTTTGGGTGCGGCCCGCGTGCGCCGCGCGCGGGGGGCCGGGATGGTGGACGGACGGTTCGGGAACCCGTACCCCGTACCCCCACCCGGAGGAGCCGCCATGCCCGTACGCAGCCTGAAGGCCGTTCTCGCCTGCGCCGCCACCGTGTCGCTCGGCCTGACCGCCGTGGCCCCGGCCCACGGCGTCGAGGGGCCCGCGCCCGACCCGCTGAACCCCAGGGCGATGAAGGACATGGCGACGGCGATCCGGGCGACGGCCAGGTACGTGGACGAGCGCGCCGCGCTCCGGGACGGGTACGTCCCCAAGGGCGCGACCTGTATGACCAACCCGTTCGGCGTCGGCGCCATGGGCTACCACTACGTCAAGCAGGCCAACTGGGGCTCCAAGGACCCCGCGAAGCCCACCGCGCTCCTGTACAGCACCGAGAAGGACCGCCACGGCCGCCGCACGCTCCAGGCCGTGGAGTGGATGGCGACCGACGGGGACCAGGACCTGAAGACCGCCGACGACCGGCCGAGCATGTTCGGGCTGCCGTTCGACGGGCCCATGCCCGGCCACTGGGCGGGCATGCCCAAGCACTACGACCTGCACATGTGGGCGTACAAGAAGAACCCGGCCGGCCGCTTCCACAACTGGAACCCCGCGCTGACCTGCCCCAAGAAGACCCCGGCCGCGGGCGGCACCGGCCACGCGCACGGGCACTAGCCCGCGCCGGCCGACGCCGTCACGTGCCTCCCGCATATGACTCACCCGAAGGGACGGTGTTCCGCGGATTCCCGGCGATACGCTGGCGGCACTCGCGAGACTCCGGCTCATGGGAGCACTGATGAACCCGGAACACAGCTGGCCGATCCCCCCGCCGGGCGGCTGGACTGCCGACGACCTGGACACGCTTCCGAATCTGCCTCCGCACACGGAGCTGATCGACGGGAGCCTGATCTTCGTGAGTCCGCAGACTCGATTCCACATGCGTGCTGTCAACTTCTTCACCTGGCAGCTCATGGATCAGCAGCCGCCGGACTTGGAGGTCTTCCGCGAGTTCACGATCGACATCGACCGTCACAACCGCCCCGAACCCGATGTCATCGTCGTGGACGAGAGTGCCGTGGGCGATCTGGACCAGACCCGGCTCCCTGCGGAGTCCGTCCGCCTGGCCATCGAAGTGGTCTCGCCCGAGTCCGTCGGTCGTGACCGTGGCGTCAAGCCGGTCAAGTATGCGGAAGCAGGCATTCTTCACTTCTGGCGCGTGGAGAACAAGGATGGTCGTGCCGTGGTCTACGTCTACGAACTGGACCCGTCGACCGGGAGCTACGGGACTGCGGGCATCTTCCACGACCGCCTGAAAGTCTCGGCTCCCTTCCCCATCGACCTCGACCTGACCGCCATCACCACGAAACGGCGCACCGCCGAGTAGCACCGCACACGCGACAGGGCCCGACCCCCAAAGGGGCCGGGCCCTGCGCCGTACCGGGACGGGTCAGCGGACGAACGTGCTCGCCTGCCCGGCCAGTTCCAGGAAGTACTGCGGGGCCACGCCCAGCACCAGCGTGACCGCGACGCCCACCGCGATGGTGGTCATCGTCAGCGGCGAGGGCACGGCCACCGTCGGGCCGTCGGCCTTCGGCTCGCTGAAGAACATCAGCACGATCACCCGGACGTAGAAGAACGCGGCGATCGCGGACGAGATGACACCCACCACGACCAGCACCCCGGCGCCGCTCTCCGCGGCCGCCTTGAACACGGCGAACTTCCCGGAGAAGCCGGACGTCAGCGGGATGCCGGCGAAGGCCAGCAGGAACACGGCGAAGACCGCCGCGGTCAGCGGCGAACGCCGGCCCAGACCGGCCCACTTGGACAGGTGCGTGGCCTCGCCGCCCGCGTCGCGCACCAGCGTGACCACCGCGAAGGCGCCGATCGTCACGAAGGAGTACGCGCCCAGGTAGAAGAGGACGGACTTGACGCCCTCCGCCGAGGTCGCGATGACACCGGCCAGGATGAAGCCCGCGTGCGCGATCGAGGAGTACGCCAGCAGCCGCTTGACGTCCGTCTGGGTCACGGCAATCACCGCGCCCGCCAGCATCGTCACGATCGCGACGCCCCACATCACCGGCCGCCAGTCCCAGCGCAGGCCCGGCAGGACCACGTAGAGGAGGCGCAGGAGGGCGCCGAAGGCGGCCACCTTCGTTGCTGCGGCCATGAAGCCGGTGACCGGGGTCGGGGCGCCCTGATAGACGTCCGGGGTCCACATGTGGAAGGGGACCGCGCCGACCTTGAAGAGCAGGCCCATCAGGATCAGCGCGCCGCCGATCAGCAGCAGCGCGTCGTTGCCCATGGTGGAGGCGAGCGCCGGGTCGACCTTGGTGACCGTGCCGTCGACCACGTCGGCGATCGCGGCGTACGAGACCGAGCCCGCGTACCCGTAGAGCAGCGCGATGCCGAAGAGGAGGAAGGCGGAGGAGAAGGCGCCCAGCAGGAAGTACTTCACCGCGGCCTCCTGCGACATCAGCCGCTGGCGGCGGGCGACGGCGCAGAGCAGGTAGAGCGGGAGGGAGAAGACCTCCAGCGCGATGAACAGCGTCAGCAGGTCGTTGGCCGCCGGGAAGATCAGCATTCCGGCGATCGCGAACAGCGCCAGCGGGTACACCTCGGTGGTGGTGAAGCCCGCCTTCACGGCGGCCTTCTCGCTCTCGCTGCCCGGTACGGACGCCGCCTGGGCGGCGAAGGAGTCCACCCGGTTGCCGTGCGTCTCGGGGTCGAGGCGCCGCTCGGCGAACGTGAACACGGCCACGATCGAGGCCAGCAGGATGGTGCCCTGCAGGAACAGCGCCGGGCCGTCGACGGCGATGGCGCCCATGGCGGCGACGTGCGCCTTGGTGCTCCCGTACCCGCCGGCGGCGAGGCCGACGACCGCTGCGAAGGCCGAGGCCAGCGCGGCGACGGCGAGGAACACCTGCACGTAGTAGCGGGACTTGCGGGGGACGAAGGCCTCGACGAGGACTCCGATGATCGCCGCGCCCACCACGATCAGCGTGGGCGCGAGCTGCGCGTACTCGATGACCGGCGCCGGGATCCGGTCGACCGGTCCGTCGGCCGCCAGAGTCCACAGGCCCTGGGCAGCAGTGACGGTGCTCACTTGGCCGCCTCCCCATTCTTCGCAGGCACGGCCTCGACGGCCACTTCGGGCGCCGGGTCGGTCTGCTTCACGTCGGACATGGTGTGCTGCACCGCCGGATTGACGATGTCGGTCAGCGGCTTCGGGTAGACGCCCAGTCCGATCAGCAGCACGATCAGCGGCGCGACCACCAGCACCTCCCGCAGGTGCAGGTCCGGCATGGTGCGGACCTCCTCCTTCACGGGGCCGGTCATCGTCCGCTGGTAGAGCACCAGTGTGTAGAGCGCGGCCAGCACGATGCCGGTGGTGGCGATGATGCCGACGACCGGGTACCGGGAGAACGTCCCGACCAGGACCAGGAACTCGCTGACGAAGGGCGCGAGGCCCGGCAGCGAGAGGGTGGCGAGGCCGCCGATCAGGAAGGTGCCCGCGAGGACCGGGGCCACCTTCTGGACGCCCCCGTAGTCGGCGATGAGCCGCGAACCGCGGCGCGAGATCAGGAACCCGGCCACCAGCATCAGCGCAGCCGTCGAGATCCCGTGGTTGACCATGTACAGCGTCGCCCCGGACTGGCCCTGGGAGGTCATCGCGAAGATGCCCAGGATGATGAAGCCGAAGTGCGAGATCGAGGCGTACGCGACCAGCCGCTTGATGTCCCGCTGGCCGACCGCGACCAGCGCGCCGTAGACGATGCTGATCAGGGCCAGGACCAGGATCACCGGGGTGGCCCACTTGCTGGCCTCCGGGAACAGTCCGAGGCAGAAGCGGAGCATCGCGAACGTGCCGACCTTGTCTACGACCGCGGTGATCAGGACGGCGACCGGTGCGGTGGCCTCGCCCATCGCGTTCGGCAGCCAGGTGTGCAGCGGCCACAGCGGGGCCTTCACCGCGAAGGCGAAGAAGAAGCCGAGGAACAGCAGCCGTTCGGTGTTGGTCGCCATGTCGAGCGTGCCCGCGGCGCGGGCGGCGGTGATCTCCTGGAGCGAGAAGTTCCCGGCGACCACGTAGAGCCCGATGACGGCGGCCAGCATGATCAGGCCGCCGGCCAGGTTGTAGAGGAGGAACTTGACCGCCGCGTACGAGCGCTGCGCGGCCGCGTTCTCGTCGGATCCCGAGTGCGCCCGGTCGCCGAAGCCGCCGATGAGGAAGTACATCGGGATGAGCATGGCTTCGAAGAAGATGTAGAAGAGGAAGACGTCGGTGGCCTCGAAGGAGATGATCACCATCGCCTCGACCAGCAGGATCAGGGCGAAGAAGCCCTGCGTCGGCCGCCAGCGGGACGCCTGCCACGTGGCGGAGCCACTCATCGGCTCGGCAAGGGGGTCGGCGTCGTTCCAGCCGGCTGCGATCACGAAGGGGATCAGCAGCGCGGTGAGCGCGATGAGCACCACTCCGATGCCGTCGACCCCGAGCTCGTAGCGGACGCCGAAGTCGGCGATCCAGGCACGGGACTCGGTCAGCTGGTAGCGGTCTCCGCCGGGTTCGAAGCGGATCGCGACGAGCACGGCCAGGGCCAGGGTCGCCAGCGAGAACAGCAGCGCGAGCCACTTGGCGAGCGTCCTGCGGGCGGCCGGAACGGCCGCCGTCAGGATCGCGCCGACCGCGGGCAGCGCCGCCGTCACCGTCAGAAGCGGGAAATTCATCTCACACCGCCCTCATCAGCAGGGTCGCGGCGATCAGGATCGCCGTGCCCCCGAACATCGAGACCGCGTAGCTGCGGGCGTAGCCGTTCTGGAGCTTGCGCAGCCGGCCCGACAGCCCGCCGACGCCGGCGGCCGTCCCGTTGACCACTCCGTCGACCAGGCTGTGGTCCACGTACACGAGGGAACGGGTCAGGTGCTCCCCGCCGCGCACCAGCACGGCGTGGTTGAAGTCGTCCTGGTAGAGGTCCCGGCGGGCGGCCCGGGTGAGGACCGAACCGCGCGGGGCGACCACCGGGACGGGCCCCCGGCCGTACATCGACCAGGCCATCGCGACACCGACGGCCAGGACCACCATGGTGGCGGCGGTCACCGTCAGGGCGCTGACCGGCGGGTGGCCGTGCTCGTACCCGGTGACGGGCTCCAGCCAGTTGAGGAACCGGTCGCCGATCTCGAAGAACCCGCCTGCGAAGACCGATCCGAACGCGAGGACGATCATCGGGATGGTCATGGACTTCGGGGACTCGTGCGGGTGCGGCGCATGGCCGTCCGCGTCCGGCTGCCAGCGCTTCTCGCCGAAGAAGGTGAGGAGCATGACGCGGGTCATGTAGAAGGCGGTGATGCCGGCGCCCAGCAGGGTGACCCCGCCGAGGATCCAGCCCTGGGTGCCTCCCTTGGCGAAGGCCGCCTCGATGATCATGTCCTTGGAGAAGAAGCCGGACAGGCCGGGGAAGCCGATGATCGCCAGGTAGCCGAGGCCGAAGGTCACGAAGGTGACCGGCATGTACTTCCGCAGGCCGCCGTACTTGCGCATGTCGACCTCGTCGTTCATCCCGTGCATCACGGAACCCGCGCCGAGGAACAGGCCGGCCTTGAAGAAGCCGTGCGTGACCAGGTGCATGATCGCGAAGACGTAGCCGATGGGGCCGAGGCCCGCGGCGAGGATCATGTAGCCGATCTGCGACATCGTCGAGCCCGCGAGGGCCTTCTTGATGTCGTCCTTCGCGCAACCGACGACGGCACCGAAGAGGAGCGTGACCGCGCCGACGACGGTGACCACCAGCTGGGCGTCGGGCGCCCCGTTGAAGATGGCGCCCGAGCGGACGATCAGGTAGACGCCCGCGGTGACCATGGTGGCGGCGTGGATCAGAGCCGAGACCGGGGTCGGGCCCTCCATCGCGTCACCGAGCCAGGACTGGAGCGGCACCTGCGCCGACTTGCCGCAGGCGGCCAGCAGCAGCATCAGGCCGATCGCGGTCAGCGTGCCCTCGGACGTCTCGCCGACCGCGCCGAGCACCGGGCCGAAGGCGAAGGTGCCGAACGTGGTGAACATCAGCATGATCGCGATCGACAGGCCGATGTCGCCGACGCGGTTGACCAGGAAGGCCTTCTTCGCGGCGGTGGCCGCGCTGGGCTTGTGCTGCCAGAAGCCGATCAGGAGGTACGAGGCGAGGCCGACGCCCTCCCAGCCGAAGTACAGCAGCAGGTAGTTGTCGGCGACGACGAGCAGCAGCATCGCCGCGACGAACAGGTTCAGGTAGCCGAAGAAGCGGCGGCGGCGCTCGTCGTGCTCCATGTACCCGATCGAGTACACGTGGATGAGCGTGCCCACCCCGGAGATGAGCAGGACGAAGGTCATCGACAGCTGGTCGAGCTGGAACGCGATGTCTGCCTGGAAGCCCTCCACCGGAATCCAGCTGAACAGGAACTGGTGCAGGGTGCGGTCCTCGGCGCCGCGTCCCAGCATGTCGGCGAACAGCGCGACCCCGATGCCGAAGGACACGGCCGCCAGCAGCGTGCCGATCCAGTGGCCGGTCTTGTCGAGGCGCCGGCCGCCGCACAGCAGCACCACCGCTCCGAGCAGGGGCGCCGCCACCAGCAGCGCAATCAGATTCTCCACGGTGAACGCCCCTTACAGCTTCATCAGGCTGGCGTCGTCGACCGAGGCCGAGTGGCGGGTACGGAACAGGGACACGATGATCGCGAGGCCCACCACGACCTCCGCGGCGGCGACGACCATCGTGAAGAAGGCGATGATCTGGCCGTCGAGGTTGCCGTGCATGCGGGAGAAGGTCACGAAGGCGAGGTTGCAGGCGTTGAGCATCAGCTCGACGCACATGAACAGCACGATCGCGTTCTTCCGGATCAGCACGCCGGCCGCGCCGATGGTGAACAGCAGGGCCGACAGGTACAGGTAGTTGACCGGATTCACTTCGAGGCCTCCTCACGGCCGAGGCGCTCCGCGGAGGCCTGCTCCAGCGCCTTGAGGTCGTCCAGGGCCTGGCCGGAGACGTCCCGGATCTGGCCGCGGGCCCGCAGGGTCTGATTGACCGTCAGCTCGGACGGGGTGCCGTCCGGCAGCAGGCCCGGGACGTCCACCGCGTTGTGCCGGGCGTAGACGCCGGGGGCGGGCAGCGGCGGGAGCTGGACGCCGCCCCGCACGCGCCGGTCGGCGAGCTCGCGCTGGGTGGCGGCCCGCTCGGTGCGCTCGCGGTGGGTGAGCACCATCGCGCCGACGGCGGCGGTGATCAGCAGCGCGCCGGTGATCTCGAAGGCGAAGACGTACTTGGTGAAGATCAGCTGGGCCAGGCCCTCGACGTGGCCGCCGGAGTTGATCCGGCCGAGCCCGTTGAAGTGGGTGATCCCGGCGTTGCCGATGCCGGCGATCAGCAGGATGCCGAAGCCGAGTCCGCACAGGGCGGCCAGCCAGCGCTGCCCCTTGATGGTCTCCGTGAGGGAGTCGGCGGCGGTGACGCCGACGAGCATGACCACGAAGAGGAAGAGCATCATGATCGCGCCGGTGTAGACGACGACCTGGACGACGCCCAGGAAGTACGCCCCGTTCGCGAGGTAGAAGACCGCCAGGATGATCATCGTCCCGGCCAGGCTGAGCGCGCTGTGGACGGCCTTCTTCATCAGGATCGTGGCCAGCGCGCCGATGACGGCGACGGTGCCGAGGATCCAGAACTGTACGGCCTCACCGGTGGAGGTGAGCGAGGTGGCCGCAGCGGCGATCGTGCTCATGCCCCCACCTCCTCGGATTCGTCCGCCGTCGTCTCGCCCTTGGACACCGCGACCTGCCGGACCGTGCCCGGGGCGGCGCCCGTCACCAGCCCGCGGTAGTAGTCCGTGTCGTCCGTGCCGGGGAAGATCGAGTGCGGCGCCTCGACCATGCCCTCGGTGAGGCCGGAGAGCAGCTGCTCCTTGGTGTAGATGAGCGCTTCGCGGCTGGAGTCGGCCAGTTCGAACTCGTTCGTCATGGTGAGTGCCCGCGTCGGGCACGCCTCGACGCACAGCCCGCACAGGATGCAGCGGGCGTAGTTGATCTGGTAGACGCGGCCGTAGCGCTCGCCCGGGGAGTAGCGCTCCTCCTCGGTGTTGTCCGCGCCCTCCACGTAGATCGCGTCGGCGGGACAGGCCCAGGCGCACAGTTCGCACCCGATGCACTTCTCCAGACCGTCCGGGTGCCGGTTGAGCTGATGCCGTCCGTGGAAGCGCGGGGCGGTGGTCTTCTGCTGCTCCGGGTACTGCTCGGTGAGGCGCTTCTTGAACATGGCCTTGAAGGTCACGCCGAAGCCGGCCACCGGGTTCTGCCACTTGTCGTCGGACATCTCTCAAGCCTCCTCTCGGTCGCTGTCGGAATTCGTCCCGCCGCTGACGATCAGATCCCGCTCGCGGCGGGACCTCCGGCGCGGTACGGGTGCCAGCTGCTGGCCGGGCTTGGGCGGTACGGGGAACCCGCCCGCCAGCGGGTCGAAGGGCTCGGCGTCGTGGACGGCCTCCTGGGCCGCCGCCTTCTCGCGCTTGTCGCGGAAGAGGTCCACGACGAAGGAGAGGAGCAGGATCGCCACGACGGCGCCGCCGACGTAGAGGACGATCTCGCTGAAGTCGTAGGCCTCGTTGCGCAGCGCGCGAACGGTCGCCACGAGCATCAGCCAGACCACCGAGACCGGGATCAGGACCTTCCAGCCCAGCTTCATCAGCTGGTCGTAGCGCACGCGGGGCAGCGTGCCGCGGAGCCAGATGAAGAAGAAGAGGAGGAGCTGCACCTTGAGGACGAACCAGAGCATCGGCCACCAGCCGTGGTTCGCGCCCTCCCAGTAGGTGGAGATCGGCGCGGGGGCCCGCCAGCCGCCCAGGAAGAGGGTGACCGAGACGGCCGAGACGGTGACCATGTTGACGTACTCGGCGAGCATGAACAGCGCGAACTTGATGGAGGAGTACTCGGTGTTGAAGCCGCCGACGAGGTCGCCCTCGGACTCCGGCATGTCGAAGGGCGCGCGGTTCGTCTCGCCGACCATCGTGATCACGTAGATGATGAAGGAGACCGGCAGCAGGATGATGTACCAGCGGTCCGCCTGGGCTTCGACGATCGCCGAGGTCGACATCGACCCGGAGTAGAGGAAGACCGAGGCGAAGGCCGCGCCCATCGCGATCTCGTACGAGATCATCTGCGCGCAGGAGCGCAGTCCGCCGAGGAGCGGGTAGGTCGAGCCGGAGGACCAGCCGGCGAGCACGATCCCGTAGATGCCGACCGAGGCCACCGCGAGGATGTAGAGCATCGCGATGGGCAGGTCGGTCAGCTGCATCGTGGTGCGCTGGCCGAAGATGGAGACCTCGTTGCCCGCGGGCCCGAAGGGGATCACCGCGATGGCCATGAAGGCCGGGATGGCCGCGATGATCGGGGCCAGGACGTAGACGACCTTGTCGGCCCGCTTGACGATCAGGTCTTCCTTCAGCATGAGCTTCACGCCGTCGGCGAGCGACTGGAGCATGCCCCAGGGGCCGTGCCGGTTGGGGCCGATGCGCAGCTGCATCCAGGCGACGACCTTGCGCTCCCACACGATGGAGAACAGCACGGTCACCATCAGGAAGGCGAAGCAGAAGACGGCCTTGAGGACGACGAGCCACCAGACGTCGCGGCCGAAGAGGGAGAGGTCCTCCGCGGCGATCTGTACCGCGTTCACGCGTCCACCTCCGCAGTGCTGGCGCCCGCGCCGGCCGGGGTCGCCGGACCGATGCGCACGAGGGTGCCCGGACGGGCGCCGGTGTCGGCGAGGACGCCGGATCCGGTGGAGTTCAGCGGGAGCCAGACCACGCGGTCGGGCATCTCGGTGATCCGCAACGGCAGTTCCACGGTCCCGGCGGGGCCGGTGACCGCGAGGACGTCGCCGCTCTTGACGCCGGTCTCGGCGGCCGTGGCCGCCGACAGCCGGGCGCTGGCCTCGTGCCGGGTGCCGGCCAGGGCGTCGTCGCCGTCCTGGAGGCGGCCCTGGTCGAGGAGCAGGCGGTGGCCCGCGAGGACCGCCTCGCCCGCTCCGGGGCGGGGCAGCGGCTCCGGGTCGGTGGACTGCTCGGAGGCGAGCGCCCCCTCCCACGGGCCGAGCCGCTCCAGCTCCCGGCGTACGGCGTGCACGTCGGGCAGGGCGATCGGCCGGTCGGCCGCGTCGGCCAGCATGTGCAGCACGCGGGAGTCGGCGGGGGCGAGGCGCCGGGTCATCTGCTCGGGCTTGAGGGCGGCCTCGAACGGCCGGACCCTGCCCTCCCAGTTGACGAACGCGCCCGGCTTCTCGACGACCGCGGCGACCGGGAAGACCACGTCCGCGTGGTCGGTGACCTCGCTGGGCCGCAGTTCCAGGGAGACCACGAAGGCCTCCTGGAGCGCGGTGCGGGCGCGGGCCGGGTCGGGCAGGTCGGCGACCTCCACGCCCGCGACCAGCAGGGCGGACAGCTCGCGCGTGGCCGCGGCCTCGACGATCTGGCCGGTGTCGCGCCCGTAGCGGTGCGGGAGTTCGTCCAGGCCCCAGGCGGTGGCTACCTCGTCGCGGGCGCGCGGGTCGGTGGCCGGGCGGCCGCCGGGCAGCAGGGACGGCAGCGCGCCAGCCTCGACGGCGGCCCGCTCGCCGGCCCGGCGCGGGATCCACACCAGCTCGGCGCCGGTGGCGTTGGCGGCCCGTACGGCGGCGGTCAGCGCGCCCGGGACGCCGGCGAGGCGCTCCCCGACCACGATGACGGCGCCGGGCTCGCGCAGCGCGTCGGCGGCGGTGGAGCCGCCGGCCTCCAGGCCGCCGCGGGTGGCCAGCGCGTCGAGCCAGGCGGGCTCGGTGCCGGGGGCGGCGGCCAGCAGGGTGCCGCCCGCCTTGGCCAGGCCCCGGGTGGCGAAGGGGGCGAGGGCGAAGGTCCGCTGCTTGTGCTTGCGGTGGGCCTTGCGCAGCCGCAGGAAGACGCCGGGGGCCTCCTCCTCGGCCTCGATGCCGGCGAGCAGCACCGCGGGCGCCGCCTCCAGCGAGGCGTACGTGACGCCGGTGCCGTCGAGGTCCTTGCCGGTGCCGGCGACGGAGGCGGCCAGGAACTCGGCCTCCTCCGCGCTGTGCACGCGGGCCCGGAAGTCGATGTCGTTGGTGTCGAGGACCACGCGCGCGAACTTGGCGTACGCGTAGGCGTCCTCGACGGTGAGCCGGCCGCCGGTCAGCACGCCGGCCCGGCCGCGCGCCCCGGCCAGCCCGTTCGCCGCGGCCTCCAGCGCCTCGGGCCAGCTGGCCGGGGCGAGGATGCCGTCGGTGCCGCGCACCAGCGGGGTGGTGAGCCGGTCCGGGCGCTGCGCGTAGCGGAACCCGAAGCGGCCCTTGTCGCAGATCCACTCCTCGTTGACCTCGGGGTCCTCGCCGGCCAGGCGGCGCAGCACCTTGCCGCGCCGGTGGTCGGTCCGGGTCGCGCAGCCGCCCGCGCAGTGCTCGCACACGCTCGGGGAGGAGACGAGGTCGAACGGGCGGGAGCGGAACCGGTAGGCGGCCGAGGTCAGCGCGCCGACGGGGCAGATCTGGATGGTGTTGCCGGAGAAGTACGACTCGAACGGGTCGTCCTCGCCGGTGCCGACCTGCTGGAGCGCGCCGCGCTCCAGCAGCTCGATCATCGGGTCGCCGGCGATCTCGTTGGAGAAGCGGGTGCAGCGCGCGCACAGCACGCACCGCTCGCGGTCCAGCAGCACCTGGGTGGAGATCGGGACGGGCTTCTCGTAGGTGCGCTTCCTGCCCTCGAAGCGGGACTCGGCGTTGCCGTGGGACATCGCCTGGTTCTGCAGCGGGCACTCGCCGCCCTTGTCGCAGACCGGGCAGTCCAGCGGGTGGTTGATGAGCAGCAGCTCCATCACCCCGCGCTGGGCCTTGTCGGCGACCTCCGACGTCAGCTGCGTCTTGACGACCATGCCGTCGGTGCAGGTGATCGTGCAGGAGGCCATCGGCTTGCGCTGGCCCTCGACCTCGACGATGCACTGGCGGCAGGCACCGGCCGGCGGGAGGAGGGGGTGGTCGCAGAACCGGGGGATCTCGATGCCGAGCTGTTCGGCGGCCCGGATCACCAGGGTGCCCTTGGGCACCGACAGCTCGATGCCGTCGATGGTCAGCGACACCAGGCTCTCCGGGGGTACGGCGGCCTCGCCGCCACCGGCCGGCGCGTTGGTGGTGATGGTCATGCGTTCACCTCCGTGTCAGCCCAGAGGGTCGACTTCTTGGGGTCGAAGGGGCAGCCCTTGCCCGTGATGTGCTGCTCGTACTCCTCGCGGAAGTACTTGAGCGAGGAGAAGATCGGACTGGCCGCACCGTCGCCGAGGGCGCAGAAGGACTTGCCGTTGATGTTGTCGGCGATGTCGTTCAGCTTGTCGAGGTCGGACATGACGCCCTTGCCGGCCTCGATGTCGCGCAGCAGCTGGACGAGCCAGTACGTGCCCTCGCGGCACGGGGTGCACTTGCCGCAGGACTCGTGGGCGTAGAACTCGGTCCAGCGGGTGACGGCCCGCACCACGCAGGTCGTCTCGTCGAAGCACTGGAGTGCCTTGGTGCCGAGCATCGAGCCGGCCGCGCCGACGCCCTCGTAGTCGAGGGGCACGTCGAGGTGCTCGTCCGTGAACATCGGGGTGGAGGAGCCGCCCGGGGTCCAGAACTTCAGCCGGTGTCCGGGGCGCATCCCGCCGCTCATGTCGAGCAGCTGGCGCAGGGTGATCCCGAGCGGGGCCTCGTACTGGCCGGGGCCGGAGACGTGCCCGGAGAGCGAGTACAGGGTGAAGCCGGGGGACTTCTCGGTCCCCATGGACTTGAACCAGTCCTTGCCCTTGTCCAGGATCGCGGGCACCGAGGCGATGGACTCGACGTTGTTGACGACGGTGGGGCACGCGTAGAGCCCCTCGACGGCCGGGAAGGGCGGCCGCAGCCGGGGCTGTCCGCGCCGGCCTTCGAGGGAGTCGAGCAGCGCCGTCTCCTCGCCGCAGATGTACGCGCCCGCCCCGGCGTGCACCGTGATGTCGAGGTCGAGCCCGCTGCCGAGGCCCCCCTTGTCCCGGGATTCGGCCTTGCCGAGGTATCCGGCCTCGTACGCCTCGCGCACCGCCTCGTGCAGGCGCCGCAGCACCGGTACGACCTCGCCGCGCAGGTAGATGAAGGCGTGCTCCGAGCGGATCGCGTAGCAGGCGATGATCATTCCCTCGATGAGGGAGTGCGGGTTGGCGAAGAGGAGCGGGATGTCCTTGCAGGTGCCCGGCTCCGACTCGTCCGCGTTCACGACCAGGTAGTGCGGCTTGCCGTCGCCCTGCGGGATGAACTGCCACTTCATCCCGGTGGGGAAGCCGGCGCCGCCGCGGCCGCGCAGACCGGAGTCCTTGACGTAGGCGATCACTTCGTCCGGCGTCATGGCCAACGCCTTGCGCAGGCCCTCGTAGCCTCCGTGGCGCCGGTAGGTCGCCAGCGTCCACGACTGCGGGTCGTCCCAGAACGCCGACAGGACGGGCGCCAGGAGCTTCTCCGGGCTGCCGCTTCCCCCGGCTTCCGGCGGGGAGGTGTCCCCGCGGCTTTCCTTCGGAGTGGACACGGTCATCACTCCCCTCCCTGGGTGGTGGTCTCGCCCCGCGGGTGCACGATCGAGGTGTGCGGGGTCTCGCCGCGGGCGATGCGCAGCCCGATGAGGGAGGCGGGGCCGGCGCCGCCGGTGGCCTCCACCGCGCCCTCGCGCTCGTCCGGGAAGCCGGCAAGGATGCGGGCCGTCTCCTTGTACGTGCACAGCGGCGCGCCCCGGGTCGGCTCGACCGGGCGGCCGGCCAGCAGGTCGTCGACCATGGCCTTGGCGGACTCGGGGGTCTGGTTGTCGAAGAACTCCCAGTTCACCATCACCACGGGGGCGAAGTCGCAGGCCGCGTTGCACTCGATGTGTTCGAGGGTGACCTTGCCGTCGGGGGTGGTCTCGTTGTTGCCGACCCCGAGGTGTTCCTTGAGCTCGTCGAAGATGGCGTCGCCACCCATCACCGCGCACAGGGTGTTCGTACAGACGCCGACCTGGTAGTCGCCGGAGGGCCGCCGCCGGTACATCGTGTAGAAGGTGGCCACGGCCGTGACCTCGGCGGTGGTCAGGCCCAGCACGTCGGCGCAGAAGCGGATGCCGGTGCGCGAGACGTAGCCCTCCTCCGACTGGACGAGGTGGAGCAGGGGCAGCAGCGCGCTGCGGCTGTCGGGGTAGCGCGCGATGACCTCGGCGGCGTCCGCCGCGAGCCGCTCGCGCACCTCCGCCGGGTAGTCCGGGGCGGGCAGCCGGGGCATGCCCAGTTGGATGTCGGTCATCGGTCGACGCCTCCCATCACGGGGTCGATGGAGGCGACGGCGACGATGACGTCGGCGACCTGGCCGCCTTCGCACATCGCGGCCATGGCCTGCAGGTTGGTGAAGGACGGGTCCCGGAAGTGGACCCGGTAGGGGCGGGTGCCGCCGTCGGAGACGACGTGGACGCCGAGCTCGCCCTTGGGCGATTCGACGGCCGCGTAGGCCTGCCCGGCGGGGACCCGGAAGCCCTCGGTCACCAGCTTGAAGTGGTGGATGAGGGCCTCCATGGAGGTGCCCATGATGTTCTTGATGTGGTCGAGCGAGTTGCCGAGGCCGTCGGGCCCCATGGCGAGCTGCGCCGGCCAGGCGATCTTCTTGTCGGCGACCATCACCGGACCCGGCTGCAGCCGGTCCAGGCACTGCTCGACGATCCGCAGCGACTGGCGCATCTCCTCCAGGCGGATCAGGAACCGCCCGTACGAGTCGCAGGTCTCGGTGGTCGGGACGTCGAACTCGTACGTCTCGTAACCGCAGTACGGGTCCGACTTGCGCAGGTCGTGCGGCAGGCCGGCGGACCGCAGCACCGGGCCGGTGGCGCCGAGCGCCATGGCTCCGGTCAGGTCGAGGTAGCCGACGTCCTGCATGCGGGCCTTGAAGATGGGGTTGCCGGTGGCGAGCTTGTCGTACTCCGGCAGGTTCTTCTTCATGGTCTTGACGAACTCGCGCAGCTGGTCGACCGCGCCCGGGGGCAGGTCCTGGGCGAGGCCGCCGGGCCGGACGAACGCGTGGTTCATGCGCAGGCCGGTGATCAGCTCGAAGACGTCCAGGATCAGTTCGCGGTCGCGGAAGCCGTAGATCATGATCGTGGTCGCGCCCAGCTCCATGCCTCCGGTGGCGATGCACACCAGGTGGGAGGAGAGCCGGTTGAGCTCCATCAGCAGGACGCGGATGACGGTGGCGCGGTCCGGGATCTGGTCGGTGATGCCGAGCAGCTTCTCGACGCCGAGGCAGTAGGCCGTCTCGTTGAAGAACGGCGTCAGGTAGTCCATGCGCGTCACGAACGTGGTGCCCTGCGTCCAGTTTCGGTATTCGAGGTTCTTCTCGATGCCGGTGTGCAGGTAGCCGATTCCGCAGCGGGCCTCGGTGACCGTCTCGCCGTCGATCTCCAGGATCAGGCGGAGCACTCCGTGGGTGGACGGGTGCTGGGGGCCCATGTTGACGACGATCCGCTCGTCGTCCGCGCGGGCCGCCGACTGGACGATCTCGTCCCAGTCGCCGCCGGTGACGGTGTAGACGAGGCCTTCGGTGGTCTCCCGGGAGGAGGCGTGTGAAGTGGACATCAGCTGTACGACCTCCGCTGGTCGGGAGCCGGGATCTGGGCGCCCTTGTACTCGACGGCGATGCCGCCGAGCGGGTAGTCCTTGCGCTGCGGGAAGCCCTGCCAGTCGTCCGGCATCATGATCCGCGTCAGGGCGGGGTGCCCGTCGAAGACCAGGCCGAAGAAGTCGTAGGTCTCGCGCTCGTGCCAGTCGTTGGTCGGGTAGACCGCCACCAGCGAGGGGACGTGCGGGTCGCTGTCCGGGACCGACACCTCCAGCCGCAGGATCCGCCCGTGGGTGAGCGAGCGCAGGTGGTAGACGGCGTGCAGCTCGCGCCCCTTGTCGCCGGGGAAGTGCACCCCGGAGACGCCGGTGCAGAGCTCGAAGCGCAGGGCCGGGTCGTCGCGCAGGGTGCGCGCGACGCGCACGAGGTGCTCGCGGGCGATGTGGAAGGTCAGCTCGCCCCGGTCGACCACCGTCTTCTCGATGGCGTTCCCGGGGAGCACGTCCTGCTCCTCCAGGGCCCCTTCGAGCTCGTCGGCGACCTCGTCGAAGTACGAACCGTACGGGCGGCTGCTCGCGCCGGGCAGGGCCACGGTGCGGACCAGGCCGCCGTAGCCGCTGGTGTCGCCGCCGGCCGCCGCCCCGAACATGCCCGTGCGGACGCCGATGACCTCGGGGCCCTGGGCCCTCGGAGCGGGGACGTTGCTGCCGTTCTCCGGCTCTTGGGTCTCGCTCACCGGAGCAGCCCCTTCATCTCGATGGTGGGGAGTGCCTTGAGGGCGGCCTCCTCCGCCTCGCGGGCGGCCTCTTCCCGGTTCACGCCGAGCTTGGAGCCCTGGATCTTCTGGTGGAGCTTGAGGATCGCGTCCATCAGCATCTCGGGGCGCGGCGGGCAGCCGGGGAGGTAGATGTCCACCGGCACGATGTGGTCGACGCCCTGGACGATGGCGTAGTTGTTGAACATTCCGCCCGAGGATGCACAAACCCCCATGGAGATGACCCATTTGGGAGCGGGCATCTGGTCGTACACCTGCCGCAGCACGGGCGCCATCTTCTGGCTGACCCGGCCGGCCACGATCATCAGGTCGGCCTGGCGCGGGGAGCCGCGGAAGACCTCCATGCCGAAGCGGGCCAGGTCGTACCGGCCCGCTCCGGTGGTCATCATCTCGATGGCGCAGCAGGCGAGGCCGAAGGTCGCGGGGAAGACGGATGACTTGCGCACCCATCCCGCGGCCTGTTCGACGGTGGTCAGCAGAAAGCCGCTCGGCAGCTTCTCTTCCAGTCCCATGGAAACTTCAGCCCCTCAGTCCCATTCCAGGCCGCCGCGGCGCCAGACGTAGGCGTAGGCGACGAAGACGGTGAGCACGAAGAGCAGCATCTCGACGAGCCCGAAGATCCCCAGGGAGTCGAAGGTGACGGCCCAGGGGTAGAGGAAGACAACCTCGATGTCGAAGACGATGAAGAGCATCGCCGTCAGGTAGTACTTGATGGGGAAGCGGCCGCCGCCGGCCGGCATCGGAGTCGGCTCGATGCCGCACTCATACGCTTCAAGCTTTGCCCGGTTGTACCGTTTTGGACCGATCAGCGTGGCCATGACCACGGAGAAGATCGCAAACCCTGCGCCGAGGGCGCCGAGCACGAGGATGGGCGCGTACGCATTCACGCTCCTCGCTCCTTCCAGTCGTCCTTGACCGTTGGACCGCCGTACCGGCCGGGGGTGCCGCCCAGTAATGGACTGGGGGCGTGACCCGCCTCGCGAAGATCGTGTACATGTGAGGCAGTTCACAAGCCGGACTGCTGCGCATCTTATGCCCGCCTCTCTGTGATCTGCGACACGGGTTACAACAACGAGTTTGTGATCTCCACCACCTGGCGAACGATCATGAAGTCGGATGAGCAGTGATCTTCATACGCGAAGCATCCGGACGGTTACGAATGGTGACATCCAGCGTCGTTACCGCAGGTAGAGGGCACACCTCCACTATCAAGTGTGCCCCATACATGCAAATTGGCAAGAGTGTGGACCGCGTGCTATCGGCAACTCGCCTCCCCCGACCGGGGGACCGTCCGCGTACCGAGGTGGACGCGGGGTGCAAGCCGGACAGAACGGACTCCCGCGCACGTGCATCCGTTCACGAACCACGCGACGCCTTCACGGCCGGGTCACAGCGGGGCCACGGCGTCCGCACAGCGTGACGTCACTGTGACCTGCATCACGGTGAATTGGCGCTTCCGAAATGGGGCTTGGCCAACTGTCCGGCGGAATGGTAGGCCGTGGATCAATTCGGACTTAATGCAGAAACCACATGATCACAGGGTTGTGACGGTGTGTCCGATTAGCCCGTTACTGCGTCAATAAGAGGCTCGACGCGCCCGGTTAGCCCCCTTCGCGCACAACTGTGGCGCAGACCACGTTTCTTGAAGGGACCCCTGACGCCCTGATAGCGCTTGTCCTCATGTCCCACACCGCTCACATACCCAGCCACCGGAAGCCCCGCCGCAGCGCCTCGAAGCTCGCGGTCCGCGCCGGAGTAGCCGGTGGCGTCCTCAGCACCCTGGCCATGGCCGGAACCGCGAGCGCGTCGCCGACCGCAGAGCCCGTGGCCGAGACGACGCTCGAGATGCCGGTCCTCAACCTGGACCTCGGCGCCGACGCCTCCTCGGCCGTCACCGTCGCGGCCGAGAACACCCGTCTGGCCGCCGTCGAGGGCGAACTGACCGCCCAGGAGGAGAGCGCCCGCACCGGCGCCGCCGCCGAGGCGAAGAAGGCCAAGGAAGACGCCCAGCAGAAGGCCGACGCCGAGAAGAAGGCGAAGCAGGAGGCCGACCGCAAGGAAGCGGCCGACCGCGCCAACCGGAGCTCCGCCCGCTCCACGCTGGCGACCGCCTCGGCGTCCGACTCCGGCTCGGGCTCGAAGTCCGCTTCGGGCTCCGACTCCAGCACCGCCCCCACCCAGGGCAAGGGCACCGTCACCGCGCCGGCCACCGGTTCCGCCGCGTCCATCGTGAACTTCGCCCGCGCGCAGGTCGGCAAGGCGTACGTGCGGGGCGGCACCGGCCCGTCGTCGTTCGACTGCTCCGGTCTCGTCCAGGCCGCCTACCGCCAGGCCGGCATCACCCTGCCGCGCATGTCCCAGCAGCAGTCCTCGGCCGGCACCTCGGTGTCCCTGAGCGCCCTGCAGCCGGGCGACATCCTGTACTGGGGCTCCAAGGGCAGCGCGTACCACGTCGCCGTCTACGTCGGCGGCGGCAAGTTCGTCGGCGCGCAGAACTCCAGCACCGGCATCGTCGAGCGCTCCATGAGCTACGACAAGCCGACGGGCGCCGTGCGCGTCCTCTGAGCCGCTCTCCGGTCTCCGGAGCGTCAGGAAGGGCCGGTGCTCCCCCGCTCGGGGGTGGAGCGCCGGCCCTTCGGCGTCCTCAGGCGACCGAGGCCGCCGCCCTGCGGAGCGGGACGTGCCGCGCCGCACCGACCGCTGGGCGCTCGCCCGGCGGACGGCCCGTGCCGCGCCGCCCGGTGCCCTGCGAAGATGGCGGCGGCGCGTCCGTCCCGTCGGACCCGCCCCGACCCTGGAGGTGGTGGTCCCGTGAGCGCTCGACCGCACGCGTACCCCCGCGGCGGCGACCCCACCGCCGTCCCGGCCGCGTCCGGGCTCGGCCTCCTCGCCGTCGGCGGCTTGCTGCTGGGCACCGCCCGCCCCTGGCAGAAGCCCGGGAACGCGCTGTCCCTCGGCCTCGGCTGGAGCGCCTCGGCGGTGCTCCTGCTGTGCGGGCTGGTGCTGCTGACGCGCTGCGTGCGCGCGGTGCACCGCGCCGGGGACGCCGCCGGGGGGCCGTAGGACGGCCCGTGCAGCGGCCCGTACGGCCCGTACGAGGGCCCGTACGGCCCCCGGTACGGCGAAACGGGCCGCGCCCGGGGAGACCCCGCCGCGGCCCGCCGCGCAGGACCGGCCGTACCCCGCGCCCGCGTCAGGCCTTCGGGGCCACCTTCGAGAGCCCGTTGATGATGCGGTCCATCGCGTCGCCGCCCGTCGGGTCGGTCAGGTTGGCCAGCATCTTCAGCGTGAACCGCATGAGCACCGGGTGGGTCAGGCCGCGCTGGGTGGCGACCTTCATGACCTTCGGGTTGCCGATCAGCTTCACGAAGGCGCGGCCCAGCGTGTAGTAGCCGCCGTACGTCTCCTTGAGGACCTTCGGGTAGCTGTGCAGGGTGAGCTCGCGCAGCGCCGGGGTGGCGCGGGAGTGTGCCTGCACGATGACGTCGGCCGCGATCTGGCCCGACTCCATCGCGTAGGCGATGCCCTCGCCGTTGAACGGGTTGACGAGCCCGCCCGCGTCACCGACGAGCAGCAGGCCCTTGGTGTAGTGCGGCTGCCGGTTGAACGCCATCGGCAGGGCCGCGCCGCGGATCGGCTGCGTCATGTTCTCCAAGGTGTAGCCCCAGTCCTCGGGCATGGACGCGCACCAGGCCTTGAGGACCTCGCGCCAGTCCAGCTCCTTGAAGGCGGAGGAGGAGTTGAGGATGCCGAGGCCGACGTTGGAGGTGCCGTCGCCCATGCCGAAGATCCAGCCGTAACCGGGCAGCAGCCGGTCCTGCGCGCCGCGCCGGTCCCACAGCTCCAGCCAGGACTCCAGGTAGTCGTCGTCGTGCCGGGGCGAGGTGAAGTACGTCCGCACGGCGACGCCCATCGGGCGGTCCTCGCGCCGGTGCAGGCCCATCGCGAGGGACAGCCGGGAGGAGTTGCCGTCGGCCGCGACGACCAGCGGGGCGCTGAAGGTGACCGGGGTCTTCTCCTCGCCGAGCTTCGCCTGCACGCCGATGATGTGGCCGGTGCGCGGGTCGCGCACCGGCTCTCCGACGTTGCAGCGCTCGTAGAGCCGGGCGCCGGCCTTCTGGGCCTGGCGGGCCAGGGTCTCGTCGAAGTCGTCGCGCTTGCGCACGAGTCCGTAGTCCGGGTAGGAGGCGAGTTCCGGCCAGTCCAGCTGGAGGCGCTGGCCGCCGCCGATGATCCGCAGGCCCTTGTTGCGCAGCCAGCCGGCTTCCTCGGAGATGTCGATGCCCATGGAGACCAGCTGCTTGGTGGCGCGCGGGGTCAGCCCGTCACCGCACACCTTCTCGCGGGGGAACGCGGTCTTCTCCAGGAGCAGGACGTCCAATCCGGCCTTGGCGAGGTAGTACGCGGTGGTCGAGCCGGCGGGCCCGGCCCCGACGACGATCACGTCCGCGGAGTGTTCGGAGAGGGGCTCGGTCACTGCGGGGTCTCCCGAAGGCTCGATAAAGGGTGCCCAACGGCACCGGACATGTGCAGTCTATGCAGCGAGAGAGATCGCGATCCGAAGGGTGCCTCCGATGACCACCTCGCCGACCCGGCCGCTTCCCGCCGTGCAGCTGCGCGTGCCCACCGACGAGGACGCGCGTGCCTGGCACCGGGTCTTCGACGATCCGGAGGTGATGGAATTCCTCGGCGGGCCCGCCGAACTGTCCCTGTACGAGGAGTTCACCGCGCGCCAGCGCATGCACGACGCGCAGCTCGGCCACTGCCTGTGGACCCTGCTCGACACGGACGGCGCGGTGATCGGCTTCACCGGCGCGCAGCCGTGGCCCCGGGAGAAGGAGTGGGGACCGGTCGGGGAGATCGAGATCGGCTGGCGGCTGGGCCGCTCCGCGTGGGGCAAGGGGTACGCGTACGCCGCCGCGCTGGCCACCGTGGAGCGGGTCCGCGCGGTGGGCGTCCCGCACGTCGTCGCGATGATCAACGACGAGAACCAGCGGTCGATCGCGGTGGCGGAGCGGCTCGGCATGACCCTGGCGGAGCGCTTCCTGCTCCCGGGCGGCGTGCGCCACGGCCGACGCTACGAGCTGACGCTGTCCGGAAGCTGACCGCGACCGCCGCCGACCCGGCCGGGGCGCCGTGCCGCGGCCGTGCCCACGCCGGCCCGCGGCCCGCGGCGGCGGTCAGAAGACCGACAGGCCCGTCAGGGTGGTGAACCGGTCCAGGGCCGCCACGCCCGCGACCGAGTTGCCCTGGGCGTCCAGCCCGGGGCTCCACACGGCGACGGTGCACTGTCCGGGGACGACCGCGACGATGCCGCCGCCGACCCCGCTCTTGCCGGGCAGCCCGACCCGGTAGGCGAACTCGCCCGCCGCGTCATAGGTCCCGCAGGTCAGCATGACGGCGTTGATCTGCTTGGCCTCGCTGCGCGTCAGCAGCCGGGAGCCGTCCGCGCGCAGGCCGTGCCGGGCCAGGAAGCGGCCGGCGCGGGCCAGGTCGGCGCAGCTCATCTCGATGGAGCACTGCCAGAAGTAGTGCTCCAGCAGGGCGGGCACCGGGTTGTCGATGTTCCCGTACGAGGCCATGAAGTGCGCGACGGCGGCGTTGCGGTCGCCGTGCGCCTGCTCCGAGGCCGCGACCTCGGCGTCGAAGCCTATGTCGGGGTTGCCGCTCTCCTCGCGAAGGAAGTCGAGCAGTTCGCTGCTCGCGTCGCCGGTCAGGGTCTGCAGCCGGTCGGTGACGACGAGGGCGCCCGCGTTGATGAACGGGTTGCGCGGGATGCCGTTCTCGTACTCCAGCTGCACGAGGGAGTTGAACGGGTTGCCGGACGGCTCCCGTCCCACCCGCTCCCACAGGCTGACGCCGCCCTCGGCCAGGGCGAGGGCGAGCGCGAAGACCTTGGTGATCGACTGGGTGGAGAAGGGGACCTGCCAGTCGCCCACCCCGTGGACGTTGCCGTCGAGGTCGACGATGGCCATCCCGAACTGTGCGGGGTCCACGGACGCGAGCGCCGGGATGTACTCGGCGGGCGTTCCGCTGCCGATCAGCGGGGCGATGTCCGCCGCGACCTGTTCCAGCAGCGTTTGGTAGTCCACGGCAGTTTCAGTCCTTGGTGCCGCGGTGCAGCGCGACGATCCCGCCGCTCAGGTTGCGCCAGGCGGCCTTGGACCAGCCGGCCTTCTGCAGCAGGGCGGCCAGCGCGGGCTGGTCGGGCCATTCCCGGATGGACTCGGCGAGGTACACGTACGCGTCGGGGTTGGAGGACACGGCGCGGGCCACGGGCGGCAGGGCCCTCATCAGGTACTCGGTGTACACCGTGCGCAAGGGTGCCCAGGTCGGCTGGGAGAACTCGCAGATGACGACCTTGCCGCCGGGCTTGGTCACCCGGTACAGCTCGCGCAGGGCGGCGTCGGTGTCCTGGACGTTGCGCAGGCCGAAGGAGATCGTGACGGTGTCGAAGGTGTCGTCCTTGAACGGCAGCTTCGTCGCGTCGCCCGCGGTCAGCGGCAGCCAGGGGTTGCGCTTCTTGCCCTCGCGGAGCATGCCGAGGGAGAAGTCGCAGGGGACGACGTACGCACCGGTCGCGGCGAAGGGCAGCGAGGAGGTCGCGGTGCCCGCGGCGAGGTCGAGGACCTTCTGCCCGGGGCGCGCGCCGACCGCCTTGGCGACCTCCTTGCGCCACAGCCGGGCCTGGCCGAGCGAGAGGACGTCGTTGGTGAGGTCGTAGTTCGCCGCGACCCCGTCGAACATGGAGGCGACTTCGTGCGGCTGCTTGTCCAGGGAAGCCCTAGTCACTGGTGTTCGCCCCTCGGTGTGGAAAGCGGATCGGGTACGGGCCCATCCTCTCAGGCCGCGGCTCCCCCGGACGCGGCGGCTCGACCGGGGCTCCCGGGGCGGCGTGGGGCGGCCGGGCCGCACGGGGTGGAGCGGCGGCACCTGCCCTCCGCGACGGCCACCCGGTATACCCGCCCACACCGAGTCCCAACCACACAACTGGCCCGAAGGCCAGTTACGCCGATGGCCCGCGGCCGCGTTGACTGGCCGGGTGCGGCCCGGTGAGGGTCACCTCCGGACCGTGGCCCCCCGTGGCGGCCGGTCCGGCAGCGGCCGCCGAGCAAAGGGCTTCACGATGCCGGCAGGCCATTCCACCGGTCGATCCCCCCTCGGCCCGCGCGCCCGGCGCCGGGCACAGCGGCGGACGCGGCTGCGGCGTACGATCCTCGGCTCAGCGGCGCTCCTCGCGGTCTCCGCGACCGGCTACGCGATGGTGCCCGGGGAGGACTCCGCCGGGGTCTTTGACAAGCCGGCCGTCGCCGCCCGTACGCCGGAGGCCGGGGAGAGCCCCGCGGACGGGTCCGGAGCGGCCGCCCCGCAGGGCGGCAAGGCGGCCCCCGTGCCCGAGCGCTCCTCCGCCGCGCCCTCGGCGCAGGCCCCGGTGGTGACCAAGCCGTCCACCGCGCCGACGACCGCCGCCCCGTCGACCGCGGCCGTCCCGGCCTCCGGCCCGGGCACGTTCAAGCCCTCCGCCGCCTCCGGGCAGCCCCAGGGCACGGGGACCGCGCTGCGCTGGCGGATCGAGGTGGAGGAGAACAGCGGCCTCGATCCGGACGCGGCCGCCCGCGCCGTGGAGAAGATCCTCGGCGACCCGCGCGGCTGGACCAAGGACCCGGCCTACGCCTTCCAGCTGGTCGGGGCGGGCCAGCCGGTCGACTTCACCGTCAAGATCGCCACGCCGACGACCACCGACCGGCTGTGCGAGGTGGTCACCCCCGAGCTGATCGGCGAGACCAACTGCCGGGCCGGGCACACCGTCGTGGTGAACCTCAAGCGCTGGCAGGAGGGATCGCCGCAGTTCGACGGCCCGGTCGAGGAGTACCGGGCACTCATCGTGAACCACGAGGTCGGGCACGAGATCGGCCGCGGCCACGAGGGCTGCCCGGGGGCCGGGCAGCCCGCGCCCGCGATGATGCAGCAGATCAAGGGGCTCCAGGGCTGTACGGCCAATGCCTGGCCGTACAGTGCCGGCGGAACCTATCTGTCGGGCCCGAGCGTCCCATAACCGGGAGGGCCGGCCACCGGATGGGCCGGCCGGGGGCCGAGGAGTGAAAACCGTGCGCGTCGTCAGCTTCAGCGTCCCCGCCTGGTTCCCCCCGCACGGCGAGCCGGCGCGGCCCCGGGCCCAGCTGACCGAGCAGGAGTCGGCCGTGTTCCTGTGCCTGGCCACCGGCGCCTCCAACGCGGAGCTCGCGGTCGGGCTGCGGCTGTCCGTCAGCACGGTCAAGTTCCACGTGGTGAACATACGGGCGAAGCTGGGCGGGATCAGCCGCCTCCAGGCCTGCCTGCTGGCGGCCCTCGCCCGCGAGGACCTGCGCTCGGCCCCACCGGAGCCCGAACCGCCGCGAACGGACCCGCCGGAAGCGGGCCTGCCGGAAACGGCCCCGGCGGCCCCTGACCCGGTGGTCGTGACCGCGCCGACCGTGGAGCTGCCGGGCTGACCGGGGTCGCCGGGTGACGGGCCGCACGGCCCCGGCTTCCCCCCGCTCAGCGACGGCGGTGCAGCAGCCGTCCCCCGATGACCGTGGCCACGCAGCTGGTCGCGCCCCGCTCCAGCAGCTCCGCCGGATCCGCGGCCGCGAAGACCGCGAACCGGGCCGGGGCGCCCGGCTCCAGCACCCCGTGGAACGCCTCCTCGGCGGAGCCCCGCCCGGCGAACGGGTCCAGGGACGCGGGGACTTCGGCCGGCGCCGCCGCCGGGGGCAGGACCGTGAGCCCCGAGCGGACCACGGCCGTGCGCACCGCCGCGATCGCGAAGCGGCCGGTGACGGCCGTGACCCCGCGCGCGAGCAGTTTCTGCGTACCGCGCCGGGCGCTGTGGCCCCACCGCGCCTCGGTCATCTTCAGCCCGGCCAGCGCGGCCTCGCCCGTGACCGGTTCCGTGCCGAGTTCGGCGACCTCGTACGGGTCGTCCGGGTAGTACGTGCGCTCCAGTAGCTCGTCCGCGCCGCGGACCAGCAGCCCCGGGGTGAGCACCCCGGGCCAGCGCCGGCAGCGGGCGTGCGGGTGGGCCGCGGCGAGGTCCGCGTACGGCCCCGTGCGGGCGATCCGGTCCCCTTCGACGAGGACCGCGCCGCCGGGCACGGGGGCGGATCCCGGTCCGGGGACGAGGAGTTCGGCGGTGTGGAGCGTCAGCACGGCGCGGTCAGTTCGTCGAGATGAGCTTCAGCTCGGGATGCGCCGTGCCGCCTTCGAGGGCGGTGGAGGAGATGTGGGACACCACGCGGTCGTCGGCCGGGTCGTTCGCCGGGTCGTCGTGCACCAGCAGGTGCTCGTACGTGGTCGCGCGCTGCGCCGGGGTGCGGCCCGCCTTGCGGATCAGGTCGATGATCTCCTGGCGGTTGGAGCGGTGCTTGGCACCGGCCGAGGAGACGACGTTCTCCTCCAGCATGATCGAGCCGAGGTCGTCGGCGCCGTAGTGCAGCGAGAGCTGGCCCGCCTCCTTGCCGACGGTCAGCCAGGAGCCCTGGATGTGGGCGATGTTGTCGAGGAAGAGGCGCGCGATCGCGATCATGCGCAGGTACTCGAAGATCGTCGCCTGCGTGCGGCCCTTGAGCCGGTTGTTCTCGGGCTGGTAGGTGTACGGGATGAAGGCGCGGAAGCCGCCCGTACGGTCCTGGGTGTCCCGGATCATCGCGATGTGCTCGATGCGCTCGGCGTTGGTCTCGCCGGTGCCCATCAGCATGGTGGAGGTGGACTCCACGCCGAGCCGGTGGGCGATCTCCATGATCTCCAGCCAGCGCTCGCCGGACTCCTTGAGCGGGGCGATCGCGGTCCGCGGGCGCTCCGGCAGCAGCTCGGCGCCGGCGCCCGCGAAGGAGTCGAGGCCGGCCGCGTGGATGCGGGCGATGGCCTCCTCGGCGGAGACGCCGGAGATGCGGGCCATGTGCTCGACCTCGGACGCGCCGAGGGAGTGGATGACCAGCTGCGGGAAGTCCTTCTTGATGGCGGCGAAGTGCTCTTCGTAGTACTCGACGCCGTAGTCCGGGTGGTGCCCGCCCTGGAACATGATCTGGGTGCCGCCGAGTTCGACGGTCTCCGCGCAGCGGCGCAGGATGTCGTCGAGGTCGCGGGACCAGCCCTTCTTCGCGTCCTTGGGGGCCGCGTAGAAGGCGCAGAACTTGCACGCGGTGACGCACACGTTCGTGTAGTTGATGTTCCGCTCGATGATGTACGTCGCGATGTGCTCGGTACCGGCGTAGCGGCGGCGGCGCACGGCGTCGGCGGCCTGGCCGAGTGCGTGCAGCGGCGCGTGGCGGTAGAGGTCGAGCGCCTCTTCCCGGGTGATCCGGCCCCCCGCGGCGGCGCGGTCGAGGACAGACTGGAGAGCGGCCTGGTCGGTCACCGGTGCGTCACCTTTCGGCGGTGTGTCAAGGTCCGGACCGATCCAGCCTACGCCAGCGCCGCCGCGGGCCGGTCAGGGGCTTCGGGTGAGATCCCCCTCGGGGTTCCCGGCCGCCGTGTCCCCCGATCGGTAGTGCAGCGTTCCGCCCGGGCCGAGGGTGAAGCGCTCGTCGGCGGAGCCGCCCGAGCAGATGCCGGGGGCCGGGTTGGGGCCGCCCGAGGTGTCCAGGACGAGGGAGCGGTCGGTGGCGGAGGCCAGCTTCCAGTCCCCGCTGCAGTCGGTGCCCAGGAGCGGGACGACGGACTTGTCCCGGCCGACGACGCTGCCGGTCCGGCCGGCCCGGATGGTGATCTCGAACTCGACGGGAGCCCCCCGCTTGGTGGTGACCGTGCCCTTCCACGTGCCGACGAGTTCCTGGGGGACGTCGTCGCGGGTTCCCGCGGGCGGCCGGCCGCTCGCCGTCGGGCCGGTGCTCGCGCCCGGGCTGTCGCTCGCGCGCGGGGTGGCCGGCGCGCTGCCCGCCGGGGCGGGCGTCAGGGAGGCGGAGGGGCGGGTGTCGCCGGCCACGTCGCGTCCCCCGCCGTCGCCGCCGGGCAGCAGGCCGAGCCCGTACAGGCCGCCGGAGACAGCCGCCAGGACGGCGGCCGCGGCGAGCACCACGGTGCAGCTGAACCGCCGTCCGGCGGCGGTCACGCTGAGCTGCCGCCCGTCGGGCGCGCTCCGGGGACCGGGCACGCCCGCCGCCGCGGCCGCGGCGGGCCCGGCGGAGCCGGCGGGTCCCGGGTCGGGCCGTCCGTACGGGCCCGGCGTCGCCGGATGCGGCCCGGAGCCGGTCCCGGCCGGTCCGTAGGGGTCCCCGTACGAGGGGTCCGGCGCCCCGAAGCCGGCACCGGGGGCGGCCGCGCCGCCGTAGGAGGGGGTGGTGAAGGGCACCGGCCCCGAGGGGTGTTCGGGCGCCGTCGCGTCGAGGTCGAGCAGGGCCACCGCGGCCCGGCTGGCCGCCTCGACGAGGGGTCCCGGGAGCCAGCCCGGGGTGCCCGGGGCGTCGCCGAGTGCCGCCGCGACGTCCTCGGGGGCGGGCCGGTCGGCGGCCGCCTTGGCCAGGCAGGCGCCGATCAGCTCGCGGAGCTGCCCGGCGGGGACGTCGCCCAGCTCGGGCGGCTCGTGGACGACCTTGTAGAGGAGGGTGGCGGAGTTGTCCCCGGTGAAGGGCGGCCGCCCGGTCGCCGCGAAGGCCAGCACCGCGCCGAGCGAGAAGACGTCGGCCGCGCCGGTGATCCCCTTGCCGAGGATCTGCTCGGGCGACATGTAGCCGGGCGAGCCGATGGAGACCCCGGTGGAGGTGAGGGAGGCCGTCCCGTCGGTGGCGCGGGCGATCCCGAAGTCGATGAGCCGCGGCCCGTCGAGGGTCAGCATCACGTTGGAGGGCTTCACGTCCCGGTGGACGAGGCCCAGCCCGTGTACGGCGACCAGGGCCCGGGCGAGACCGGCGCCGAGCGCCCGTACCGAGGGCTCGGGCAGCGGCCGGTACGAGGCCAGCGCCCGGTCCAGGGAGGGCCCGGCCACGTATCCGGTCGCCACCCACGGCACGGCCGCTCCGGGGTCCGCGTCCAGGACGGGCGCGGTCCACTCGCCGCCCACCCGCCGGGCGGCCTCGACCTCGCGGCGGAACCGGGCCCGGAACTCCTCGTCGGCGGCGAAGTGCGGGTGCACGACCTTCACGGCGACGGTCCGGCCGCCGGCGCTGCGCCCCAGGTAGACCCGGCCCATGCCACCCGCGCCGAGCCGGCCGAGCAGCCGGTAGGCGCCGATGGTCCGCGGTTCGCCGGCTTCGAGCGGCTGCATCGCGTCCCCCTCCCCCGAGTTCCCGGACCGGGCCCGCCGCACGGTCCGGCCCTTCAGCACCTTAGGGCTTCGGGGGCGCGGCGGCTCCTGGTCCGGGCCTTCCCGCGGCGCCGATCTTCCCGGGCCGCATTCCCTTTCGCATTCCCGTCGGACGCCCGGAATGCGAAAAGGGAGGGAATTCCCGGGAAACTGGGCATTCGCCCGCCCGCGCCTATGGGGACTACAGGCGGACGGTGTTCAGCAACTCCACGGCGACATCGGCCGGGTAGCCCGTCGTGGGTCCGGTACGCCGCGCGAATTCCCGTACTCCGGCCAACTGGTCGGGTCCGAAGCGGAAGTCCAGGGTGGTGAAGTACCGCTCCAGGAGGTCGGCGTCGAAGGCCTCCCAGCGGGCCGCCTGCTCGGCGACCTTGGCGACCTCCTCCAGGGACACGTCCCGGGAGGCGAGGAAGGCCTCGTGGACCTTCTCGACGACGAGGGGCTCGCGGGCCAGGTAGTCCTTGCGGGCGGCCCAGACGGCGAAGACGAACGGCAGCCCGGTCCACTCCTTCCACATCTGCCCCAGGTCGTGCACGGCCAGGCCGAGCCGGGGGGCGTCGTGCAGGGAGGCTCGCAGGGCGGCGTCGCCGATCAGCACCGCGGCGTCGGCCTCCTGCATCATCAGCCCCAGGTCGGGGGGGCAGGTGTAGTAGTCGGGCCGGACCCCGTACTGCTCGGTGAGCAGCAGCTGGGCGAGGCGTACGGAGGTCCGGGAGGTCGAACCGAGTGCGACGCGGGCGCGGTCGAGCTGCTCCAGCGGCACCTGCGAGACGATCACGCAGGACATCACGGGCCCGTCGCAGCCGACCGCGAGGTCGGGGAAGGCGACGAGCTGGTCGGCGTTGCGGAGGAACTCCACGAGGGTGATGGGGGCGATGTCGAGCTCGCCCGCGACGAGGCGCTCGCTCAGCTTCTCCGGGGTGTCCTTGGTCAGCTCCAGGTCCAGCAGCGTGCCGGTTCTGGCCAGCCCCCAGTAGAGGGGCAGGCAGTTCAGGAACTGAATGTGGCCGACGCGGGGCCGGCTGCGATAGACGTCCACATCGCGAGACTAGCCCCCCTCATCACGTCAGCGTTCCGGCGGGTCTCAAACGTCCGGGTGACGTGATCTTTCCCTCTGGTCCTGGCCCGAGGGTGCGTGCTAGGCTCGTCGCAAGTTGCAGTTTGGTTTCCCTTGCAGTACGAGGCCTGCGGAGAATGTGACCCGCAGGCTTTTGTAGTTTTCAGACTTCTTAGCAGGTTCTGGAGCAGGGCGACCCTTTGGCCCATAGGAGGGCTCATGGCTACCGGAACCGTCAAGTGGTTCAACGCTGAAAAGGGCTTCGGCTTCATCGCCCAGGACGGCGGCGGCCCGGATGTCTTCGTCCACTACTCCGCGATCAATGCCGCTGGCTTCCGCTCCCTGGAAGAGAACCAGGCGGTGAACTTCGACGTCACGCAGGGTCCGAAGGGCCCGCAGGCGGAGAACGTCACCCCGGCCTAGTCGCCTGGGCCAACCTCATCGCGGTTGGAAAGCAGTACCCAAGGAGCCCCGTCCCTCTGCGCGAGCAGAGCGGCGGGGCTCCTGCCTTTCCCCTCCCGGGTGGGCGGGGGGGCGGGTACGGCTGTGGGCCCCGGCACCGTTCTCCCGGTGCCGGGGCCCACAGCCGTACGTGCGTGCCGGCCCGGTTCGGCCGCGGCCCTCGCGGGGGCGGCGGCCGATCGGGGGTCAGGCGGTCTTGGCCGGAGCCTTCGCCGGACCCTTCGCCGGGTCCGTCGGCGCAGTGGTCGGCGGGCCCGCCGGCGGGGTGGTCGCCCCGGCGGCGGTCACCTCGAAGTCCAGGACCAGGGTGACCTCGCCCGGGGTGGTCAGGCGGAGGTGGTAGGTGCCCGGGGCGAGGTCCGCGGCCGTGAACAGCTCCGGCAGGACGATCTTCCCGTCGGCGCCGGTCGCGGGAAGCTTCAGGCGGGTGACCTTCTCCCCCTCCTTGGCGCCCTTGAAGTACGGGCCCTTCGCCGTCGCCGGGTCCACCGGGACCCACGCGCCGTCCTTCTTCTCCACCAGTTCGGCGAGGACTCCGCTCACGGCGAGCGGCTTGCCCTGCGCCGTGGCGAGGAGCTCGACCCCCTTGAAGCTCTTGCCGGCGACCGCCGTCAGCGGCTTCGACCCTGCCGGGCGGGCCAGCAGGTCCACGACCGGCTTCGCCGTGACCGTGCCGGTGAACCCGACCGAGAGCCTGCCGACCTTGTCGTAGGCGGAGGCCCGCAGGGTGAACGTGCCGGGCTTGGCGCCCGCCTTGAGGCCGGGGGCGGTCGCGATGCCCGACGCGTCCGTCTTGACCACGAGGGAGTCGACGGGGGCCTTCGGGAAGGCGGTGCCGCCGGTGGTGTCCGACTCGACCGTGAAAACGACGTCCTGGCCGACGGCGGGCTTGCCGTCGCTGAGGGCCACCTTCACCTTCGGGACCTCGGCGAAGGCCGCTCCGGTCTCAGCCTTGAGGCCCGCGCCGCCCAGCATCGTCAGCTCGGCCAGGTGCGGCGCGGCGGGCGGTACGGGCTTCTCGGGCTGCGTCACCGGCGGGGTCGTGGGCTTCACCGGCGGGGTCGTCGGCCTGACCGGCGCCGACGGGGTGACGACCACCGGCGGGGAGGTCCGGGGCGGCGGGGTGGGCAGGGTGCCGGGCGGCGTGGTCGGGTAGTTCCCGGCGGGCGGGTTGGGGACCCCGGCGGCGCCGCCGGTCTGGTACTGGCGCATGTGGCCGAGCACCGTGTTCACGTACTCGCGCGAGTTGTTGTAGCTGAGGATCGCCTGGTCGAGCTTGGCGGCGTTCGTCAGGTCCTTGTCGCCGGCGCACAGGTAGAGCCCGGCGCCGAGCGCCGCGTCGTAGAGGTTGTTGGGGTCGCGCTTGGCGTCGCCGTTGCCGTCGGCTCCCCAGATCCGCCAGGTGGACGGGATGAACTGCATCGGGCCGATGGCGCGGTCGTACACGACGTCCGCGTCCCACTCGCCCCGGTCGGTGTCGCGGATCTCGGCGAAGCCGTTGCCGTCGAGGCGCGGGCCGCGGATCGGCTTCTCGGTGTAGCCGTCGGTCTTGAGGCCGTAGCCGGAGGCGTGCACGGACTCGACCCGGCCTATGCCGGCGAGCAGTTCCCAGGGCAGCTTGCAGTTGGGCAGCGCGGCGGCCACCGACAGCCCGGCGCGCTGGTAGGCGTCGAGGGCGGTGGCGGGTATCCCGTTGGCCCCCTCCTGCGTCGCGGCGCCCGCGGGCACCTGCGGGTCGGCGACCTCCCCGGGCAGGTCCAGCCGCGCGTCGCCTCGGTCGGCGGCCTGGGGACTGTCCGGCGTCGGCTCGGACTCGCCCGCATCGGCGGTCGACGGGGTGCTCACGACCGCTGCGGTGGTGAGACTGGCCGCGAGGGCGGCCGTGCACAGGACCTTGCGCGAGGTGTTGACGAAGTGACGGTGAAGCGGCTTCACAGTGCGGCGATCCCCCCAGGAGCCGTCAAAGGTGTACGGCCGGTCGGGCCGTGAATATCCACTGTCTATCAGGTATTCGACAGCGACTCGCCGTCCCCCCGGCAGATGTGACGCACCATTCGTCTCGGCTTCGCCGGAACCTTACGGACGGGTGGCCCAAGGCCCGGACCAGCCGCCCGGATTGCCCTGCGTGATCCGTTTTCACCCCCGCCCCGCGCCGCCCCCCGCCGCCCCGGCCGGGAGCCGCTGCTAGCTTCGGGCGCATGAGCGCACTGGTGTACGACCGGGACTTCCGCGAGAAGGCCGCCCGCCGGCTCGCCTGGGGCTTCGGCCTGCTCGCCGCGGCGTCGGGCGTCTGGCTCTGGGTCGCCGCGCAGCTGCTGCTCCCGTTCGCCGGGCCCTCCGACCAGGACTGCGAGTCCCGGGTGTTCTACGACGCCGGGGACGGGCGGCAGCCCGAGACCTACGCCGAGGCCGAGGGCGGGTCCTGCGAAGCCGAGCGGGACCTGGGCGGGCTCCTCGCGCTCACCCTCCTCTCCCTCCCCTTCGCCGTCGTCGGCACGGTCCTCTACACCTCGAGCAGCACCGCCACCCGCCTGAGCGCCCACGCGGCGGAGCTGGCCCGTCTGGAGGACTCCACCAAGAACTGGCCCCGCCCCTGAGCACCTCCGCCCCCGAGCACCTCCGCCCTGAGTACCTCCGCCCCTGACCCCGTCCGCCCCTCGTCTGCGCTCACTGCGTGTACAGCCCCTCGATCTCCCGGGCGTACCGCTGGGCGACCGCCGCGCGGCGGAGCTTGAGGGTCGGGGTGAGGGTGCCGGCCGCGATCGAGAACTCCTCCGGGAGGATGTGGAAGGCCCGGATGCGGGCCGGGCGCGAGACCGTGGCGTTGGCCTGCTCGACCGCCGCTTCCACCAGGGCGCGAACCGCGGGGTGGGCGGCCGGGTCGGGTCCCGGGTCGAGGCCTTCGCGGGCGGCCCAGGCCGTGATCTCCTCCGCGTCCAGGGTGATCAGGGCGACCGGGTGCGGGCGGCGGTCGCCGATCATCACCGCCCGGGAGACGTAGCGGGAGCGCTGGACGGCGAACTCGACCTCCGTCGGGGTGAGGTTCTTCCCCGCCGAGGTGATGACCAGTTCCTTCTTGCGGCCGGTGATGCGCAGGAAGCCGTCCCCGTCCAGCTCGCCGAGGTCCCCCGTGTGCAGCCAGCCCTCCGGGTCGACGGTCTCGGCCGTGGCCTTCGGGTTCGCGTGGTAGCCGGGGAAGACCATCGGCCCCCGCGCGAGGACCTCGCCGTCCTCCCCGATCCGCACCTCGCAGCCAGCGACCGGCCGGCCCACCGTCCCGTACCGCACCGCGTCCGGGTGGTTGAGGGAGATGACCCCGCCCGACTCCGTCATCCCGTACCCCTCGAACACGGCGATCCCGCACGCCCGCAGGAAGTCCAGCGTCGCCGGCGCGATCGGGGCGCCGCCGGTCAGCGCCCATTTCAGGCGGCCGCCGAACGCGCCCCGGACGAGGGAGTACAGGGACTCCTCGGCCGCCTCGTGCGCCGCCCGGAGCGACTCGGGCAGCCGGTTCTCCGCCGCGAGCACGCCGATCCGCACCGCCTCCTCGAAGCTCTCCCGGCCGCCCTCGCGGGCCTCCGCCAGGGACAGCACCACCGTGTGCAGCTTCTCGAACAGCCGGGGCACGGAGGGCAGGTGGGTGGGCCGTACGGCTCCCAGCTCCGCGAGCACGTCCTCGATCCGGCCGCCGAAGTAGCAGAGCTCCCCGCCCTCCAGCAGCGTCGTGAACTGGATCAGCTGGGCCAGCAGGTGCGCCAGCGGCAGGTACAGGTACGTCGAGTCCCCCGGGCCGCCCCTGACCAGAGGGAGCGTCGCGTCCTGGACGGCGCCGAGGTTGCCGTGGGTCAGCCGGCAGCCCTTCGGCAGTCCGGTCGTGCCGGAGGTGTAGACGATCGACGCGTCCGCCTCCGGAGTGACGGCGGCCGACCGCGCCAGCAGGGCGGCCTCCGGGGCCCGGTCCAGGCCGGGCAGCGCGTCCATGAGCACCACCGCCCGCAGCGCCGGCAGCTTCCCCCGCAGTGCCTCGACCCGCTCGCGCTGCGCCGCGTCGTCGCAGACCACCGCGACCGCCTCGGAGTCCGACAGCACCCAGGCCAGCTCCTCCTCCCCTGCCGTGGGGTAGACCGGCACGAGGACGGCGCCCGCCGCCATCACCCCGAAGTGCGTGTACGTCCACTGCGGCCGCGTCTGCGCCAGGACCGCGACCCGCTCCCCGGCGGCGACCCCCAGCCCGAGGAGCGCGCACCCGACGGCCCGTACCTCCGCGTCCAGTTCGGCGTACGTACGGGTCTGCCACCCGCCGCGGGCCTCCGCGGCCGCGCCCTCGCCCGGGTCCGTCCGCGGCCGGAACCGCAGGGCGGTCCCGGAGCCGTACCGCTCCCCGGTCCACCGGGTGAACTCCGCCAGTGTGCTGGGCCGACCGTCCATCGCATGCCCTCCCGGGAATCGGTGACCCCCGACGCTAGGCACCGCGGGCGGCCCCGCGGCATGACCGGAGGCGTCAGCCGCGCTGGCCGCAGCGCTCATCGGGCGCGACGGGTGGTGTCGCGTCCGTATCGCACCGGGGCCCCGGCGGCTACCGTCGCAGGCATGGGGAGGCGGACGATCACCGTGCACCACGTACGGGCCCTGCTCGCGGGGGCCCGCGCCGGCGGCCTCGACACCGTGCCGCTGCTCCAGGCGGCGCAGATCCCGCCGCTGCTGCTGGGCGACGACCGGGCGCGGATCACGGCCGCGCAGTTCGCCCGGCTGTTCCGGGCGCTGTACCGGGCCACGCAGGACGAGTTCCTCGGCCTGAGCCCGGTCCCGAGCCGCCCCGGCACGTTCGCGATGATGTGCTGCGCCTCGCTCGGCTGCCGGGACCTCGGCGCGGCGACGCAGCGCGCGGCCGCCTTCTACGGGCTGTTCCCCGGCGGGCCGGAGCTGGCGCTCGACGTGGTCGGCGGCCAGGCCCGGTTCACCGTCCGCAACGACTTCGACCGGGACGAGGAGCGCTTCCTCACCGAGTGCGTGCTCGCCATCTGGCACCGGCTGAGCAGTTGGCTCATCGGCCGCCGCATCCCGCTCGCGGAGGCCGCCTTCGCCTACCCGCCGCCGCCGCACGCGGAGGAGTACGAGGTCCTGTTCGACTGCCCGGTCCGCTTCGGCGCGGACCGTACGGGCGCCGCCTTCGACGCGCACTGGCTGACCGCACCGCTCGTACGGGACGAGCCCGCGCTCGACGCGATGCTGCGCCGGGCCCCCTTCGACCTGCTGTCCCGGCCGGAGTACGGGACCACGGTCGCGGAGCAGGTGCGCCGGGCCCTGGCCCGGCAGCTGCGCACGTCACCGCGGCTGCCGGGGCTCGGGGAGGTGGCGGCGCGCCTGGCGGTGTCCCCGGCGACCCTGCGGCGCCGGCTCCAGCGGGAGGGGACCTCGTTCCAGGAGCTGAAGGACCACGTCCGGCGGGACGCCGCCATCGCGGGCCTGGCGGAGAGCAGCGAGCCGATCGCGGAACTCGCCGCCCGCCTGGGCTTCTCGGAGGACACGGCCTTCCACCGCGCGTTCCGCCGCTGGACGGGCACGACCCCGGGCGCCTACCGCATCGCCTCAGGCGGCTGAGCCGGGGTCCCCCGGCGCGGCCGTTCGGCGGCGGTCCCGTTCGGCTGACGGTCCGTGCGGCGGGGAGGGGTTGGGAGTCCGGGTCAGGAAAGGTGAGCTGTGCGGTCAGCGACATGCCGACCGGTCGGTCGCTACCTTCGCCTCACCTACCCCCGCACGGACCGTTGGGAGAGCCGCCCCATGCGTTTCCGAAACCCCCCGCGCCTGCGCAGCACCGCCCTTGCCGCCGTGGCCGCCCTGGCCTTCACCGCCTGGAGCCCCGCCGCCACGGCGCAGGACGGTGCCGGTGCCGGCGCCGCCGCCGGCGCCCCCGGCGATGTCGTCAGCAGCGCCCCCTCCGCCTTCCACCCGCTGCCCGGGCAGCCCACCCTCACCAAGGCCTGGAAGATCCACTACCGGTCCACCACGGCCGACGGCGCCCCGAACACCGTCTCCGGCACCGTCATCGTCCCGCAGGACGGCCGCACCGGCCCGCGCCCGCTGATCACGTACGCCGTCGGCACGGTCGGCATGGGCGACTCCTGCGCGCCCAGCAACAACATCCCGTACGGCACCGCCATGGAGGCCAACCTCATCCAGCAGCTCACCCTGCGCGGCTGGGCCGTGGTCGTCACCGACTACGAGGGCCTCGGCACCCCGGGCGTCCACACCTACACGGTCGGCCCCTCCGCCGGGCACGCCGTCCTCGACGCGGCCCGCGCCGCCCAGCGGTTGCCGCAGGCCGGGCTGTCGCCGACCGGACCGGTCGCCATCATGGGGTACTCCCAGGGCGGCCAGGCCAGCAGCTGGGCCGCCGAGCTGCAGGGCTCGTACGCGCCGGAGCTCCAGGTCAAGGGCACCGCGACCGGCGGTGTGCCCGCCGACCTGCTGAAGGTGGCCGACTTCAACAACGGCTCCTACGGCTCCGGCCTCATCTTCATGGCGGCGGCCGGCCAGGACGCCGCCTTCCCGGAGCTGAGGCTCGACTCCTACCTGAACCCGGCGGGCAAGGTGCTGGTCGGCGCGATGAAGGAGAACTGCGTGGCGATCGACGCCATCGCCGGCTCGTTCAAGCGGATCTCCGACCTGACCACGCGCAACCCCCTCGCGCAGCCCGACTGGCAGGCCCGGCTGAACCAGAGCCGGCTGGGGCACACCGCCCCGGCGGCGCCCGTGTACCAGTACCACGCGCTCGCCGACGAGCTGATCCCGTACGCGGTGGGCAGCCGGCTGCGCTCCGAGTGGTGTGCGCGGGGCGCGAACGTCGAGTTCGACACCATCTGGCTCGGCGAGCACGTCAGCGGCGTGATCACCCAGTCCCCTGCGGTCGCGAACTGGCTGGCGGACCGCTTCGCCGGACGCCCGACGCGCGCCAACTGCTGAGCGCGGCCCGCACGGCGGACGCGTGCCGCACCCGCCCGGCGGCCGCGCGCCCCGGGCCGCCCGCCGCAGGCCCCGCCGGTTCACTCGCCGGCGGGGCAGGACCGCGTCCCGGACGGCAGCCGTCCGTCGAGCAGGAAGCGGTCCGCGTACTCCCGCACGCAGGGCGAGGCGAGGTAGCCGGTGTGCCCGTCGCCCTTGTGGTCCAGGACCACCGCGGAGCCGAGCCGGCGCGCCGTCTCCTCCGTCCACTCGTACGGGGTGGCCGGGTCGCCCCGGGTCCCGACGAGCAGCATCCGCGGGGCGCCGGGGCGGTCGATCCGGCGGATGAAGTCGGTGCCCGCGGGCCGGCCGTAACAGGCCAGTACGGTCATCAGCTGGCGCGGCCCGAAGATCTTCGAGGCTTTCTCGAACTCGGGCCGCAGGGACTCCAGTTCGCTCTCGATGCGGGCCGGGCTCGCCGTGTCGTTCGACCGGTCGGGGTCGTCGGCGCAGTTCACGGCGGCGAGCGCCGCGTCGGCGTTGTCGGCGGGCACCGAGCCGGGTCCTTGCGGCTCCGCCCCGCCGCCGTCCTCGTCGCCGTCCCCGCCGTCGTCCTCGTCGGAGGGGCCGGTCGGGCCGCCGAGCTGGAGCAGCCCGACCGGGTCCGCGTGTTCCTCGGCCAGCTTCAGCGCGTCGGCGAGCGCGGGCCAGGCGTGCGGCGAGTAGAGGGCGGCGCCGATCGAGCCGGCCACGTCCTGGCCGGTCACGTACGAGCCGTCGCCGCCGATGAGCGGACGCCGGTCGAGCCGTGCCACGAGGTCGTCGACCTGCTCCTTGGCGGTGCGGGTGTTGGTCCCGTACACGCAGCCCGGCCGGCGGGCGCACCAGGACAGGAAGCGGTCCAGGGCCCGCTGCTGGCCGCGAGCCGTGGCCAGGGCCTGCTCGGCCAGCGGCTCGGACAGGGTGTCCACGCCGTCCAGGACCATGCGGCCGGTGCTGTGGGGGAACTGCGCGGCGTACACGGCGCCGAGCCGGGTGCCGTAGGAGAAGCCGAGGTAGTTGAGCTTCGCGTCGCCCAGCGCCCGGCGCACCGCGTCCATGTCGCGGGCGACGTTCACGGTGCCGACGTACGGGAGGACCGGGCCGGAGGCCAGCTCGCAGCGTTTGGCCACCGCGCGCAGGGCGGCCAGCTGGGCGGCCGCGTCGGTGGCCGCGTCCTCGCCGGTCTCCTGGGAGCCGGCGCAGGACACCGGGGCGCTGTGGCCGACTCCGCGCGGGTCGAAGGCGACCAGGTCGTACCGTTCGCCGAGCTTGGCGAAGGCGTCGGGGTCGGCGGCTAGGCCGGCGACGCCCGGGGCGCCGGGTCCGCCGAAGTTCAGCAGCAGCGAGCCGAGGTGCCGGCCGCGGCCGGTGGCGGGGAGGCGCGCCAGGGCCACCTTGATCGTCCCCTTGCCGGGGTCGGCGTGGTCCAGCGGCACCTCGACGGTCCCGCACCGCATTCCGGCGGGCACCCGCCGCTCGGGGCACGCCCCCCAGCGGACGCGCTGCCCCGGGGAGGGGGCCTGCGGGTCGCCCCGGGCCGCGGTGCCGGTGGGGGTCGGCGCCGGGACGGCCACGGGGTCGGTGCCCAGGGCGGCCAGGGCCAGCGCACAGGCCGCGGCGGCGGTTCGCGTACGGGGCACTGCACCCTCCTCGGGCGGCCCCCCGGACCGTTCAGCCCACCATAAACGCCACCCACCCACCCCGCCCGCCCAGTACCCCCGCCCCCGGTGGAGCCCGCCGCGCAGCCGGGCCGCCCCGGTCCCCCGGCCCCCCGGCCCCCGGGCCCGCGGCCTCCGCCCGGCCGGGTCCCCGGCCCCCGCCCACCGGGCCCGCGGCCCGAACGGCTCAGCCCTCAGCCCTCGCGCGGGCCCCGGTACAGCTCGTCGATCTGGCGGGCGTAGTCGCGCGCGATCGCGTCCCGCTTGAGCTTCATGGACGGGGTCAGGTGCCCGCCCTCCTCCGTGAAGTCCCCCGGCAGGACCGTGAAGCGGCGGATCGACTCGGCCCGCGACACCAGGCTGTTCGCCTCGTCCACGGCCCGCTGGAGGTCGGCCCGCAGCTCCTCGTCCTGGACGAGGATCCTCATCGGTACGTCCTGTTTCTTGTGCATCTGGCGCCAGTGCATCAGCCCGTCGGGCTCCAGCGTGATCAGCGCGGTGACGTACGGCCGGTTGTCGCCGACCACCAGGCACTGGCCGACCAGCGGGTGGGCCCGCAGCCAGTCCTCCAGCGGCGCCGGGGCCACGTTCTTGCCGCCGGAGGTGATGATCAGGTCCTTCTTGCGGCCGGTGATGGTGAGGTAGCCGTCGTCGTCCAGCTCCCCGATGTCGCCGGTCGGCAGCCAGGTGTCGGGCGGCACCGCGTGCCCGGAGTTCCAGTACCCGGCGAACACGTGGCGGCCGCCGAGCAGCACCTCCCCGTCGTCGGCGATCCGTACGGCCGTGCCCGGCAGCGGCCAGCCCACCGTGCCCAGGCGGGGGCGCAGCGGCGGGGTCACGGTGCTGGCGCCGGTCGTCTCGGTGAGCCCGTAGCCCTCGAAGACCTCGATGCCGGCTCCGGTGTAGAAGGCGGCGAGCCGGCGGCCGAGGGGGGATCCGCCGCTGAGGACGTACTTGACGCGGCCCCCGAGCGCGGCCCGGACCCGGCGGTAGACGAGCGGTTCGTACAGGGCGCGGGCGGCGCGCAGCCCGAGGCCGGGCGCCTTGCCCTCGACCAGCTCGCCGAAGCTCTGCGCGATCTTGGAGGCCCGGTCGAAGGAGGCGGCCCGGCCCATCTTCTCGGCGGTGGCGCGGGCGGTGTTGTAGACCTTCTCCAGGACGTAGGGGATGGCGAGGAGGAAGGTCGGGCGGAACCCGCCGAGGTCGGTGAGGAGGTCCTCGGTGCGGATGCTGGGCGCGTGCCCGAGTCTGACGCGGGCCCGCATGCAGCCGACGGCGACCATCCGTCCGAAGACGTGGCTGAGCGGCAGGAAGAGGAGGGTGGAGGCGGGGTCGTCGCTGACCGACTTGAAGACGGGGTGCAGCAGCTCGATCGAGTTGTCGACCTCGGCGAAGAAGTTGGCGTGGGTGATCACGCAGCCCTTCGGCCGGCCGGTGGTGCCCGAGGTGTAGATGAGGGTGGCGACGGAGTCGGGCGTACGGGCGGCCCGCCGCGCGTGCACCAGAGCGTCGGGCAGGTGCTCCCCGGCCTTGACCAGGCGGGCGACGGCTCCGGTGTCGAACTCCCACAGGTGTTGCAGCCAGGGCAGGTTGCCGCGCTCCGAACTGATGATGCGGGCCTGCGCGGTGTCCTCGACGGCGCAGGCCACGGCGCCGGAGTCCTGGATGATCCAGCGGGCCTGGAGGGCGGAGGAGGTGGGGTAGATGGGGACGGTGACCAGTCCGGCGGCCCATCCGGCGAAGTCCAGGAGGGTCCACTCGTAGGTCGTACGGGCCATGATGGCGAGCCGATCGCCCTCCCGCAGCCCCTCGGCGATCAGGCCCTTCGCGACGGCGAGCACCTCGGCCGCGAATTCGGCGGCCGTGATGTCCCACCAGCGGCCGTCCCGGTCCTTGCGCGCGAGCACCGCCTCGCCGGGGGCCTCGCGGGCGTTGTCGAAGGGGAGGTCCCCCAGGGAACCGCGGTCCGGTACGGGCGCCAGCGCGGGGACCCGTACCTCGCGCACCCTGCCGCCGATCACGGTCTTGACGGGCTCCACCAGCTTCGGTACGGCTTCCACTGCACGGTCTCCTCGGCCGGGGGTATCACCCAGCGGCGGCTGGGGAAGGGAGTTACCGCCGGTAATTTACGCACCGGTAACCGCTCCTGAACAGCCCTCGGAGCCTTTCTTCACCACTGGACCACCCGGAGCGCACGCGGACCGCACGGAGAATCCGCACGAGCCCCGGCGGCCATCGGCGCGCCCGACGGCACCCGACCGCGCCCGACGGCGCTGACGACCTTGCGGCCGGTCTCACGCGACGGAGTCCGCCACCTCCTCGGGACAGTCCCGGCAGCGGCCGGGCCGGGGCGCCCGGAAGGCCCGCTCGCAGCCGTCGCAGTTCTGCATCGGGTCGGGCCGCGCGGCCCGCGGGCCGGCCGGTCGCGGCCCCAGCCGCGGCGGGACCTGCGTCGCGAGCCGGTGCGCGATCAGCCCCGCCGGGTTGCGCAGCTCGGCGGGCAGCCCCCCGGCGAGCACGTGCCGTACGGCCTCCGGCTCGGCCCCGCGCTCCAGCCAGGCCGACACCCCGGGCGCGAGCCGCCGGACGTGCCGCTCGGCCAGCAGCAGCCGGGGGTCGTCCTCGCGCAGCCGGGCCAGCAGCTCGACGGCGTCCTGGCGGAGCGCCGCGCCGGGCGGCTCCCCCGCCACGGGGGCCGGGGCCGACGCGGAGGCCGCTTCGGGTACGGCCACCCAGGGCTCGGGCCAGGACCAGGGCTCGGCGGGCGGGGGCTCGGCCTCGGGCTCCAGCTCCAGCTCCGGCTCCGGCTCCGGCTCCGGCTCCGGCTCAAGGTCGAAGCACGGCTCGCACTCGGGCCACGGCCCGAAGTCCGGCGGGGGTGTGCGGGCTCCGCCCCGGGCTTCGCACCCGCGCCGGACCCCGGCACGACCGCACCCCCGGGCCCGGGCGGGGGCCCGGGCGGGGGCGGGGGCTCGGACACCGGCTCGGCCACGGTCACCGGCACCGGCTCGGCCACGGGGCGGGATCGCCGTACGGCGCCCTCCCCCCGCTCCGGCGGAACGGCCGGCTCGCGGCGCGGGGCCGGGGGCGTCGGGCGCTCCGGGAGGCCCGGATGGGTGGTCTGCGGGCGGTTGTAGGACACCGTACGGGTGACCACCTGCCCGCTCGCCAGCCGCACGCGGCTGCGCTCCAGGTATCCGTGCGCCTCCAACTCCCGCAGGGCGGAGGCGATCCGCACCTCACCCTCCGGGAACCGGTCCGTGAGCCGCTTGATGCCGACCTTGGCGCCGGTCGGCAGCGACTGGATGTGGAGGGCGAGGCCCATCGCCGTCAGCGACAGCTCACGGTGCTGGGCCAGGTGGTTGCCGACCACCGTGTACTGCTCGGTGTGCCGCGCCTTGATGTGGACGACACCGCCCCCTGCGGGGACCCCGGCACGTTCCCGGGACGCGGCGCGCGAGGGCGCGCTAAGCTGCTTCAGAGCCATGGGGAAGGTGATTGCTTCCTGCTTGGTCAGGCCCTCGACCGGGATGCCAGTCCCGCCGGGGGCCGTCTCATGTCTGACGTTGTGGGCCGAGCATATGCCCGGCAACCATCGATAAATCCAGCCGAGTTGGCCCAGTTCACCCATGTGAGTTACGGGGGGCTGGTGGGGTGGGTTGGTTGGTTTCAGCTCCCGTGATTGCAAGGGGTTACGTCTGGCCCGCCCGGGTCGCGCTCGGCCACGACCCGGTGTTCCGGCCCTCCGGCCAGGTCCACCTCGGCCCACACCACTTTGCACGGCGGCAGCCCCCGGTCCACGCCCCACCGGTCCGCGAGCGCGTCCACCAGCAGCAGTCCCCGCCCGCCCTCGGCGGCCTCGTCCGCGTCGCGGAGACCCGGGACCCGGTCGCCGCGCGTGTCGACCACCTCGATCCGCAGCACGCCGCCGCCCAAGGTGAGACCGATCCGGAAGTCCCGCCCGGTCACCCGCCCGTGGGTCACGGCGTTGGCGGCCAGCTCGGCCACGATGAGCGCCGGTCCGTCCGACGGCACACCCCAGGCAGCGAGCTTCTCGACGGCGAGACGGCGGGCCTGCCGGGCGCCGCGGGGGGTGGCGGCGAGCCGGGCGCCGAACGCGTCGGCGGAGTCCCAGATTTGAGTGTTCACATCACTCAGCGTGGCCGGACCCCCCTACCGTGAGGACCGACAACTCCCCTGCGTCCGGCCTTTGTCCGGCGCTTGTCCCGCGCTGTCCGGGCTGTCCGGAAGCCCTCCGGGAACAGGGCGCGGAGAGAACTTCGGCACGTCGGAGGTGGGCGCGCGTGAGCGTGGACAGGGACGGTACGGACGACGCGGGCTGGGACGTCGACCCCGAGGACGAACAGGGTGCGGCGGTCCTGGCCGCGCTGGGACGCCAGCTCCGCGCGTGGCGCGAGACGGCGGGCCTGCGCACGGCCGACTTCGGCACGGCGATCGGGTACGGGGAGGACCTCGTCCGCAAGGTCGAGGCGGGCAAGCGCATCCCCCGCCCCGAGTACCTGGACAGGGCGGACGAGGTACTGCGGGCGGACGGCCGGATCGCCGCCATGAAGGCGGACGCCGAGCAGGTCCGCTACCCGAAGAAGATCCGCGCCCTGGCGAAGCTGGAGGGTCGGGCGGTCGAGATCGGGGCCTACCGCATCCACGGAATACACGGCCTTCTGCAAACGGAGGACTACTCCCGGGCACTCTTCGAGATGCGCCAGCCCGCCTACGGTCAGGACGAGGTGGAGCGGTACGTGGCGGCCCGCATGACGCGGCGCTCACTCTTCGACCGGCAGCCCGCGCCCTCGCTCAGCTTCGTCCAGGAAGAGGCATCCCTGCGCCGCCGCATCGGAGGCACAATGGTGTGGCGGCGACAGCTCGAACGTCTTCTGGAAGTAGCCCGGTTGCGACATGTGGCACTCCAAGTGATGCCGACCGACCGCGAGGTTCACGCGGGCATGGACGGCGGGATCGAGGTGCTGAAGTTCGGGGACGGCACGGCGGTCGGCCGCTCGGAAGGCGCGTTCGGCGGGCGTCCGGTCTCCGACCCGAGGCAGCTCCGGATCCTTGAGCTGCGCTATGGAATGATCCGGGCCCAAGCGCTCACACCCCTGGAGTCGCAGGGCTTCATCGAGGAACTGCTGGGAGAGACATGACCGAGCACTCCGAACCGCACTGGTTCAAGAGCAGCTACAGCGACGGCAGCGAAGGCGACTCCTGCGTCGAGGTGGCGGACGCGACCGCCACCGGGGCCGTCCACGTCCGGGACTCCAAGGACACCCGGCTCCCCCACCTCACCGTCGCCCCGCACGCCTGGGCACAGTTCGTGGCGCACACGTCCGGCCGCTGACCGGCCGGGACGCGAAGACCACGCGCCGCGCCCCGCTGCGGTTCCCCCCACCTGAACGAACCACCGGCCGCCCGGTACGCCGACAGCCCCCGCCCGGACGGGGCAGGGGCTGCGACGGGTGCGGGGTGCCGTGCGGTGCGGCGGTCAGACGGTGGCCGGGACCTTCTCCGCCGGGGCGTCCGCCGCGGTGGCGGCCGGGGCCTGTGCCGGGGCCGGCTCCGGCTCGTCCAGGGCGGAGGCCGAGGCCGAGGCGTACGCCTCCTTGTCCAGGATCCCCTCGCGGGCCGAGACGATGACCGGGACCAGGACCTGGCCGGCCACGTTGGTGGCGGTGCGGATCATGTCGAGGATCGGGTCGATCGCCAGCAGCAGGCCGACGCCGGCCAGCGGCAGGCCGAGGGTGGAGAGCGTCAGGGTCAGCATGACCGTGGCGCCCGTCAGACCGGCCGTCGCGGCCGAGCCGATCACCGAGACGAAGGCGATGAGCAGGTACTCCTTGATGCCCAGCTGCACGTCGAAGATCTGCGCGATGAAGATCGCGGCGAGCGCCGGGTAGATGGCGGCGCAGCCGTCCATCTTGGTGGTGGCGCCGAACGGGACGGCGAAGGAGGCGTACTCCTTCGGAACGCCGAGGCGCTCGGTGACCTTCTGGGTGACCGGCATGGTGCCGACCGAGGAGCGGGAGACGAACGCCAGCTGGATGGCTGGCCAGGCTCCCTTGAAGAACTGGAGCGGGCTGACCTTGGCGACGGTGGCGAGCAGCAGCGGGTAGACGCCGAACATCACGAGGGCGCAGCCGATGTAGACGTCGGCGGTGAAGGTCGCGTACTTGCCGATGAGGTCCCAGCCGTACGTGGCGATCGCCGTGCCGATGAGGCCGATGGTGCCGATCGGGGCGAGGCGGATGACCCACCACAGGGCCTTCTGCAGCAGCTCCAGGACGGACTCGGCGAGGTCGAGGACCGGCTTGGCCTTGCTGCCCAGCTGGAGGGCGGCGATGCCGGCGACGACGGCCAGGAAGACGATCTGGAGGACCTTGAGCTCGGTGAACGGCGTGACGATGTCCGTCGGCACGATGCCGGTCAGGAAGTCGATCCAGGAACCCGTCCGCTTCGGCTCCTTGCCGTCGGCGGCGGTGAGGCCGGTGCCGGAGCCCGGGTCGGTCAGCAGGCCGATGCCGATGCCGATGCCGACCGCGATCAGCGAGGTGATCATGAACCAGAGGAGCGTGCGGGAGGCGAGCCGGGCGGCGTTGTTCACCTTGCGGAGGTTGGTGATCGACACCAGGATCGCGAAGAAGACGAGCGGGGCGACCGCCAGCTTCAGCAGCTGGACGAACAGGTCGCCGGTCTTCTCCAGGGTGGTGCCGAGCCAGCTGATGTCCTGGCTGCGGGCGAGCCAGCCGAACAGGACACCGAGCGCGAGACCGGCGATTATCTGGGCCCAGAAGGGAAACTTGAACGAGGCCTTGGCGGGAGCCTGGGCCTGGGGGGTCGCGGACACGGACACTCTCCGGGGGTGACGCACAACGAACTGGCGGGGATGGGTTCTGCGGTGGCGGCAGCCGGAAAAGGGCCGGCCGGGACCGCTGCTGCATCGGTACGGCTCAACGCGGAGCGGTCGTCAGCGACAACAGCAACAGGCCGCGGACACGCGGCGGCAGAGGTCGACGTGCAGGCGCGCCACGAGCGGAACGCTCATGGTCATCGGGTGCGCAGCTGGGGTCGACATGTTGAACACGCTAACACTTCTGCTTTGAGAATCTCAAAGGCGTTCTTTGGGTTGGCGGCGTACGGGAGCCCCGCACACCGGCCGGGGGAACGCGAAAGCCCCAGCGTTACGGGCGGTACACCCGGTGCTGGGGCCGTTCGGTGTGTGATGAAGCCAACGGAGGGAGCTACGAGTTCACGCGCGCCGTGTCGTCCGCCAGGTCCTCCTGGCTGCGGTTCGAGGCGAGCTTCTCCTTCGCACCCGCGACGCGTCCGGAGATCTGCTCGGACATCTCGTCGCGCTGCTTGCGCAGGAGGACGAAGGAGAGCGGGGCGGAGATCACGAGGGCGAGCAGCACGATCCAGGCGAAGTTGGCGTCGCCGATCGAGGAGGGCACCCAGCCGAGGCGGACGAGGCCCGCGACGGCGACGAGGCATCCGACGAAGATGCCCAGGCGCATCGCGGTGTAGCGGATCGTTGCGCTCGGCTTGAGGGACACGGTGACCCCTTCTCTCTCGTCGTCCTGCGTCGGGATGTGCCCGTCCAGTGAAGCACGCCCGCCCTGCGAACGAGGCCGCCGGGGGTCCGGTCCCACCGCGCGTCAGCGCAGCGGCAGGAGCATCGTGATGTCGTCGCGGTCGTCGCCCGGCGCCACCCGGATGGCTTCGGGGACGCGGCCGACCTCCTTGTAGCCGCAGGCCGCGTAGAAGCGCTCCAGGCCGTAGCCGCCGCGGCAGCCGAGGCGGATGGCGTCGATGCCCTCGATGGAGCGGCCCGCGGCCTCCACCGCGGCCATCAGGTCGCGGCCGTACCCGCGACCCTGGAGGCGCGGGTGGACCATCACCGTGTACGCCCACACCCAGTGGAGCTGGAGCCGGTGCGTGTTGTGGGTGAGGAACGCGGTCGCCGCGAGCCCGCCGTCGGCGTCGTGGCCGACCAGCAGCCGGCTGCCCCCGTCGGCCACCGAGGCGAGCTGCGTGATCAGCGCGGGACGGATGTCGTCCACCGTGACCGGAGGGACGAATCCGACGGCGCCGTCCGCGTTGGTGACGTCGGCCCACAGCTCCAGGATGCCGTCACGCAGGGCCGTGTCGATCACCGGATCCAGGGTGAAAGTAAGGGTCATAGGTGGATTCTATTCATTACATTCCGCCTCGTCCACGCACCCGCTCGACCACGCACGGCTCGACCACGCACCGACGACGCAAGCCCCGGCCGTCCCGGCCGGGGCTTGCGTCAGCGGAGTGCGGGCGGGCGGGTCAGACGCGCATCGCCTGCGGGGTCTCGCGCAGGCCCTCGATCGGACCGGGGTACTCGCGGATGATCTCGTAGCGCGTATTGCGCTCGACCGGGCGGAAGCCGGCCTCCCGGATCAGCTCCAGCAGGTCGTCACGGCCCAGCTTGTTCGGGGTGCCGTAGTTGTCCGCGTCGTGCGTGATCTTGTACTCGACGACCGAGCCGTCCATGTCGTCCGCACCGTGCTGCAGCGCCAGCTGGGCGGTCTGCACGCCGTGCATCACCCAGAAGACCTTCACGTGCGGCACGTTGTCGAAGAGCAGCCGCGAGACCGCGAAGGTCTTCAGCGCCTCCGCGCCGGTCGCCATCGTCGTCCGCGCCTGGAGCTTGTTGCGGACCTTGCCGTCCTGCATGTCCACGAAGTCGTGCTGGTAGCGAAGCGGGATGAAGACCTGGAAGCCGCCGGTCTCGTCCTGGAGCTCGCGCAGCCGCAGCACGTGGTCCACGCGGTGGCGCGGCTCCTCGATGTGGCCGTACAGCATCGTCGAGGGCGTCTTGAGCCCCTTGGAGTGCGCGAGACGGTGGATGCGCGACCAGTCCTCCCAGTGGGTGCGGTGGTCGACGATGTGCTGGCGGACCTCCCAGTCGAAGATCTCCGCGCCGCCGCCGGTGAGGGACTCCAGGCCCGCCTCGATCAGCTCGTCCAGGATGTCGGAGGCCGACATTCCGGAGATCGTCTCGAAGTGGTGGATCTCGGTCGCGGTGAACGCCTTCAGCGAGACGTTCGGCAGCGCCTTCTTCAGCTCCGAGAGCGAGCGCGGGTAGTAGCGCCACGGCAGGTTCGGGTGCAGGCCGTTGACGATGTGCAGCTCGGTGAGGTTGTCGTTCTCCATGGCCTTGGCCAGGCGTACGGCCTCCTCGATGCGCATCGTGTACGCGTCCTTCTCGCCCGGCTTGCGCTGGAACGAGCAGTAAGCACACGACGCCGTGCACACGTTCGTCATGTTGAGGTGGCGGTTGACGTTGAAGTGGACGACGTCACCGTTCAGCCGCGTCCGCACCTCGTGGGCGAGGCCGCCGAGCCAGGCCAGGTCGTCCGACTCGTAGAGGGCGATACCGTCCTCACGCGTCAGCCGCTCGCCGGAGCGGACCTTCTCCTCCAGCTCGCGCTTGAGCCCAGCGTCCATGCCGGTCGCCCGCCTTCCTCTGTGTCCCGCAACCCTGTCCTGCTGCTGCCGCCTGCTGCCTGCAACCGCGACCAACCGTACTCTCAGGCTTCCTCAGGCAGTTCCCCGACCCGGTTCTCCCACTTGGTGGAGAGCACGATGGTCGTCCGGGTGCGCGAGACGCCCTTCGTCCCCGAGAGCCTTCGGATGATCTTCTCCAGACCGTCCACGTCGTTGGCGCGCACCTTCAGCATGAAGGAGTCGTCGCCCGCGATGAACCAGCAGTCCTCGATCTCGGCGAGGTCCTTGAGCCGGCGCGCCACGTCCTCGTGGTCGGCGGCGTCGGAGAGCGAGATGCCGATCAGCGCCGTGACGCCGAGGCCGAGCTCGGCGGCTGCCACGGTCGCGCGGTAGCCCGTGATGACGCCGGCCGTCTCCAGCCGGTTGATGCGGTCGGTGACGCTGGGGCCGGAGAGGCCCACGAGACGGCCCAGCTCCGCGTACGAGGCACGACCGTTCTCGCGAAGTGCCTGGATGAGCTGCCTATCCACCGTGTCCATTTACGTGGAGCCTTCCATTATTCGGTGATCCTGCAAGTCTAGGTATAGAATCTAAGGCACGCAGGGTCAACACCCTGCGAATCTTTCAACAGATCAATGACGATCTTCAGGAGTGGTTCACCGTGTACACGATCGAGATGGCCTACGCGCACATGCGACAGCTCCAGGAGCTGGCCAACCGATCCCGTGCCCACCAGCCCGCCGCCGCGCACCGCGTGGACAAGACCCGCAAGCCGCGGGGCGCCAAGAAGGCCTAGCCGCCACCGCTCGCCTCCCGGGTGCGGGAGCCCCCACCGAGCTCCCCCTCCCAACGGCGGTACAGCCCGTGCGGCACCCCTGCCGCGTCGAGCACCCGCCCCGCGACGAAGTCCACCAGGTCCTGGATGTGCGTCGCACCCGCGTAGAACGCCGGAGAGGCGGGCAGCACGACCGCGCCCGCCTCCTCCAGCGCCACCAGGTGCTTGAGCGTCTGCCCGTTCAGCGGGGTCTCCCGCACCGCGACCACCAGCCGGCGCCGCTCCTTGAGCGTCACGCTCGCGACCCGCTGGAGCAGGTCCTTCGACAGCCCGAGCGCCACCCCCGCCACGCACGCCGTGGACGCGGGCACGATCAGCATCCCCTTCACCGGGTACGAGCCCGAACTCGGACCCGCCGCCAGGTCCCCGGCACCCCAGTACCGCACGTCGTCGAGCGGTACGTCCTGGAAGGTCCCCGGCTTGCCGTCTGCACCCCGGGCCAGCCACTGCGCGAGGTCGTCCCGCCAGTGCGCGTCCCGGAACGCGATCCCGGTCTCGTCCAGCAGCGTCAGGCGCGAGGCCCGGCTCACCACCAGGTCGACGTCCTCCCCCGCCGCGAGCAGCCCGCGGAGCACCGCCGCCGCGTACGGCGTCCCGGACGCCCCGGAAACCCCGACCACCCACGGGGTGCGCTTGCGCTCAGTCATACCTCCGAGACTATCCGGCCAATGCGAGCGGGCACTCGTTAAGGTGTCCCAGACGTTCCAGGGGGTGGGACGGGACGAGGGGGCGCACGTGAGCACCACGCTGGAAACGACCTGGACGCGGAGCGAGAGGGCCAAGGCCGCCGCGAAGCTGATGCTCGGTCTGATCGCCCTGCTCTGGCTGATCGAGGGGGTCGACGTGGTCACCGGCCACGCCCTGGACCCCTACGGCGTCAGGCCCCGCGACCCCGACCACCTGATCGGCATCGTCGCCCACCCGTTCCTGCACTTCGGTTTCGGCCACGTGGCGTCCAACAGCTTCCCGCTGCTGGTCCTCGGCTTCGTGACCGCGCTCAGCGGAATCCGGCGCTTCCTCGCCGTGAGCGGCCTGGTCTGCCTCGCCGTCGGCGCGGGCTCCTGGCTGGTCGCCCCGCCCCACACCCTCGGGGCCGGCGCCTCGGGCCTGGTCTTCGGCCTCTTCGGGTACGTGGTCGTGCGCGGCTTCGTCGAGCGCAGCCCGCTGGGCATCGCCGTGGGCCTGGCGGCGGCCGCCTACTGGGGCGGGTCGTTCCTCCTCGGCGTGGTGCCGACCGACTCCGGCGTCGGCTGGTACGCCCACCTCATCGGCCTGGTCGCGGGCGTGCTGACGGCGCTGTACTTCCGGCGACCCGGCCGACCTATACGGTCAGGCCCCTGACCACGAGGTCGAGCAGGGCGCACACGAAGAGCGCGATACCGATGAAGCCGTTGACCGTGAAGAAGGCCCGGTTCAGGCGGGACAGGTCGTGCGGCTTCACGATGGTGTGCTCGTAGAGGAACGCCGCGACGACGACCACCAGACCGGCCCAGAAGAACGCGCCCGCGCCCGTCGCCAGGGCGTACCAGGCCAGCAGGCCCGTGGTCACGACGTGCGCGCCGCGGGCGCCCCAGAGGGCCGCCGGGACGCCGAAGCGGGCCGGGACGGACTTGACGCCCTCCGCGCGGTCCGCGGCCACGTCCTGGCAGGCGAAGATCAGGTCGAAGCCGCCGATCCACACGCCCACCGCGAGCCCGAGGATCACCGCGTCGCCGGACCACTCGCCGGTGACGGCCAGCCAGGCCCCGACCGGGCCCATCGCCTGGGCCAGGCCCAGGATGGCGTGCGGGAAGTTCGTGAACCGCTTGCCGTACGGGTACACCACCATCGGGATCACCGCGACGGGCGCCAGCGCCAGGCAGAGCGGGTTCAGCAGCGCGGCCGAGCCGAGGAAGACGGCGAGCGCGATCCCGGCCCCGGTCCACGCCGACCGCACCGACACCGCTCCGGTGACCAGCTCGCGGCCGGCGGTGCGCGGATTGCGGGCGTCGATCTCGCGGTCGATGATCCGGTTGGCGGCCATCGCGAAGGTCCGCAGGCCCACCATGCACACGGTGACGAGCAGCAGCGTGCCCCAGTGGACCGTACGGTCCAGCCGGAACATGGCGGTCAGCGCGGCGATGTAGGCGAAGGGCAGCGCGAAGACCGAGTGCTCGATCATCACGAGCCGCAGGAAGGCCTTGACCTTGCCGGTGGCCTCCGGCGCGGGACTGCCCTGCCCGACGATCCCGTCGGCGGTGGCCATCACAGGCTCCGGCGGAACTGTTCGAGCTCGGCGCGCAGGTCCGAGAGGGCCGTCGGGCCGATCTCCACGTCCAGCGGCGCCGCCGCGTCGGACCCGGGCGGGGTGACGCGCGCCAGGAAGGCGAAGCCCTCGCCCGCCGGACGGCCGTCGAGGCGGAGCAGGCCGTGCCCGGCCACCGCGAGTTCCACCGAGAACTCGGCCTCCGGGTCGGCGGTCGCCGTCAGCAGTCGTTCCGCGAAGGCGGCCGCGTCGGCGTCCGCGAGCTCGGGCAGGTCGACCTCCCGGCCCTCGCCGTCGGTCCGGTCGGCGATCAGCTGCCACAGGTCCGAGGGGCCGGCGAACTCCTCGGGCGTCACGCCCGCCCGCTCGGCCGCCTCCCGTACGCTCTGCTGCGCCGGGTCGATCTCGGGGCGCACCAGGGCCACGCAGGGCGTGTCGCTGCCGATGAACAGGGCGGGTCCGCCCACGGCGATCGGGCTCACAGTCCGTATTCCTTCCAGCGGCTGTCCACCAGTGCCGCGGTGGCCGGGTCGGACTCGACCATGTCGGGCCAGCCGCCGTCGCGGGTGTAGCCCTCCTCGGGCAGCTTCTTCGTGGCGTCGATGCCCGCCTTGCCGCCCCAGAACTGCTGGTAGGAGGCGTGGTCGAGGTGGTCCACCGGGCCCTCGACGACGGTGAGGTCACGGGAGTAGTCGGTGTTCCCGAGCGCCCGCCAGGACACCTCGTGCAGGTCGTGGACGTCACAGTCCTTGTCCACCACGACGATCAGCTTCGTCAGCGACATCATGTGCGCGCCCCAGATGGCGTGCATGACCTTCTGCGCGTGCTTCGGGTACTTCTTGTCGATGGAGACGATGGCGCAGTTGTGGAAGCCGCCCGACTCCGGCAGGTGGTAGTCCACGATGTCCGGAACGATGATCTTCAGCAGCGGCAGGAAGAACCGCTCCGTCGCACGGCCCAGCGGGCCGTCCTCGGTCGGCGGCCGGCCCACGACGATGGACTGGATCAGCGGCCGCTTGCGCATCGTCACGCAGTCGATCTTCAGCGCCGGGAAGGGCTCCTGCGGCGTGTAGAAGCCGGTGTGGTCGCCGAAGGGCCCCTCGGGGAGGGTCTCCCCCGGTTCCAGCCAGCCCTCGATGACGACCTCGGCGTTGGCCGGGACCTGGAGCGGGACCGTCTTGCAGTCCACCATCTCGATCCGCTTGCCCGCGACGAACCCGGCGAAGAGGTACTCGTCGATGTCCCCCGGCAGCGGCGCCGTGGAGGCGTACGTCACGGCGGGCGGGCAGCCGAAGGCGATCGCGACCGGCAGCCGCTCGCCGCGCCGGGCGGCGACCGCGTAGTGGTTGCGGCTGTCCTTGTGGATCTGCCAGTGCATGCCGATGGTGCGCTTGTCGTGGCGCTGGAGGCGGTAGAGCCCGAGGTTGCGCACGCCCGTCTCGGGGTGCTTCGTGTGCGTCAGGCCGAGGTTGAAGAAGGAGCCGCCGTCCTTGGGCCAGGTGAAGAGGGCCGGCAGCCGGTCCAGGTCCACGTCGTCCCCGGTGAGGACGACCTCCTGGACGGGCGCGGAGTCGCCCTTCACCTTCTTCGGCGGCACGTGGACCATCGAGCCCAGCTTGCCGAAGGCCTCGCGGACCCCGATGAAGCCCTGCGGCAGCTCCGGCTTCAGCAGGCCGCCGATCTTCTCGCTGATCTCGGCGTACGACTTCAGGCCGAGGGCCTTGAGCAGCCGGCGGTCGGTCCCGAAGACGTTCATGGCCAGCGGCATCGCCGAGCCCTTGACGTTCTCGAAGAGCAGGGCGGGCCCGCCCGCCTTGTTCACCCGGTCGACGATCTCGCCGATTTCCAGGTACGGATCGACTTCGGCCTTGATGCGCTTGAGGTCGCCCTCCCGCTCCAGAGCCCGGAGCAGCGAGCGGAGATCGTCGTAAGCCATAGGGGCCAGTATCCGTCACCAACTACCCTGGAGGTGTCACCGGGGCCCGACGCGGGCCCGCCGTCACTGCCTGGGAGTCGGTCCCACACCGTGCTGCGCTATCTGCCGTTCCTGCTGATCATCGCGCTGACCATCTACACCTTCATCGACTGTCTGAACACGCCGGAGGAGGAGGTCAAGCACCTCCCCAAGGTGGTCTGGGTGATCATCATCCTGCTCTTCTCCATCGTCGGCCCGGTGGTGTGGCTGTTCGCGGGCAAGAAGCGGTCGGCGGTCGGCGGCGGCGGTTTCGGCGGCGGCCGGGCACGCCGGACCCAGTGGGTGGCGCCCGACGACAATCCGGAGTTCCTGAAGTCCCTGCGGGACGAGCAGGAGGAGAAGGACGAGAAGAAGGACCGGGACGAGAAGAAGGACAAGGACTAGTAGCCCACCGGCCGCCGGGTGGCTTCCGGGGCAGGCGCTCACCACCAGTACGCGGGGTAGCGCGGCGCCGACGGGCGGATGCGGGAGGCCGTGTACTCGGTGAGGACGAGCAGGGTCCCCGCTCCGAGCAGGAGCGGTACGAACGCGGCCGGACCGGGGGCCTGCAGCACGATCACCACCGGTGTCGCGCAGGCCGGCGAGTGCGGTGCGCGGGCGGCCAGGGTGAGCGCCAGGGTCAGCGCCGCCGCCACCGCGGCCGCCCAGGCGCTGCCGCCGGCGGTGTGCAGGACCGCGTACCCGGTCGCGGCGCCGAGCAGGTGCCCCAGCAGGACGCTCCGCGGCTGGGCGAACGGGAGCGTCGGGGCGCCGTGCACGAGGGCGGCGCTGGCGGCCAGCGGCGGTATCAGTACCGGCTCGCGCAGGACGGCGCCGAGCGCGGCCAGCGCCAGCAGCGCGGTGGCCGCGGCGCTGACGGTGTGGAAGGCGGCCCCGGCGGAGGCACCGCCCGGCGGGCGGGTCCGCTGACGCTAGCCGCCCCCGGTTATGCGCCCGCCGGGCCCGCTCCGGCCAGACCGACGGGGGCCGGCCCGTCCTCGACCAGCCCCACCACGTACCCGGTGATCATCTCGGTGATGGTGTCGACGACCGGCACACCCGCCGGCCCCCCGTCGTCGCCCAGGACGAGGAGGCTCAGCGTGAACCCGTCGGTCATGGCCGCGAGGTAGCGGGCCAGCACCGGCACCGGGACGCTGAGGTCGAACGCCGCGGTGCGGCGCAGCTGCTCGATGAGCTCGGCGTACGTCTCCCCGTACAGCTCGTACTGGCGCCGGGCCAGATGGCCGAAGCCGGGCTGGCGCAGGGCGTACTGGGTGAGCTCGTAGGTCAGCATGTGCTCGCCCGGGTGGGCGCGCACGTGGTCCCAGTAGGCCTCGAAACCCGCCCGGATGGTCTCCCGCAGGGTGGGCCGGGGCCGGATCGCCTCCTTGACCACCGTCACGTAGTGGTCGGTGATGGCCGTGATGACGGACTCGAAGAGGGCCTGCTTGGAGTCGAAGCAGTAGTGGAAGACGCTCAGCGAGACGCCCGCCTCGGCGGAGATGGAGCGGGTCGTCGCCCGGGCGACCCCGTCGCGGGTCATCACGCGGATCGCCGCCTCCGTCAGCTGGCGGCGGCGCTCGGGCAGCGGCATGCGTGCCATGCGGTTCCTCCGGTGGGAGCGGGCCGGGTCCGGCCGGTGCGGTGGCGCCGCCCCGGCCGGACCCGGTGGGTCGAACCGTGCCCGTCAGCGGCTGTAGACGCCGACCTCGTGGAGCGAGTAGCCCCACTGGGTGCCGCGCCCCACCCCGTGGACGCGCACGTAGCGTGCCGGCACCCCGGTGAACTGCGCGGTGTCCAGGCCGCCGTCGCCGGCGGTGGTGGACCAGACGGACCGCCAGTTCGTGCCGTCGGCGGAGAGCTCGATGCGGTACTCCCTCGCGTGGGCGCGTTCCCAGTCGAGGGTGACGCGTCCGACCAGGGTCGGGGACCCGAGGTCGACCTGGAGCCACTGGTCGTCGCTCCAGTTGCTGGCCCAGCGGGTGCCCCGGTCGCCGTCCACGGCCCGGCCGGGGGCGTAGCTCGTGAACGGGTTCCACTCCGCGGAGCTGGCCGCCGCGGGCGCGCGGGCCGCGAGGTTCACGCCGGCCTTGTGCTTCTCGGAGCCGCCCCAGGTGCCGAGGTAGGACTCGGCGCCCTTGAAGAGGTCGTCCACGACGCCCTGCCCGCCGGTGATCCGGACGTCCTCGATCCAGTCCGGGACCAGGCCGTAGTGGGAGGCGCCGTCGGTGTTGAGGTCCCAGGTGCGCTGGCCGGTGGTCTGCTTGTCGATGACCGATCCGCCGTCGGTGCTGCGGAAGGGGTACCGCACCGGGTTGGGGGTGTCGGCGCCGCGGGGGCCGGGCCAGCCGCCGACGCCGTTCATGTCGGTGCCGTAGCCGTAGCCGACGTCGTACTTGTCGCGCAGGGCGTCCGTGCGCTTGGCCTCGGCGCTGAACGCCTCGGAGCCGTTCATGTACTGGGCGGCGAACCCGCCGAGCTTGTAGAGGCGCTCGGTCCAGTCCATGTCCATCCAGCTGTGCGAGGAGATGACGCCGGGGTAGGACTCGGACTCCAGGATGTCGAAGGCCCGGCCCGCGGCCTTGACGCTCATGTGGTCGATCTCCAGCATCATCTTGCGTTTCATCATGCCGCGGACGGCGTACTCGCCGAGGTCGGTGAGGCCGCGGGTGTTGCACTGCGCGTCGGCGGCGTACGCCGGCACGGACACGCCCGCGGGGAGCTGCTTCTCGGCGGACGCGGCCGCCGCCAGGCCGATCGGGTTGTCGTGCTGCGGGCCGGTGCACCGCTCGGTCTGCCAGAACGTGCCGGTCGACAGGAACTGGCCGACGTTGATGGCCGTGCCCAGGGCGCCCGAGTCGAAGCGGACGCCGCACAGCGCGTTGTCGAACTTGTGGCAGAGGAACATGCTGCGCACGCCCAGGGCGTGCAGCTCGTCCAGGCCCCGGTCGACGTCGGCGCGGCTGCACTGGGCGATGTCGAGGATCTGCTTGCAGCCGAACGGCTCGGAGGTCTCGACGCCGAGGACGACGGCCAGCTTGCCCTGTTCGATGACCTGGCGGGCCTGCGTGGAGTCGGTGACGATGCGGAACCAGCCCTTTCCGGGGCCGCCGTACATCTTGTCGATGTAGGCCTGCATGTCGTACGTCTTCTGCGCCTCCAGGCGGATGGCGGTCATCTCGTCGCAGCCGCGGTCCTTGAAGAAGTAGACCGAGCAGATGACCCCGTTGGTGACGAGGTCGTTGACGAGGATCCGCTGGCCGCCGCGCCAGGCCCGCTCGACCCAGGCGTAGTAGTTCTGCTGGTGGGTCAGCGAGTCGTGCGCGGGCCAGTCCTTGAAGGTCGGCCAGCCGTCCGGGTCGTGCTTGCCGTCGCCGCCGTTGGTGATGTAGTCGAAGATCGCGAGGGTGCCGTCGGGGTAGTGCTCCGGACAGTCCTTGAGGGCGTCGGTGATGCCCTGTTCGGAGAACGGCTTGCCGCAGATCAGGCGCCCGCCGAAGCCCTCGTTCGACATCAGGTGGTCGTGGGCGTCGACGAACCCGCGGACCTTGCCCTGGGCGTCGGTGCCCTTGAAGGGCTCGCCGGTGACGTTGATGGCGGAGTCGGGGGCGGGCCGCGCGGTCGGATTCCACCAGCCGGGGTCGGCGGAGGAGGCGGGTGCGAGGCCGAGCAGCAGCGCCGCCACGGCGAGGCACAGCGTCAGCAGGCCGAACGGGCCTGGTCTGCGGCGGGCGGGGTGGGTCATCGTCATCACCGTGTCTTCGGTCGGCGGAGCGCGCGGTCCGGGGGTACCGGAACCGTCCGGGGACACGGCCAACCCCGGACAGGACGTTGACATGTTCCCCACAATCGGTGCCTCGAGAATGGCTACCGCCGGGTACGGAGTCAAGGGTCCGGGACGAATGACCTGACGGATCGTCGGATGTCCGGCCCCGAGCCCCGTACGCGGCGAAGCCGGTGTCCCGCCACGGGGGCGGGACACCGGCTTCGCCGTGCGGTCGGGTGCGGTCGGGTCAGACGCCCGCGTACGAGTGCTTGCCGCTGAGCAGGATGTTGACGCCGTAGTAGTTCCAGATCCAGCAGGCGAAGGCGAAGAGCGCGAGGTACGCGGCCCTGCGGCCCTTCCAGCCGGCGGTGGCGCGGGCGTGCAGGTAACAGGCGTAGGCCACCCAGGTCACGAAGGACCAGACCTCCTTGGGGTCCCAGCCCCAGTAGCGGCCCCAGGCGTCGCCCGCCCAGATCGCTCCCGCGATGATCGTGAAGGTCCACAGCGGGAAGACGGCGGCGTTGATCCGGTACGAGAACTTGTCGAGGGAGCCCGCCGAGGGCAGCCGCTCCATGACGGAGGTGGCGAACCTGCCCGGCTTCCCGCCGGAGGCCAGCTTGGCCTCGTAGGAGTCGCGGAAGAGGTAGAGGACCGCGCCGGCCGCGCCGATGTAGAAGACCGCGCCGCAGAAGATCGCGGTGGAGACGTGGATCCACAGCCAGTACGAGTGCAGCGCCGGAACCAGCTGGTCGCTCTCGGTGTACAGCCAGGTCACGGCGATGCCGAGGTCCAGCAGGACGGTGGTGACCAGGATCAGGCCGAGCCAGCGGACGTTCTTCTTCAGGGCCAGCAGCGCCAGGTACGCGCCGACGGCCACCGTGGAGAAGGTGATCGAGAACTCGTACATGTTGCCCCAGGGGGCCCGCTCCACCGACAGCGCGCGGGCGACCACGCCGGCCGCCTCGACGAGGAAGGCGAGCACGGTCAGCGAGATCGCGATCCGCCCGTACAGGTCGCCCTTCTCGGTGCCGCCGGCCGCGCCGGGGCCGTCCGGGACGTCGCGGGTGCCCGCGGCGGAGCGCGTGACGACCTTCGGCTTGTCGATGACGGCGGTGCCGCCCTCGCCCCGGACCCGGACGGCCGGGGCCGCGCCCCGCGGCCCTGCCCCGCTCCCGGTCAGCGCGGCGGCCGTGCGGCCCACCTTGCTGCGGCTGCCGAACACCCACTCGGTGATGTGAGCGAAGAAGGCGAGGGTGTAGACCGCCATCGACGCGTAGATCAGCTTGTTGCTGATCTCAGCCAGACTCTCGTTGGCTGCGGCTGCGAGCAGCGTCATCCGCGCTCTCCTTGTTCTTCTTCTGCTTCTGTTTCTGCTTCGACAGGGTGGGGCGCCGAGGGCGCCTGCTCGTGCAACACGGCGGCCAGGTCCGCCAGCTCCTGCGGGAGCCTGGCGGACTCGCTGCGGCCGAGGCCCGCCATCTCGACGACGGTCACGCCGTCCTTGCCGGCCACCGCCCGGACCCAGATCCGGCGGCGCTGGATGAACAGCGATCCGGCCAGCCCCCCGATGGCGGCGATCGCGCCCGCGAGGGCGAGGCCGCTGCCGGGCTGGCGGGTGACGGAGAAGGTGGCCCAGCGCTCGATGCCCTCGAAGGTCACGGTGCCCGCGCCGCCGGGCAGGGTCATCGTCTCCTTGGGCAGCAGCATCTGGGCGAACGGGTCGCCGTTCTCCTTCTTGAACTGCTGCATCTTGCGCGTGTCCAGCTGGTACACGTTCTGCGGCAGGCCCGAGTCCACGCCGAGGCTGCCGTGGTAGGCGTTGAGGGCGATGACGGGGAAGTTCGCGGCGGGGAACTGGGAGAGCATCGTGCCGCCGCCCTTGCCCGCGAAGGTCGGCACGAACTGGGCGGAGAAGCCGAGCTGCTCCTTCTCGCCGTTCTTGTTCTTGTAGCCGTCGGTGACCTTGATGGCGCCGGCCGAGGTGAGGTTCGCGTCCTGGGGCAGCATCGGCACGGCGTTGCGGAAGATCACCTTGCCGGTGGGGTCGGTCACCGAGATGACCGGCGCGTAGCCGTGACCGAGCAGGTAGACCTTGGCCCCGTCGACTTCGAGGGGCTTGTTGACCTCGATCTCGGTCTTCTGCGGGGCCCCGTGGGCGCCCCTGCTGAGGGTGACGTACGCCTTGAAGTCGCGCGGGGTGCCCTTCTGCGGGCCGGTCTCCTCGTACGTGGCGTCGAACTTGTCCAGCGTGAAGCTGAAGGGCGGCAGGTCGTCGGGGGTGAAGAGGCTGCCGGACTTGAAGTCGTCGTACTGGGTGAGCGTGTTCGAGAAGCCGCTGCCCCGCAGGACGAGCTTGCCGCCCTCGGAGGTGTAGAGCTTGCCCCAGGCGAAGGCGACCAGCATCACGATCAGCGCGAGGTGGAAGACCAGGTTGCCGGTCTCGCGGAGGTAGCCCTTCTCCGCCGCGACGTGGCCCGTCCCGGCCTCGGTGCGGAACCGGCGCCGGCCCAGCAGGGTCTCGGCGTGGGCGAGGACCTCGTCGGGGGAGGCCTCGGTGCGCCAGGTGGTGTGGGCGGGGAGCCGGTCGAGCCGCCGGGGCGCGGCCGGCGGGCGGCTGCGGAGCTGGCCGACGAACTGCCAGGTGCGCGGCACGATGCAGCCGATCAGCGACACGAAGAGCAGGATGTAGATCGCGGAGAACCAGAACGACGTGTACACGTCGAAGAGCTGGAGCTTCTCGGCGAGCGGCACCCAGAACTCGTGGGTCCGCCGCCACTCGGCGACCTTCATCGCGTCGACGTCGCTCTGCGGGATCAGGGAGCCGGGGATGGCGCCCAGCGACAGCAGGAAGAGCAGGATCAGCGCCACCCGCATGGAGGTGAGCTGGCGCCAGAACCAGCGGGCCCAGCCGATCACCCCGATGCCGGTGGCCGCTGCGGCGGGCGAGTCCTCCAGCGGGGCGGTGGACAGCTGGGCGCCGGCCGCTCCGAGCTCGGGCTCGGCGGCGTCCTCGGATTGCTGCGGCGCCTCGGCGGACGCCTTGTCTGTCGTACTCATGTGCGTTAAGTCCTCAGATCCCCACCGTGAAGCCTTGGGTCCAGTCCCGCATGTCGCTGACGATGCTGTCCCACGTTCCTGTGACGAGCAGCAGGCCGGTCAGGATCAGCATGCCGCCACCGATCCGCATCACCCACGCATAGTGCTGCTTGACCCAGCTGAAAGTGCCGAGCGCCTTGCGGAAGGCGACCGCGGCGAGGAGGAAGGGCACGCCCAGGCCCAGGCAGTAGGCGACGGTCAGCAGCGCGCCGCGGCCGGCGCTCGCCTGGTCCATGGACAGCGTGGTGACGGCCGCCAGGGTCGGGCCGATGCAGGGGGCCCAGCCGACGCCGAAGAGCACGCCCAGGAGCGGCGCGCCGAGCAGGCCCGCCGTCGGCTTCCGGTGGAAGCGGAACTCCCGCATCGTCAGGCCGGGGATCGCCCCCATGAAGAAGAGCCCCATCAGGATGACGACGGCGCCCAGGACCCGGGAGATGAGCGTCCGGTGCTCCTGGAGGGTGGAGCCGAAGAACCCGAAGAGCGCGCCCGTGGAGACGAAGACGGCGGTGAAGCCGGCGATGAACAGGCTCGCGCCCGCCAGCATCCGGCCGCGCCGGGCCTCGGCGAGGTCGGCGCCGCTGGCCCCGGTCACGTAGGAGAGGTAGCCGGGGACGAGCGGGAGCACGCAGGGCGAGAAGAAGGAGACGAGTCCGGCCAGGACCGAGATGGGCAGCGCGAGCAGCAGCGTCCCGTTCAGGACGGTGGTGTTCATGCCCGTCGGCTCGGCGGCCAGAAGGAGGTCGGGGACGGCGGTGAGCACCGGGTCACTTCTCCGCGGCGAGCGGGTCGATCATCGAGCGGAGCTGCTCGTCGTTGATCGCGACCAGCGCGCGGGCGGCGATGCCGCCCTCCTTGTCGAGGACGATCGTGGAGGGGATCGCCTGCGGGTTCAGCGTGCCCTTGGGGAAGCGGAGCATCAGCTTGCCGTCGGGGTCGAAGAGGCTCGGGTAGGTGATCCCGTAGGTCTCCTCGAACGCGGTCGCGTTCTGCGTGCTGGTGTCGCGGGTGTTGATCCCGACGAAGGCGACGTCCGCGCCGGCGTCCGCGTACTCCTTCGACGCCTTCGCGAAGTACTTGGCCTCGCCGCGGCACGGCGGGCACCAGGAGCCCCACACGTTGAGGACGACGACCTTGCCCTTGAGCGTGGTGGTGTCGAGGGTCTGGCCGTCGACGGTCCCGCCGTCGAGCTTCGGCGCCGCGACGCGCTCGCCGCGGGCGACCGTCGAGATGCCGGAGGGTCCCGTGACGTAGTTGCCGCCGGACCCGCCGGAGGGCTTGCCGCCGCCGTCCGCTGACGTGCAGGACGCCAGGACCAGGACGCCCGCGGCGGTTGCCGCGGTCAGCAGGAGGGCGCGACCGCTGGTCGAGCGGCTGCTGCGTCGACGGGCACGTGCGCGGCTAAGGCTCATGTGAAAAGTTTCGCATGAGCAATCCGTCGATCTACCGCGCCCCCCGGCGCCCTGTCAATGCCCTGGTCAGGCGGTACCGAGGTACGTGTTCCAGCCGCCGGCCGGAGCCCGGCCGGGGGCGAGGCCGCGCAGCCGGTCGAGCACCTTGGGGTCCTGGACGTCGAGCCAGTCGGTGAACTGCCGGAATGATACGAGCCGTACGTCCCTTTTGTCCGCCATGCCCTTGAGGGCTTCCTCGACCGCGTCCATGTAGATGCCCCCGTTCCACTCCTCGAAGTGGTTGCCGATGAAGAGCGGGGCGCGGTTCGTCTCGTACGCCCGCCGGAATCCCCCGAGGTAGGTGGCCGTGGCCTGGGAGCGCCAGGCGGGGTAGTTGGCCGGGACGCCCCTGGTGGTGTTCTTCGACTGGTTGGCGAGGATGTTGTAGTCCATCGACAGCACCTCGAAGGAGTGGCCGGGAAAGGGCAGGGACTGCAGCGGCAGGTCCCACAGCCCCGACTTCTTCACCGGCCAGGTCTGGAGGCCGCCGGGCGAGCTGGAGTCGTAGCGCCAGCCCAGCATCCCGGCGGCGGGCAGCAGGCCGTCCCGGCCGAGGAGGCAGGGGGTGCGGGCGCCGACGAGCTCCTTGCGGTAGTCGAAGGGCAGCGGCTCCAGGTCGGTGAAGCCGGTGTTCGTGCGCCAGTTGGTGACGAACGACACGGACTGGTCGATCTCGCTGTGCCAGTCCTCGGGGCTCCAGCGGCCGACGGAGCCCGCTCCGCCGCAGAAGTGGCCGTTGAAGTGGGTCCCCACCTCGTGGCCGTCCAGCCACGCCTCGCGCACGTACTTCAACGTGTTGCGGACGTTCTCGTCCTTGAGGTAGCCGATGTCCGAGGCCCCGACGGGGTTCTTCGGCGGCTGGTACAGGGCCTTCTTCGACTCGGGCAGGAGGTAGAGGCCGGAGAGGAAGAAGGTCATGGCCGCGCCGTGGTCCTTGGCGAGCTTGAGGAAGCGCGGGAAGAGGCCGTTGCCGACCTCCCCCGCGCCGTCCCAGCTGAAGACGACGAACTGCGGCGGGGTCTCGCCCGGCTGGAGCGGCACGGGCTTGTCCGGCTGGTTCGGCTGCGGCCCGGTGTCGGCCGTGGAGCCGTCGCCGATGGACTTGACGGGAGGTCCGCCCGGGCCGGGAGTGGAGTCCCCCCGCCCCGGGCCGCCCGAACCGGCGTCACCGGAACCGCAGCCGGCGACGCCGGCCGCCGCAACGGCGCCAAGTCCGAGTCCGAGCACTCCCCTTCGACTGAAGTCGCGCATGTCACCGTCCTCGTCGTCCCCCGCCACCCACACGTCATTGCCCATATAAACGGACAATTCGACGGGTTGTGCGGTACTAGAACGGTGATTCCCATGCGACTTGTATTTATTTAGGAAAAGCCGTAACGGTTCGTAACAGACCGTCGATCAAGTGGTCAGGCGACCAGGCGATCAGGCGCCGAACGCCTTCGACTTGCCCTTCACCGGCTTCGCCCCCGCCAGCAGGTGCGCCGGGACCAGGTCCCGGGCCGGCTCGCTGTAGCCCACCGAGACCAGCGTGTCGCCCTGGTACGTGAAGGACGTCAGCGAGGCCAGCGTGCACTGGCGGCGCCGCGGGTCGTGCCACAGCCGGCGCTTCTCCGCGAAGCTGCGCACGATCCAGATCGGCAGCTGGTGGCTGACCGCCACGGCCTCGTGGCCGCGGGCCGCGTCGCGCGCCGTCTCCAGCGCGCTCATCATCCGGACCACCTGCTCGACGTACGGCTCGCCCCAGGAGGGCTTGAACGGGTTCGTCAGGTGCTTCCAGTTGCCGGGCTTGCGCAGCGCGCCGTCGCCGACCCCGAAGGTCTTGCCCTCGAAGACGTTCCCCGCCTCCAGCAGCCGCGCGTCCGTGGCCAGGTCCAGACCGTGACGCTTGGCGATCGGCTCGGCCGTCTCCTGCGCCCGCTCCAGCGGGGAGGCCACCACGTGGGTGATGTCACGGCCCCCCAAGTGCTCGGCGACCCGGTCGGCCATCTGCCGCCCCAGCTCGGACAGGTGGTAGCCCGCGCGACGGCCGTACAGGACCCCGTCGGGGTTGTGCACCTCGCCGTGGCGCACCAGGTGCACGACGGTGAAGTCGGGGGCGTCGCCGGGCAGGCGGCTGTGGGCGCCGCCGGTGCCGGCGTCGGCGTGGCCGGCGTGGTTGCCGGTGTAATTGCCGGGGGCGTTCATGCGGTGGCCTCCGCGGCGGCCCGGGCGGCGGCCGGCAGCGCGGCCGCGATCCGCTCGACCGCCTGCGCGTCGTGGGCGGTGGACACGAACCAGGACTCGAAGGCCGACGGCGGAAGGTAGACGCCCTGCGCCAGCATCGAGTGGAAGAACCCGTTGAAGCGGAAGGACTCCTGCTTCTTCGCGTCGTCGTAGGTACGGACCTCGTCCTCGGTGAAGAAGACCGAGAACATGTTGGACGCCGTCTGCACCCGGTGCGCCACGCCCTCCTTGGCGAGCGCGGCCGTCACCAGGCCCTGGATCTCCCCCGACACCGCGTCGATCTTCGCGTACGCCGCGTCGTCGAGCAGCCGCAGCTGCGCGAGACCGGCGGCGGTGGCGATGGGGTTCCCCGAGAGCGTGCCCGCCTGGTAGACGGGGCCGACGGGAGCGAGGTGGCCCATGACGTCGGCCCGGCCGCCGAAGGCCGCGGCCGGGAAGCCGCCGCCCATGACCTTGCCGAAGGTCATCAGGTCGGGCCTGACCCCGTCCACGCCGTACCAGCCCGCGCGCGAGGTACGGAATCCGGTCATCACCTCATCGGAGATGTACAGCGCGCCGTCCGCGCGGCACAGGTCGGCGAGCCCCTGGTTGAAGCCCGCGGCCGGCGTCACCACGCCCATGTTGCCGGGCGCGGCCTCGGTGATCACACAGGCGATCTCGCCGGGGTGCGCGGCGAAGGCCGCACGGACCGCTTCGAGGTCGTTGTAGGGGAGCACGATCGTGTCGCCGGCCTGCGCGCCCGTCACCCCGGGGGTGTCCGGCAGCGCGAAGGTCGCGAGGCCGGAACCGGCGGCGGCCAGCAGCGCGTCCACGTGACCGTGGTAGCAGCCGGCGAACTTCACGACCTTGGCGCGCCCGGTGAAGCCGCGTGCCAGCCGGATCGCCGACATGGTCGCCTCGGTGCCGGAGGACACCAGGCGCACCTGCTCGACGGGCTCGACGCGCGCGACGATCTCCTCCGCGAGCGCGACCTCGCCCTCACCGGGCGTACCGAAGGACGTACCGCGGGCGACGGCCGCCTGGACGGCAGCGATCACCTCGGGGTGGGAATGGCCGAGAATCATCGGTCCCCACGAGCAGACGAGGTCGACGTACTCCCGTCCGTCCGCGTCCGTGAGGTACGGACCGGTGCCGGACACCATGAACCGGGGCGTACCGCCCACGGCGCGGAAGGCGCGCACGGGAGAGTTCACGCCGCCGGGGGTCACGAGGGACGCGCGCTCGAAGAGCGTCTGCGAAACTGGGGCTTCATACGGGTACGGGTAGCTCACACCAGCCATGGTCTCAGAGGCCGCGACAGACTTGCGGACGGGCGTTTCACCGCGCCACCGCGGGGGAGGTCACTGCCATGATGATCAGGCTGCGTGGCGGGGGCCGCGGGGCCGGGGCAGGCAATACCAGTCGGGTGGATATATGCAACGCGGTGGTGGACCGGGCGAGGGTACGGACGGCCTGGACCCGCAGCGCGCCCGCGAGGCCCGCGAATCCCGCCGCCGCGGCAGGCACCGCCGCCGCTCCGCCGAGGCGGCCGACGCCGTCCCGAACCCCCTGGACGCCCCCGACGACCTTCCCCGGGGGCGCGGCATGGGAGTGACGTACAAGTACTTCGGCGCGCCCGACGGCGCGACGGCGGCACGCGTCCCGGTCACGATGCGGCCCGAGGAGCTCGGCGGCGACGAGCTGGGCATGGGCGGCCTCTTCAGCAAGATCAAGCCGGAGACGGTGGCCGCGATGGTCCTGACCGGCATCGAGGGCATACCGCTCCACAAGGTGCCCCCGCTGGAACTCGTCGTCCTCCACCCCGACTACGCCGTGGTCAAGCTCCCCATGACCGTGGTCGACCCGCTGCGCGGCATCGGCGAGGAGTCGGTGGGCGCCGCCGCCTTCATCTGGTCCACCGTCCCCGACCGCGGCGGCCCGCGCGACGCGTTCAACGTCTACCAGCTCCTCCACGAGTGGCAGGACTTCTCCCACCGCCTCCACGAGGCCGGCCACCAGCCGTACTGCCTGGTCTGGCCCTGACTCCCTGCTCCACGCTCGGCTCCACGGGCTCGGCGCTCGACCCTCCGGGGTCGGCGCTCGACCCTCCGAGGTCGGCGCCCGGCTCTCCGAGGTCGGACCTTCTCTCTCCGTCGGCGGTGTCCCTCATCGGGCACCCCTCGACCGCGCCGCAACGCACCGCTCTCCCGCCAGGCGCCGGGCACGCCAAGGCAGTACCCGGATGGCACGCCGGCGGCACCGGACCGGGCACGGGGGCTACGCGGGACCGGGCACGGGACGGCGACGCGGGACCGGACACGGGGGCGGCGCCGGACGTAGCCTCGCGGGCATGACGCGACGAGAGAACCCCGCCCAGGTCCGGCTCACCGCCTGGGCCCCGGAGGACTTCCCGCTGCTGCTGCGCAAGAACTCGGCCGAGATGACCCGGTTCCTGGGCGGCCCGGAGAGCGAGGAGAAGCTCGCCGGCCGCCAGCAGCGGTACGAGGCGCTCAGCGCGCGGGAGCCCGCCGCCGGGCGGATGTTCCGGGTCGCCCTCGCGGACACCGCGGAACCGGTCGGCTCGGTCGGCTTCTGGGAACGGGAGTGGCGGGGCGAGCCGGTGTACGAAGCCGGCTGGGCCGTCTTTCCGGAGTACCAGGGGCGCGGCCTCGCCGTGACCGCCCTCACGGAACTACTCGCGTACGCCCGCGCCCACGGCACCCGGGCCGCCGTCCACGCCTTCCCCGGCACGGACCACCCGGCGTCCAACGCGGTGTGCCGTCGAGCGGGCTTCACCTGCCTCGGGGAGGTCGACTTCGAGTACCCGCCGGGGGTCCCCCACCCGAGCCGGGACTGGCGCCACCCCCTGAGGTAGCCCCACCCCCCGCCCCGGACACGCGCACCCCAGAGCACCGCACCCGCGCGCCCGGCACGCCCCGCCGGGCGGCGGCCGCACCCCCCGCGGGGCTTCGCGCCCGGCGCCCCCGGCGGCGCGGTCGGCGCGCACCGCCGGGGGCGGAGGCGGCACCGGGGCGGAGGCGGAGGCGCCAGGTAATTCGGCGGCTGCCACCCCCTCGGCAGTGGCATGCTGACCGGGTGAACGGACCCGGCATTCAGCTCACCCTCGCCCCTGAACTGCGCCTCTTCGCCCCGCCCAGCCGGCGCGCGGAACGCGTACCGACCACGACCGACGGCGCCTCCAGCCTCGGCCACGTCGTCGAATCGACCGGTGTCCCTCTCACCGAGGTCGGCCGGCTGCTCGTCGACGGACACGAGGTGCCCGTGTCCTACGTCCCCCAAGACGGCCAGTCCGTCGAGGTGTTCGCGGTCGACCGCCCCCAGCACGTCCCCGGCGCCCCCCTCCGCTTCCTCCTCGACGTCCACCTCGGCACCCTCGCCCGCCGCCTGCGCCTCCTCGGCGTCGACGCCGCGTACGAGAACGAGGACATCGGCGACCCCGCCCTCGCCACCCGCTCCGCCGCCGAACAGCGTGTGCTGCTCTCCCGCGACCGCGGACTGCTGCGCCGCCGCGAGATCTTCGCCGGTGCGTACGTCTACAGCGACAACCCCGACGAGCAACTGCGCGACATCCTTGGCCGCTTCGCCCCCGCACTCGCCCCATGGACCCGCTGCACCGCGTGCAACGGCACGCTCCGCGAGGCCACCAAGGACAGCGTCGGCGAGCGCCTGGAAGACGGCACCCAACGCTCCTACGACGTCTTCGCCCAGTGCGTGGACTGCGAGCGCGTCTACTGGCGCGGCGCCCACCACGCCCGCCTGGAACGCATCGTCGACGAAGCGCTCGTCGAATTCGGCACGGCCTGACCCGGCACGGCCTCATCCGGCACGGCCTGGCCCCGCACGGCCTCACCCGGCACGGCCTGACCCCCGCACCGCCGGACTCCGCACGGCCTCACCGGCGGGCCGGACCCCCGACCCCGAGGCGCTGCTCGACAGCTACCACGGCGAACGCCACCCCGTCGGCCGTCTCGTCCTGAGCGTCAGCGGCGCCCTCGTCCGTACCGTCACGGCATCCGGCCCCGCCCGGCGCACCGGCGGCCTCCTCGCCGCCCGGGGGGCAGCGCCGCACGAGCCCCGCCCCCGTCCGCGCCCTCAGAAGGCGTAGGCATCACCCGTGTCCAGCGCCAGCACCACGTGCTCGTTGTTGAGGTGGTTCCGGTCCGTCGCCCCGCCGTTCCACCACGTGTCGACCCGCACCACCACCTCCGCCGCGGGCTCCCGCAGCCCCAGCTCCAGCCCGATGTGCCGTCCCCGCCCGTGCAGCGGCAACGGCCCCGTCTCGCACACCACCTCGCGCAGCCCCACCCGCGCGCAGCCCCCCGCCAGCTCCTGCCGGTCCGCGAGGTCCGCCGACAGCCGGACCCGCACCGTCGCGTTCGCCAGCGCGGCCGGACCGTCGTTCTCCGGCACCAGCCAGATCCGCAGCTGCCCCTGGGACAGCGCGACCCGCCCGTGGTACGCCACGTCGGCCTCCGGCCCCGCCCACGCACGGGCTCCCGCCGGCACACTCACGCCGAGCGTCAGCAACCCGGCCACCACCACACTCCGTACGGCACCACGGCGCACCGCCATCACCTCCACGCGCGGAGGCTAGCCAGCACCCACCCCGTCCGGTCGGACCATCACACGAAGGAGGGCGCGCCCACCCCCATCTGCCCGCGCCCGTCTGCCCGCGCCCGCGCCCACCCCCATCTGCCCCCACCCCCGGCCGCGGAGCGCCCGCATACCGTGGGGCCATGCTGATCGCCCGCTCCGCCGCCCTCTTCGCCCTCGCCGCCCTCCTGGAGATCGGCGGCGCCTGGCTCGTCTGGCAGGGCGTGCGCGAGCACAAGGGCTGGGCCTGGATCGGCGCCGGGGTCATCGCCCTCGGCCTCTACGGATTCGTCGCCACCCTCCAGCCCCAGGGCGACTTCGCCCGCGTCCTCGCCGCCTACGGCGGGGTCTTCGTCGCCGGCTCCCTCGTCTGGGGCGCGGTCGCCGACGGCTACCGCCCCGACCGCTGGGACATCACCGGAGCCCTCGTCTGCCTGGCCGGCATGGCCCTGATCATGTACGCCCCGCGCGGCCGGTGAGCGGCTCCGCCCGCGCCTATGCTGGCGGTGAAGGGCCCGTACGGATGAACGAACGACCGACCGGGCAACACCGAGCACCAGCGAGGAGCCCGCACATGAGCACGGCCACCCGAACCGCCGTAGTCACCGGCGCGAGCAGCGGCATCGGCGCGGCCACCGCCCGGCAACTCGCCGCGGCCGGCTACCACGTGGTCCTCACCGCCCGCCGCAAGGACCGCATCGAGGCCCTCGCCGCCGAGATCACCGCGGCCGGCCACTCCGCCGCCGCCCACGCCCTCGACGTCACCGACCGCGCCGCCGTCGACGCCTTCGCCGCGTCCCTGGAGCGCTGCGACGTACTCGTCAACAACGCCGGCGGCGCCATCGGAGCCGAGCCCGTCGCCACCGGCGACCCCGCCGACTGGCGCACGATGTACGAGGTCAACGTCATCGGCACCCTCCACGTCACCCAGGCGCTGCTCCCCGCCCTCACCGCCTCCGGCGACGGCACGGTCGTCGTGCTCTCCTCCACCGCCGGGCACTCCACGTACGAGGGCGGAGCCGGCTACGTCGCCGCCAAGAACGGCGCCCGCGTCCTCGCCGAGACCCTCCGCCTGGAGATCGTCGGCCAGCCCGTACGCGTAATCGAGATCGCCCCCGGCATGGTCAAGACCGAGGAGTTCGCCACCACCCGCTTCCGCGGCGACACCGAGAAGGCGGAGAAGGTCTACGCGGGCGTCGCCGCCCCGCTCTCCGCCGACGACGTGGCCGACACCATCACCTGGGCGGTGACCCGTCCCAGCCACGTCAACATCGACCTGCTGGTGGTCCGCCCCCGCGCCCAGGCCTCGAACACGAAGGTCCACCGCGACCTGGGCCTGTAGGCACGGGCCGTACGGCCTCTCCGGGCCCGCCGGCACGGGGGCCCGCCGGCACGGGCCCGCCTACTCCTCGCCGTTCAGACCAGCCCGGCCGCCTTCAGGTGCGGCATGAGGGCCGCCGGCTTCAGTCCGGCGGCCCTCGCCGCGTCCAGCGCCCGCCGCAGGTCCGCGGCCAGCGTCGGCGTGAAGTGCAGCAGCACGATGTCGCCGCTCTTGAGCTGCGGCGTCGCCGGCGTCCCGCTCCAGGTCGTGAAGTCGTGCGTCCAGGTGATCACCGCCTTCACCCCGCACGCCTTCGCCGCGAGCCGCACGTCGTCGTTCAGGACCCCGTACGGCGGCCGCAGCAGCTTCGGCTGCCTGCCGAAGGCCGCCTCCAGCTGCTCACCCGCCCCGCACACCTCCGCGTCCTTGCCGGCCGCGTCGAGCGCGGTCAGGTCCGGGTGGTTGACGGTGTGGTTCTCGACGGTCACCCGCCCCTGCTCGGCAAGAGCGGTGAAGTACTGCGTGTCGTACGCGGTCGCTCCCGGCAGCAGGAACAACGACGCCGGCACCCGCTTCTCCAGCAGGATCCGGGCAGCCTCCGGATCATGGTTCCAGCCGTCGTCGATCGTGATGAACACGACCTTCTCCTGCGTCGGTACGTGGGACACGACCGGCGGCAGCCCCACCCCGGGCCGACCGCCCCCGGCCTCGGCCGGACCGCCCCCCTCCCCGCCCCCCTCCCCGGCCCCGGCCCCGGCCTGAGCGGATCCGGCGGCCCCGAGGGCGAGCGACAACGACGCGAGCGCGGCAAGAAGCACGCGAGATCTCCCCATGCGGCACACCTTGGTCTGGACCAACTCCGCCCGTCAATCCCCTCGGCGCCGATTTTCGATTCCTCCAAGTCGGCGCCAAAACAGTCGAGTTGACACGCATCGCCGGAACTCGCCATTCCGTCACACGTTCGAGTGAAGTGCACACAAATCGGCCGAAGCCCTTGGAAGTCACACCTAAGTTCGACGGCAACACGAACGGCCCCCGACCGGGATGGCAGTCCCGACCGAGGGCCTCACCGTCGAGGAAAAGAGACTTCCCCATGGCTGAACCGGACCCTAGTAGGGCTTGGTCAGGTTGGGGCTGGTGTGGGTATGTCGCGGTGGCAGGTGGGGCAGACGCCGGTCCATGTCGCGAGGAGGGTCTGTAGCTC